>JACPGK010000003.1 GCA_016182495.1 Candidatus Kerfeldbacteria bacterium
GACAGAACGCGCAACGGTACCATGAAAATTTTAGCTTACTCCATTTCTGGTGGGAAACACTCGCCCATGAACGTCAGCAAATGGTCCAGCGCACATTATATGCTCATTATTCAACTCTCCGGGAAGTGTAGGCGGGTCAGGCGAGAGCGGCCTTGACGATTCCATTAGCAGCAGCATACACCGGCGTGCCAGCAGAAGCACAGACATCGTCAGCCAGGTGGTACTCGCTGTCACCGTCGCCGTCATAATCCCCGTACCACTTCCACTCCCTACAGCCATCATTAATGCTGTAGTTGTTGAGAGGGAAGCGGAATGAGGTGGCGGCCGAGTCAGCGAACACCGAGTTGGTGAGCCCGAGCATCGTCATGATGCCGAGCAGGAAGGCACCGATGTACCGTTCCATGTTGAACCTCACTTGTGAAGGTGCGAGTCTAGTCAGGATGATTCCTGAGCTAGTTGAACCAACTCACGTATTGAGTTGGTCAAAACTAACTTAGGAATTAAATTGAACAGTATTTATTATCTTTTTGATTAAGTCTGCCTCAAGATTGTCCTTAAAATAAGTTGCCCTGATGATGTTATTTTGTTTATTTTGAAAATAATAATAAATACTTGATGAGTTAGCGTATTCATTAAAATCTTCGTATGAAATAATCATCACTGCTGAATCTGATTGAATCAGTTTAAAATCCTTTTCATTTTTATAAAGTTCCTGTATAGGCTCTGGATTAGGATCATTCAGTACACTAATATATATTTGAGCAGAGGTTTGGGGATCATTTTTTAGTAATTCTGATTGCTTGGCTGAAAAAATATTGATATAATTTTTTCTCTCCTGAATTGACCACTCCCTCGGATACTTAAACCTAAACCCATATTCCTCATTGGTGTATGTAAGCCAATCTGAAGTGTCTACCTCATTTGTAGTTTCTACATCTTCAAACACTTCATTGATATTAACTACAGCAACGTTTGTATTTGTTGTGGCTTTATTCACATTCGCTTCAGCAACAACATTCGTATTGTCGTTAGAGTTAGTCGGCACTTGGGTGATCGTGCAGCCGGTAAACACGACGAGAGAAGATATAATGAGAGTGATGAAAAGATATATCATAATTATTATTGACAACTTAATTCAAAAGCTTCATCAGGATAAAGATCACAATTATTGGTACATTGACCTAAATACTGACTTTCACTTGTAAGAATATTCCAATTAGCATACTTAATGGTTGCACAGCCATTATCTCCACTGCCACATCCAATAACTAAACCATTTGTTAGAAAATTACCTGGCTCCACAGAACATCCTGAAAGTGCTCCGGCCCAAGCTAATTCAGTAATAAAAGACAGTTGCCCCGGTTCATAATTTTTTGTTACTCCGTTGTGAATTAATTTCATTAAGCGATCACTAAAGTGATAAATATGATAATACGTATCATAATCAGGTGCCAACTCATATTCATCTACGTGGTATACAGAATTTGTTTTTTCAAGAGCCAATGAACTTCGATCATCATCTATGTATTGTTTATTTACAACAACAATATAACCACTATTATCAGCACTTTCACAAATCCTCCCAAACTGCCATTCGACCGCCAGTGGCTCTAGCACTTCAATATATTGAATATAATAAATTGGGTTCGGATCAACAAACTCATGATTAATAATAAAATGAAAACAAGACGATGGTATTGTTTGATTATTTATTTTTTCAGTCATTTCATCATTAAATATTTTTTCTTTTTCTTGGTTGATGTTCGCATTATAATTTTCTTCTATAATAATTTTGTTAGTATTATTGCTATTCAGTGCCTCTCCGCCTTCGGCGGAAGTGTCTCCAGTATTGATGTTAGAAATCACCTGGGTTGATTGGCAGCCAGCCAGCAGGACGGTAGTAAGAATTGGGATAGTTGCGAGTAGTTTGTTCATCATTTCAATTAATTACAATTTATATCAATTTGTTTAATTAATTATTCAGTCCAAACGCCTAAAATAGAAACATCAGTATTAAAACTACCAAGATTCTGTACTTTTTCTTTGTAGTAAACATTTAGTTTCTTTTCCGCTTCAAAAAGAAGAATGCCATTAATATATTCAATAATGTTTGGATCTTTAATGCCTTCAATAGTAGTCTGTGAATATACTTCCTTAGAACTTCCATCCTCCAACGAAATGTATTCAATTCGACTTAAGCCTTCGCCACGTGTCTTGATAAATACACCCGTACCTGTGTCATTAAAATATATACGATTATTATTCACACTATTTACTTGATAAGTATTACTGTCTGAATTTAATAAATTATACACATGTAAGTCAGAACTAAATGGGGACTCCGCATACATTTTACCGTTAAATCCGAAGTTCTCACTAACAGCACCAGTACTCCTAGAATCGACAACATGTTGTTGCTCTAGAATTTCATTGGTCGACATTCGATAATCATATAAAGTAAGAATGCCATCTTTTGCATTCGCAAATAAAACAGATCCATTATCACCTATAAAGAATTCAGTTGAGTCCCTAAAGTATTGATCATAGGATAAATTATCTAGTCGATAAACTATATTGCCATCTAGATCAATTGTGACAATACTATATTTGGAATTCTCAGAGTACTCAGCGTATTTTTGAGTGCTCTCAACAAATGTTATTAAATCTGTATCTGGATTAAACACCCAATTTGAGTATGATACTTTGTCTGACTTATATAGTTCAACTGCGTTGTCTGAAACCAGATCTAGCTTATAGTACATATTATAATATGGAGGTGTTGAACCTAAAGTTGGCGTTTTACTAATTCTTACTATTGCGCCATTTGTTTCAGTGTCGACTTGCACTATTGCACTCGAATTCGCACTGCCATATTTTGAAGACCCGTAATATCCACTGTTAGTCACATGATACTCACGATTCTCAAACACATGTCTTTCATGTAAATCAAATGTGGCAACATTTAATACTTCATCGCCATCGTAATTCCAATATGCTACTTTTAAACTTTCAACATCTGTAAAGTTAGGCTCAAGCAATATGTCGTCAAACAACTTATCTTCCGCCACAATACTAGTATTTGAATTTTCTACAGCTTTGTTGATATTCTCTGGAGCATACGTTGTGGTGCAACCAACAAACATGACAAGTGATGAAGTGGCAAGTAGTGCGATGATGTGTTTCATAATTTTTTTTAGGAATCGTTATTCGAAGATTTAGCTTGTTGAAACGCTTCCACAAGCTCTTCGTACGATAATTCACGATTCTCTTCATTGGCACGCTTACCAGCTAAGCATACTGAACAATCTTCTGAAATAACCGGATATTTTTGTTTTGTCATAGTCATAAATGTGTAATCTTAATTATCTGTGCCATCTGCCACGCCCACAACGGCTTCGCTTTGCGATGGCGGGTGGGTGATTCAACGCGTATAAATAAACAAACGTCCACACTTCAGAACAGGGTTTCGTGCGAAACGGGCTGTTGCAAAGGTTTGGACGCATTTTCTTCTAGCTAAGTTGCCTGTCCTCCGAAGCCTTGGCGAAGGAGGATAGTGTGAGGATAGCACGGGTGAAAAATATTCGCAAACCGCCTGGTGGATAACTTTCAGATTATCGCACATCCTCATATCCGCTTTGGTAAACCCATTCTCAAAGGTACGAATACGGCCTAAACCAAAACCGGAAACTTACAAAACAAGTTGCCGCGTTGTGTACCCTACTTCCCTCTGAAAAAACTGCTTTACCTTTGGCCAGGCGGCTGAAAAATAAAGCTGTGGCATGGGATCATGTTCAGCATCTGTAAAATACACCAAACTTTTTAAAATATGATTGTAATCATGAGCCACTGTTGGATATTGTTTCGGTAAACGTAATAAAACATCAATTAAGGATTCTTGATGCTGGATATACCAATACAAATCAAGAAAATCACGCTTACGGCCGCGCTGGCTGATGGCAATTATTTTCATTACAGCGATGTCTCGAAAATCAAGTACCCGCACATTGCCAAACCAACAGAATGGCTGCACGCGATGAAAAAACGGATAGGCAATAAAACTCACTTTGGCCTTGTATAGTTTTCCATAAATCGTATCATCCGTGACAATATCACCTTGCCAGATGTCATCTGGCAATCGACTGATTAACTGCCGCGACGAAAATTTATTTTTCGGCAAGAAAAAATCCAAATCGACTGACCGACGATGCCCAACTTGGAGTGCCAAAGCTGTTCCGCCAGCCAAATACCAACGTGATCGCCTTAACCAAGTTTGCTCAGCGCAGTATTTTAAAGCTCGAACAGTGGCTGCCGGTAATGCTGAAGTGTGCCATTTCATTTGAGCACCAGTTGCCAAAAAACTCGGCTACGCGGTTGCAAGACACGAGATTTAAATGCGACCTGCCGTAAGCTTTTTTTGGGGTAATAGTGCCACATCCACCGTATTTCATCGTCTTGACCAAAATCCATAATACGCTCAATAACGTACGTCGCATGCTTCTTAGGATCGACTATTTTTGGATTTACATCCCAGAACAAAGTTTGGCGTGGTTTGAATTTCAGACTAGTTCGTTGAGCTCGTTTCATGACACAATTTTAGCATATTTTTCTCCATAAAACAAGCGAATGTACGATCACTTCAAACCACTACATTCAATTATTCCATAAACGGCCCGGCCTGAACGGCGAAGCGATAATTCACCAGCCCCTCAATGGCCGGCTTAGCTTCATGCTGAAACGCCCGCAGCGCGATAATATCTTCTTGCGTGAACAAACCATGGTCGGGTTTTGACCCAATAAACACAATGGCCTTCAGCGCGTCGTAATTGCCAACCGGCACCACCACTTCAATATTATTCTTTATCAGAAAATGTTCCACTTCGGCTAATCGCTCTTTTTCCAAATACAAATCATCCTGCAGCAGGTAGGGAATTTCCTTGGTCACCAAGATATGCGGTTTCTGCGCGACAAACAAATGTAACGGATCTTGCGGAATAATTTTGGTTATTTTTTTATTGTCACCATACACCAGCACAAAACTTTTCCGGTTGGTATCGGGTATGAATATCCGCACTTCGGCGCCCTCTAAAAATCCCAGGTACGTACCCATCACTTGCAAGGCGGCTTTACGAATATACTCGGTTGCCTCCGCGGTGACTTCCAATTGTTTGGCATACCGCTGCTCGAGATATTTCTTCTCTTGATTGGTATGCTTAGCCAGCTTGCGTAAGTTCACGCGCTTTTTCTCGCGCGGGGAATACAGAACGTCATTAATCACGCGAATAATCCACGTTCGCAGTGGCTCTACCGATATGGCAATAAGAATCACCGCGGCAATGAGAGTGATGGTGGGATGCCACTGTAACTGTTCCACTAAGGTTTGCTGAGCGAATAATATCACGGCCGCATACACCGCCACAACGACCACAATACTTACCAGGTAGGCGGTGCTGCGTTTTACAAAGAAGCGGATGTCCATAAAGCGGTAGCGGATAATGGCGTAGGTGGCGAGGATAGTGAATGGCAGAAGAAAAATTGCTGCAATCTTCGGAAAAAAATCTGTATTTGTGACTGCTGCAAATAAAAATGCAAGAAAGAAAAACAATGCGTATGTTGTTAAGGTACCTATGATAATGTAGAGTAACTGCATTTTTAATATCCCGTTTGCTGTTTTATACTTTCTAACTAAATGGTAGAGTCCTAAAATAATAAATGTTGCTGTCGTAAAACCAAATATTACTAGTCCAAATTCATTTTGAAATTTAACACTCCCCTCTACTAATTCCACGTCGGAAAAAACCCACGGCGTAAGACAAAAAAGTGATACACTAAAACTATACAACAGTAATAAATAAAGCTTTTTTCTCGAAAAAGCTATTTTTTTATTTGGAAATGTTTTTGCAAAAATAAAAAATAAAACCGTTTGAAAAATTGCGATACTCATTGTTAATCGAATATTCCATAAAGCTACTAATGCAGATTCAGTAACTCCAGCAACATAATTCGGTACTATGTATACTATGTAAGAGAGGATGAGTAAAAAAAACGTGAGGTGCGTTGCATTTTTTAAACCTTTTCGAATGAGCAAAAAAGCAAGAATGGAGTTAGTGATCAATGCAATTATTGAAACGATTAATGGCAACATATATTCCAGATTGAGTTAAAAAAATTTACCAGATTAATTTTACAATATCACACTTCGTTAAGTATTAAACCCTTACCACCGCACGGAAAATTAGACAAGTCGTCCGGCACGACGGCGCAAAGCCAAAAATGTCCATATTTGTTAGGAAAGCGATCCAAAACGGCCTGTGGATAACATTTCCATCGACGGCGCTATTATAAGTATTTATTAACAATGGCGATAGTTTCGTCTGGAAGAACTTTTGTTTTCAAAACAAACTCTTTGGCGCCCAGTTCAATGGCCGCTTTTTCATATTCTTTCTGGTAAGCGTTGCTAAACATGAGCACCGGAATAGCCTTGGTACTATCTTCGGCCTTAAGCATCTTCAATAAATCCATGCCGCTTTGGTCACCCAATTTAATATCAAGCAAAATTACGCTTGGCTGATGATGTTTCGCCAAATTGAAACCCTCATGAATATCCGCGGTGGCGTAAAATTCAAAACCACTGGCTATAAATTTCAACTGATACATTGCTACTATGCTTGGCTCATCTTCAACTAATAATACACTTTTATGGTTATTCATAGATTTACTTTCCTTTTATTGGTAGTTCAATGATAAATGTGGTGCCTTTACCGCGACCTTCACTTTCCGCGCGCACGCGTCCGCCATGGGCTTCAACAACATTCTTCACAATGGGCAGGCCTAAACCGGAACCATCCGGCCGCACTTCCTTGGCGGCATCGCTGCGGTAGAATTTAGAGAACAGGCGATCTTTGTCTTTATCATCCAAACCAATACCGGTGTCGTGAACTTTAATTATAGCACGACCCCGTTCCATGCCTACGGTTACGGTGGTTCCACCTTCCTGGGTATAGCGCTGCGCGTTATCCAATAAGTTATTTACGGCTTGGACCAGCAACTTCACGTCTCCGGAAACAGTTGCGTCTACGTTGTTGGGGTTTTCGAGTTTGAGATATAAGTTTTTCTGTTTGTAGTTTTCTTCCACTCCGGCTATGGCGTCTGCCACTAACTGTTTGAGCGTGGTTTTCTCCACATCAATTTTATGTTCGCCTTCCAATTCAAAGATTTGTAAAAAGTCGTTAATGATATTACGCAGCCGTTGGGTGGCAATAAATAAATTGTGTTCGGCATCTTTAAGTTCTTTGGGATTCCCGTCAAAATCACCTTGGTCCATCATGGCTGCGTATCCCAGCACGGGGGTGAGTGGGGTGCGAAGTTGGTGGGATACCGTGGCTACCATTTCGTACTGCTGCTCGGCCAGCCGGACTTCTTTGATGACGCTACGGATGAGGAGGATTCCGAAGAGGATGGTGATTGACAATGTTAACACATCTACGATTCGTTCGGGCGCCGAGTTGGATACAAACACTTTCGAGAATAGTATAATCCAAATAACTATCACTAGTGCTTCTGTAGCAATGACTTTAATATTAAATAAATGATGTCTTACAATTGAATACGCAACAGCGATACCGGCGGTTAGGAAAAAAAACGGACTTAGCGCTATTAAATATGTCACCCCTAAAAGCGGGAGGATAAGTGTAACTAAAAGTGCGAGTATAAAACTGATTACGATTCCAAATGTGATAAATTTTAATTGTATTTTTAAGATTCCTTTTGCCTTTATGTAACGCTTAATTAAAACGATGGAAGCCATTAAAATTGTTGCAACTTGGAGGAAACCAAAAGATGGCAAAAGTGGACCATAATTAATTTCTAAGCTTCCATTATCAAGCGTGACCGATTTAAAAACTAAATTTAATGCTACTAAAACTATATTAATACTGAGCCAGATAATAATTGGTATTTGTATTTTTTTACTGAAAAAAAACTTCGTTCCAGGAAATGTGCTCACGAAAAAATACAATAAGGGACCAATAAAAATTGACGCGTATAAAATAAATTTAGCCCAAAAGAAAGCAACTTCGTTTGTTATACTATGTAATGATAAATAGTTGAAAATTGAATAACACCCAACTAAAACCATCATTAATGCAAAATAAACATTAGTTGCACTCTTCTTATCTCTAAAAAAAACGAAAAAGCCTAGCAACCAACTGCCAATTGTTGTGGCTATCGAAATTGCGATCTCCATGGATGAAGTATACCATTCTTAAGATTAAATACAATTATCATTTGATAACCCACTTTTGCTTCACGCCCTGAGTAAAATGCTTTGGGTCCTGATACCCAAAGAAAACCAATCGAGGGACTGCGCGATTACCTAAATACTTATGTAACTCATTAAATTCTGAATTCTTAACTTTTAGAACAGTCATGACCTTCTCTAAAATCTTATTTTTCTCCACCATAGATATCAAAACGCCAGGTTTTAATTCAATCATTAATTCAAGAAACTGATCTTGTTTATTATCATATTTTGTTTCAATTGTAAATTTACCAGTTATCAATTTTTCAAGTGAAGAGCTAAGTAACGCCTCACGGATATGTTCAGGATACATCTGTAATCCATAAAATGAGATAACAAAATCTTTTCTCTCGTATACATATACAATGGGCAATTGAGTGAGAGTATTTTTAATTTTTGCACTAGAAATATTTCTTGATATATCCACGCCATTCTCTTTGCATATATTTATTGCTTTAGAAAAGGGCATGGCCCCACCCTGATCGCCAATTGCATATCGTACGAATGGAATTGCGTTATCTCCAGTTATATACAATTCTCCATTTACTGCCTCGAAATTAATAAAGTATGGGCAGTATTGAGCAACCGTTGGAATTCGGTGAGCTTGATTTAATAATTTTCGATATAGAGATTTCTTTTTTATGGCTTCCTTTCTGAGTAAAATCGTAAATGGCGTTTCGCTCGCCATTGCACCAAGTTCCGCAGAGCCATATACATTCATAGTATCTGTTAAAATATTCTGTACTCCAGCTATTTTATAAATATATTGTCTAAAATTTTCATCAAAACTTTCAGCGGCGAACAAAAATCGCGTGTGCAACTTTTTTAAATCAATTTTTTCCCTTACTGCAGTATCCAATATATCCTTTACGAAAGGTGGATAACCAACTAATATCGTGCGCTTATATTTTGGTGAAAGTTTTTTTAAAGCAGATAGAATCTGCGGCATATTTATGCCTGGAGTAATAATAGATAGTGAATAACCCCATTTCCTAGAAGCTATTTCAAAGGCTTTATAGGTAATGAGCCCACCTATCCATACACCCATGCTAAACGCATTGATAACAAGCGTCGATTCTCGGTGACTTTGCTTTTTATTATCAAGAAGGACTTTGATTATTAATGAATATTGATAATCCAGCTGCTCGGTTCTAAGGAAATACAGCGGCTCGCCAGTCGATCCTGAAGTAGCTGTATATACTAGCGCATTATTCAATTTTCCATCCCAACACAAATCTTCGATCGGATACTTCATTAAATAATCTTTCTTATTTACTGGGGGCACATTTTGAAAATCATCCCAAGTTTTAATATGAGCAGGTTTAATAGCTTCTTTCTTTAAAAAGTCTTTATAGGCGGGAACACGCTGAGCGGCTTTGTGAAAAAGCCTTAAGGACTGCCTATTGCCTTCGTGGATCCAGAAATTACTATCCCGACTCTTAATAGAATCAACAATTTGTTTACTGTTACGCATTTGAGTCTTTATTAAAAATGCATTTGGCCATCATATCTGCAAATCGGCTTGTTGCTATATCTTGATCTTCGGATAAGGCAATTAGATTTTTTATTGTGTCTTTTATTATTTGTATTCTCATCATAACCCGCTCTTTAGAGTATCCCTCTTCTTCCAATTCATCAACTACATTAATTAACCCACCGGCATTTGCAACATAATCAACAACATACAAGATGCCTTTTTTATGTAACCTATCTCCAACTTCTGGTTGCGCTAACTGATTATTCGCACCTCCGCAAATGATCTTAGCTTTCAATTCTAATACCGTTTTATCATTTATATCTCCTCCGAGTGCACAAGGTGCGAATATATCAGCATTGAATCGATGAATATCCTTTGGGTGAACAACTTCAATATTTGAATAACGTCTCAATATCTTATCAATTTGCGCATCATCAATATCTGCTATGGCAACTTTAGCTCCGGCTTTAACCAACAAATCCACTAATGAACTACCAACTTTACCAACCCCTTTCACTGCCACAGAAACCCCGTCAAAAGAAGTTGCTCTCATGTAATCCTCTATGGCTGCTTGCATACAGTAAAAAACACTTTGCGCAGCAAAAGGCGATGGATCGCCAGCTAAACCGGATTTACCAACAAAATAATTTGATTCTTCAAACATTACCTGCACATCCTCTTCACTAAGACCTACATCTTCTCCTGTTATAAAACTTCCGCCTAATTCATCAATTTTCTTCGCGTATGTTCTTATTAGTTCTTCTGTCTTGTCAATTTTGGGGTCTCCAATAATTATCCCCTTACCTCCGCCTTGTTTTATTCCGGATAGTGCGCATTTATAGGTCATTGCCTTAGATAAATTTAGAGCATCTGAAATAGCTTCTTTTTCAGTTCTGTAATTATACATGCGGGTCCCTCCTATCGCTGGACCTAGGTTGCTATTATGAATCGCAATATATGCCTTAAGGCCTATATTATCATCCTCGACCTTAATAACACGTTCATGATTATCAAATTCCTTATAATTTTTTACGTCAATTTGTTCCACAAATATTATAAACCTAACTGATCCATTTTTATTATATAACGACCAGATTTAATATTTTCTCCCAATATAATTCTCCGAACTACATTGCTAAGAACTGCGCCACGTAAAAACGAAGCCTCCGCCAATTGAGGAATAGCTGCCAAAGATTCTCCAATCTGCTCAAAAGAGGCATTAAGCCTTTTAGTCAAGTATTTCTTACCAATAAAATCTCTGCAAAGTCCAGCAAACTCTTGAACTGATTGAATATGTTCTCCGTCTACTATCCTGTCTTGCACGTTTTTGGAAAGTTTATTGTTTAACATGGCCATTTTGGGGTTTCTATCATAGCGTTCAATGTCTAAAATAACATTTTCGCCATTGCCAGTTACCATAACAACTGGTACCCTGTGACGTTTTGCAAATTTTCTAATCTCTAATTTTAATGGCAAATGATCCATTTCTTCCACAATTATATCTACTTTTGGATTTAAAATAAATTTTTGAATGTTTCCGGAGTTAATTCCGCTTGCAAAAACATTGATCTCCACAAAAGGATTTATTTCGTATACCTGTCGAGCCGTTAGCATCGCCTTATTTATCCCCAAATCCTGGATGCCCGACCGGAATCGATTTAAATTAGAAACGCTCAATACATCATTGTCTGCAAAACGCATTGCTTCACCCCCTTCTAAAGCTATGGAAACTGCGGCTGGATTTCCTACGTTTAAGCCTGCAAATGCGATCTCGGATTTTTCATACCTTTTTTGCTCTTTCTCAGTAATCAGAAATTTATTGCGTGATGTTCTCAAAGATTTATAGTCGTTCGGTTCGAGGATATGCACGAGACTACCACTCCAAGGATAGTAAACCCAACGTCCAGAATTAATTGGTAACTTTTTAAATTTTTTGTTTCCGCGGTTGACGCTATTAAGCGCTTTTGGATTTTGTACAAAATAAAATTCTCTTTTTTGCTCGTCGGTATCGTCAACAATTTTCCAGACTAGTTTTTTTTGAAGTAGTGATTTTACTTTTCCAACGTCCTTATTTTTACTCAAATCATAAACTACAGGTGTAGAATTACCTAAAGTATTCTTACTATTCCGCTCTTTCTCAAGGAGTGAAAAAAGATTCTGTATATTCATAAATCTAGCTGTTTTAAAGCATACGCTCTTTAACTAGCAAGCGCCGGCTAAATGTATTCTGTATAGAAGTCATATACCCGACTCGAAAAAGAATTTGCGGGAGGTGCTTCATTTTTAATAATTTTTTTAATCCTTCTTGTAAGTAATCAAATTCAATCGCTGCTTGAAATATGGAAGACCTAATACCCTTATTTTCAAGTAACAACATGCACCTTTCAGCTAACCTACCTACCTTCATCCAACTAATAATATTTTCTTCACCACTCAACACACATACTCCTGGGACCGTTTCCCACTGTTTTTTATTGATCTCAATTACTTTGTTTTTCAAATTTACGCGTTTAACCATAAAGGGAAATACTACCGACACGAGAGTTGACATTCGTAAGGAATGTCCAACCATCCCATCATTAGCTCCAGAAAAATTATTTCGCACCCAGGTCCCAATTTCATTTCGAAATTCATCATTACCATAGGCCTTTGTAATGCCATCTAAAGAAAGACTACTTATCTCCTGAATGACTTTTTTATTAATAATAATTTTCAGCTCGATATTATCTTCTAATAATTCAATGCCATCCAGTATATCCGTGTCGATTGGCAGATCATCAAAAAAACCCCGCACATTAACGCGGGATTGCATAGTTGATAAATACTTTTCATTTATATTTTTTACAGGGTCATCTCTAAATGTTAGCATCGCTCGCAATGTATCTGATTTGCTATCAAAATATTGAACATCTGCACTGAGTTTAAATACCCAGGCTGCAGTAAGAATGTTTTCGATACAACAACCCAAACTTATATGTAAATCTCTCTGTTTTGGATCAGCTGCGGGTAATATACGTGCTTTATCGTAGTGTAACTTACAGATATTGTTCTCTACTTTAAACAGCCAGGGCTGCGTATTATGTGTGGAAGGTGCAAGGATACCAAATTGCAAAAGAAACTCTATGCGTTCTTGAAACGAACCTCGAGTTGGATAATCCTCCACTCTGATATTTCTGATAGCTTGTGAATCTCTCATTTCCTGCACATTATTACACCTTGTGACACTTTCTACAACATTTCCGTCAAATTTTAGCAATCCACTGGACTTGGATTCCAGGTTAAACTACACTAATGCTTATAAAAATATGGCTTTTTCTTCAAATATGCAGTAAATGCTTCATCAAATTGTTGAAATTGCTTGGGCGCGATGTGCCAATAACGGAGACGTGATAACTTACTTAAGGAAGAGGCTGAAATAACTTGTTGTTAAATTATACGAAGGGATATAATCTTCAGAATTACCGTGATATAACACTTCCCAAGAACAATCACGTGACGGACACACTACCTCGCTCATCAGTATAATTGCTTCATCAGAATCCATATGATCTGCTTCATAGAATTGTAATTCGTTATATGAAAAATTCATTACCGCGGCTAAGGCTCTCTATATCTTTTTGTTCAGCTTCAGCCAGTGGAAGATAATGAGAAAAATCTACGGAGGCTACAACAAATACCTCACCTATTCCATCTAAACTGTTATGCAAGCGGTGCGCCAGAGTGAGTATTTGTTCCTGGTTGGCATCAGATCGAATCACCAATGGTAGTATCGGTATTCCTGGAAACAATTCTTTGATAATTGATAAATGTGTTTGAATGGAATGATCTTGTTCGATGACTGAATCTATCTGTACAAATGGTAGATCGGATAAATAATTATAGCCTTGTTGATTTGTGGTAACTTCGGTTTGACCAATATTGTGATGATCTGGTCCCACCAAAATGATGACAACAGGATCGTATTGTGAATTCGCTGTTTTCCAAAAACGCTCAATCTCATTCATAATCAATACGTGGTGGGGTGCTACTCCACCGTGCCACACCGTCGTCACAGTTTTATTCAGATTACTTGGTGCCGCCAAAAACAATAGCAGCAAACTTATGAGCAGCATACATGTAGGATTGCTTTATTCAATCGTGATAACATCTTCCATGCCTGAATTTCTCATATCAGGGAAGTAGTACGATTGAATAATAGGTGCCTCCGCAGTAAATTGACCTTGGCTAATTGGACGCAAATAATATGTAAATGAAGTATTACTAGGACTAACGAAGAAAGAAATACGTTGTCTATCAATATGATATGGCCTAGCTTGTTCGTTATCTTTCGGGTAAGCGCTATGTCCACGCAAACTGGTCACTAAACGCATACCTGCCGGAATCATATCAATCACCTGATAGCTTTGATCAGTCTCTGGCAGTGCGGAATTGAGTGTTGTTTGGATGGTAACCTTAATTAAATCTTCCTCTGAAAAAACAGTCTTTTCATAGCTACGCTGAATATTCAAGGCTGCAGCAGTATGTAATTCTTCTGCGTTTGGTTTTTGCTCTGTGTGTATTACTACTTCTATATCGCCAGTCACCTGTGTTACAGAAAAATCATCACCTGATAAAAGCTTATCTATGCGCTCATCTTCGCCTGAAGTTTTCAGATCAATCGTCGCGGATACAATATCCCCTTTCTGCAAGGGTTGATCTGGCTTAATTTCAAACTCATTGTCTCCAACCGTTTCAACTGCATAGGCAATTTCAGGCGTAAACTGCAACATCTCTTTAAGGTGTTCAGTTGTAAGCTCAATGGAGCTTTTAAAACTGAAGGATGTATTTGGATCAATTCCATCAGCTGCTGCTGTTGTTGCTTGAAGGGTAAATAGGTCATCTATGTTAGTACGTTCTAAAGGCTTTTCAATAACGGCAGTTTTATTTTGATTACTGACATTACTATTTGTAGTTTTACTAGCATCACAACCAGCTAAGGTTAATATCAAAAAAGCGCTTAAACTAGCACCAAGAAAAAAATGAGATCGGCGAAACATGCATTTAATGATTAATCGTAAATAATTTAAACCAGTATAAGCTGCTGGCCATCAGTTGTACAGTGGATAAGTTGAGTCTTGGAGTAGAAATTTGGACGGGCGCTGGACATGATTGGTCCGACGCCCGCCACGGTTATGCTAGATATCAAATGCCCACGGCCGGGGATGCTCTGCCAGCTTGGCCCAGGTGGGTACACACACCCACTGGCTTCTGCTTTGGCCAAATCATGAACAGAACCAGTATCAAACCTCCAGCTATCAACAACAGCATTGAGCGCGAACGATGTGTCATGGCTGTCCTTTCTGGCCACTGGGCAACAGTACTATAATTTGATCTTCCTTTGTATGCAAGTAGTCCCGATCCAGCTGATCAGCCAGATCGGGACAAACAATCATGATGGTAACGGGACAGTGGCGCACTTATCCAGTGCACAACCAGCCACTCACCACCAGATCAGGACAGTCATCAGCCTGAGAGCTGCACCACCACTCCCCCACCGTCGGGTAGTAAATCTCCACCTCCGGGATATCGTCCAGCATGTTGTACAGGCTGTTGTTCTGCGACGGACTCGGACACACAATCAATCCCAGCAACAGCGCGATCCACCAGCCCAACTTCACCAGACGCACAAACGGGTTCATGGTTCCTCCTAGCTTCATCTATCAACAATACAAAAACGTCCAACCACGTATCCCAAACCCATAAGATTTAAGAGTCAGTCGGTGGACGCCGCTGCTTGTTGATTTGTAAAACTAGTTTAGCACAGCTATATTATTTTCGCAAATTGTAGGGGCATGCTCTAGAGAATAATTCCACTAATTGATTCTGACTTTCGCCTCTCCCGGCTGATGACAGTAGTACACCAGCCGGGAAAGTTACATCGAGCCAGGAGTCCGTTACTGTTCTGGGGCGTCCGGATCCAGAACCTCACGCTGGCTGATGGAATTGCACTCAACCGAGTCAAGCGAAAGCCTAACTATAGTGTACGAATAAATCATTAAAAAGCGCAATGGCTTTTTGGCGACGGCGCAATCACAAAAAAGCTATTTTAATATTGAAAAATTTGACTTTAATTCCTGTGGATAAAATTTTACGCGACGGCGCTGTGATGTTCAAGTTACCGCAATTCGGCAATTTTACGATCAACAAAATCTTTGGTGTAAGGCAGTGATGAGAGGGAGAGATGGAATGATACAACACACCACCCCTCCCTCTGCTACAACTACACCACTAGAACGGGCTATCTTCTAACGGTACCGGGTCGGTATCAGCCTCTTCTACCACAGTGGCGGTGGGATTCTTTTTACCGCTGCCAAGCATAATTAAACGCTGGGCTACGATATCGGTAAAATATTGCGTCTTACCTTCTTTATTTTGATAGGTCCGATTATCAATACGACCTTCAATGTAAATTTTATCACCTTTTTTAAGATATTGTTTCATGCGTTGGCCTAGTCGATTCCAGCCAATGATGGTATGAAAATCGACTTTTTGTTTCTTTTCACCACTCGAGTTATCTTTCCACACATAGTTCGTGGCCAAGTTTAAACGCGTGACCGTTGAACCAGTGTTTAATTGTTTTTGTTCGGGCTCTTTTGAGAGATTACCAATCAGAGTGACTTTGTTTAAGTCCATAAATAATACACGTTAAAGTTGTAGAATTAGATGATGCAATGCGCGCACTGCGCGAGTGAGCAGAGTTACCGAGGCAACTCTGCTCATCCACGGTGATATGATTACCAGGAGGAGTATAGTTAACGATTGGTTAGCTATGAATGAGCGCCGCCGGGAAAATCATATCGTAAATTGTGTTCACCGATGCTGATGTACCCCACATCGGTTGTAGCGTGTGCGCAGTACCAATAATTTTGGTACCACAAACACGTTACCTTTTAGCCAAAATTCTGGTTATCAGTATTGTGGCTAAAAAAATTGAGGCGTCCAATGATTGCCGTTAAAAAACGGTAATTTCGATCGGACGCCTCAATTTTTCTACTACCAGATTAGCATACTGACCGAGATCGTCAAGGATCGTTTTTTAAAAACTGTTGATAAGTATCGTCGTTATCTAATTCTCGTTTCAGCATGGCCCGCAGATATTCGGCTTTGTTCAATTGGCGTTCTTGAGCTAACCAATCAAGATAGCGTTCCATGGTGGTAGTTAAACGTAAAGTAAACTTAATATTAGGAATGTCGCTGGCAGGAATGGAATAATCTACGGCATTTAAAAATTTACGAACTGTTTCTTCGATCGTCGCAGTGGTATATGGTCGTTTAGTAACGCTAGCTGGAATAGTACGCTTAGATAAGTGTTGTAATACTTCACGTGGTTCTTTATTTTTTGGATATAAACATAAGGTCGGTTTTTGTAGAATAATTGCCTGCGCCAAAATATAATATAATTCATCAGCCGGATGAGCAATTTCTAAAATAATAGCATTGACTCGTTCTAAAGCATTTAAAGTCAGCCCTTCTAGGGCGTGCCGGGGAGCATCCTGAACGCTTGTCCAAACCGTAGTGCCAGTAGTACGCACTAACTGGGCAATATCGGTATCAGAAGTATTCAGTACGTATACAATCATAACAGTTCATCGTGATCGTTTCTGCGTAAGGCTCTAGCTAGTTTCACTGGATCGGTAGTGCGCCGGATTGCCACCATGGTTTTGGTTAATAACGCTGGCAAGGTAATGCCTTGCATGATGATAACCCCTTCAGGTACTGGCACGATTGGTGGTTTTGAAAGCAGCACCACTACCGGTATGGTCTCCAGTAATGGTAAGTTGGTTGGCACTAACTGTTCTTCATAGCCAACTGCCACAATGGCACTGTACTGGGCCGCTTCAGATTCGCTTAAACGAAAACCTGGATAAAATTGCACTAATCGAACTGTCTCTGAAAATTCAGGCCAAAATTCTACCGAGTCAGATAAACGTTCGGGAGCATGTGGTAATAATTGTACCCCAAATTGAATCCGAGCGATTTCTTCTTCACCGATACTATCTAATGGTTGAATCACGCCCTGGTGTTGTACTGCTCGTACCGCCCGGACAATATGTGGCCCATACGCTAATATCACCCCTCTACAATTCATGGTGGCTAGTTGCACGGCGGTGAGCAAATTGGTTTGCAATCCGATGATAGGATAAACGACTTGATCAGTTGTTTGAGTGGTTGATTCGTTATGCGCCATGCCGGTAAATACAATCGGTTTGGTCAGACGATGAAACATAAAGGTGACCAAATTAGCACTATACAGCACGTTATCTAGGCCATGCATAATAACAAAGCCATCAAATTCATCATAATGTGCGGCAATATCCCGAGCGGCCTCACCAACCATGCTCCAGGTAATATCAGCGCCAGCCAAATTATCAATAATGCGTACCTCAACATCAGCCACTAATTGAAGCTCCAGAAACTGCGATAACATATCGTTAATGTATTGCGGTGTAGATGGTTCAGACAATGGTATGCCACCTAAATACACCACCCGGACGCGCTTACGTTTCAGCGCAGAAGACATAGTAGCGCTATCCTAGCGTAATCTGACGCAGCTGTCTAGGTGCCTGCCCCAGCCAACGCGGTAAACCAGCTGTAATTTCAACCATATCTTCAATCCGAACCCCGCCCCAACCTGGTTCGTACACACCTGGTTCATTGGTTACTATATCACCCACTTGCAGTAAGCGACGACCTTTAGAGCGAGGCGTCAAAAATGGAGGCTGATGAATGGCTCGACCAACACCGTGGCCTAAACTATGAATGAATAAATGATGAAATTTACGTTGTTTCAGATACTGACGAGCGATCGCATCAATTTGTTGCCCGTTGTTACCAGCCCGATAGTATGTGAAGGCTAATTGTTGGGCTTGCAGTACGGCTTGATAGCGTTGTCGAAATTTTGATGATGGAGACGAACCAAAAAAATATGTCCGCGTAACATCACCACGCATCTGCTGATACACCGCGCCAGCATCAAGCTTAATCATATCGCCACGTCGCAAACAACGATTGGTGGGAACGTGATGTGGTTCAGCGGCACTACTGCCAAAAGCAGCGATCACGGAAAAAGCTCGTTGTTGCGAACCGCTATTGGCCAATACTCGCCCCAGGCGCCAGGCCAACTGCCGTTCAGACATGCCAGCAACAATGTAGCGTGGAATAATTCTGAAGGCCTGGTAGGTAATATCGGCTGCCCGTCGGCAAGCTGGTAAATTATAGCGTGGTCCAGTGCCCATGCTGTCGTACTAATAATTCGCTGGCTCGAGCTGGTTCAGCCATTAAAGCTTTCACCACTTTTTCTAAACGAACACCTTGTGAGCCTTTAACTAAAATAATGTCGCCGGGTTTGAGGTGGTGTTGTAGTACAGTAATGGCTTCAGTCGAATGAGTAACGGCTTGAATTCGATCACTAGGCAAACCGTAGGCTTGCGCTCCTTGAGCAATAGCCTTGGCTTCTTCGCCAACGGTGACTAAAAAATCAATGTTTAGTTCGGCTACTAATTTACCAATGGCGGTGTGAGCGCGCTTAGCATAACGCCCTAACTCGCGCATATCACCTAAACAGGCAAGGCGTTGGCCAGATAACGGCAAAGTTTGTAATACGCGCAAAGCCTGTTGCACTGCTAATGGCGAGGCATTATAACTATCGTCGATAATAATACTGTGATCTTGACCAGCAATTAAGCGCATTCGACCATTCGGTGCCTGATACTGTTGCAGAGCGGCCGTGATGGCTACTAAATTCATGCCGTAGATTGTGCCTACAGTGGCAGCTATTAACGCAGCATACACTGGCGGAATACCAACTACTCCTGGAATAAATACTGGCACAACGCTACCTTGATACCGTAACTTAAAATTAACTCCGGTTTGATTAGCATGATAGGTATAGCGTACTTCTTCGGCTCGTAAATCGGCCGACTGTTGTATACCAATCGTCATCAGTTGCGCCTTGATTGTAGGCGTATAACGGGCGGTGTATGGTTCGTCATTATTGACAATTGCCCAATCGTGTTTTTTCAAACGTTTATAAATGGTAAATTTTTCCTGGGCTAAATGATCCACATCTCGAAAAAATTGAACGTGTACCGGTTCACTGCCAATGGCCGTGACCACAGCTACATGGGGTGGTGCCAAGGTGGTTAAATACTTCATATCACCGGGGTGATCGATGCCCATTTCTAACACCAGAATGTTTGGGTACGGCAATGGCAACAGCCCATAAGCCATGCCTTTAAGAATAATTCCCAGCCAACGTAGTGGATTACGGCCACCAGAGATTGCACCGATAATGGTAAGCGGTAAACCAAATTCATTATTATAATTTTCCGCACTAGCCCGCACAGAAAATTTACTGGCTAGCACCGTGGCAATAGCTTGTTTGGTGGAAGTTTTACCAACACTACCGGTCACAGCGATAATATCCGGCTGATGATGTTGAAGAATCAATCGAGCTAACCAAAATAATATTTTTTGGACGATAGTTTTCATTGGCGATCTGGCGGAATTTGATAATAGTTGACTAAGTACTGGGCAATTTCTCCCCACACTGGCACTACTGATCCTTCAGCATACTGTACTCCATTGGGTTCATTCATTTTTACCAACAATACAAATTGCGGATCAGACACTGGCCCAAAACCAACAAAGGTATCATTGTGACGATGTGCATCGTAACCCGAGGCAGTGGCCACTAACGCCGTACCAGTTTTACCAGCTAAAAAATAACCCGGCACTTGCGCGCGCTTAGCATGACCATAATCAATCACGTTCACTAACATGGCCGTTAATGTTTTAGCGGTGGCGGCACTAATCACCTGGCGCACTGGCTGCGGTTGAGTAACAATCTTGTCACCGCTCGGTTGCTGCCGCTCGGCTACCACATACGGTTTCATTAGTTGTCCGTTATTGGCGATAGCACCATAGGCAGCGGCTAATTGAATTGGCGTAACAGTAAAACCATGCCCATACGAAGCTGTCGCCGAATAGATATCTTTTAATTTGGATAATTCCGCTACATCACCATCATGTTCACCTAATAATTCGATACCAGTGGATTCGCCAAAACCAAAATTATGTATGTATTGATACAACGCTTCATTCCCGACTTGTTGCGCCACAAAAATGGCCCCGAGATTTAAAGAATTTTCCAACACACTCGTCATGGTTTGGCTGCCATAAGCCTTGCCATCGAAATTGCTAATGTGATACCCATCAATCACTATCTGCCCAACATCGTTGTAAGTGGTGGTTGGGCTAACCACTCCGCGATCTAACCCTGCCGCCATGGTAATAGCTTTGATCACCGAACCAGCTTCGTATTCATCACTAACGGCCGAATTAATAAACACGTCAATCGATTCCACTTGGTTATAGGTATTGGGGTCATAACTTGGATAGTTACACATGGCAATCACCGCTCCGGTTTTTGGCTGGAGCACAATCACGGTGCCTTCTTTAGCCGTTAATTTTTCAGCTTGTGCTTTTAAACGTTCACAGGCATAGAACTGAACATTTTTATCAATGGTTAACACTACATCATCTCCATCAATCGCCTGTTCAATAAAACTATCACCAATCGTCAAAAATCTACCCAGGGCATCTTTCTCACCTTTTAAAAATCCAGGGGTACCAGCCAGTTCAGTATCAAAATACCCTTCTACACCATACTGGCCTTTACGATCTTCATCAGAATAACCAAAATAGCCAGTGAGATGAGCCGTGTATTCGCCTTCTGGATAATACCGCCATTGTTCTTGTCGAAAAGTGATGCCGGGTAAATTGAGTTCAGCAATAGCAGCAACTACTTCTTCCGGCACCCGACGTTTTAATATTTCATCAGGGTCGTTCGGTTTATCCAGTTGCGTGATTAAATCAGCAACGGTGATATGCAGAATTGGCGAGAGGGCTTCGGCGGTAGTTTGAGGATTTTGAATGTGAATTGGCTCGGCATGTACTTCAGCCAATGCTCGGTTAGTGACAATTGGAGCTGTGCCAGTGGCACTGTAGGGATCTTGCACCAAGATATCACCCCGTTCAGGAAATAAATCCTGAAATAATTCGTGATTATTAAATGCCAAGGCTGTGTAATAACTATTGTGTAAAATTTGTACGGTAAATAAACGGATAACAATAAGTCCGCCCAGAATGATAAAGCCGTAGCGCAAAATATCAAGGCGTGAATAGCGACGAACTGGACGCGAACCGGATCGGCGAGCATGACGTGGCACCATGGCAGCTTACTGTGATAACGCCACGGCCGCATCAGCTGTATCAACGTATTCAACCTGGGTGACAGGCACCAGCTGATAGTTGGCACTGATGGCGCTTAAATGTTGCAAGGATTGAATCTCTGAAATACTTAAAGTTAAATCGGTATGGCGTTGTGTATTGAATTCAATTTGTTCAGTCAGTGCATTCACTCGAAACGTATTAGCGGCCGTACTATTTACCATTCCTAAATAGGTTAACCCCGATACAATCACTAAGCCAGCTGTTACCAAATTGACAATTAAAGTGTTGCCTAACCACTGCCGCAAGCGGCCAGATTGGCTGGCAGATTGTTGTTTGTGGGAACGCAAACGTTGGTTGGTGAGGCGAGTAAGTTTAGTCATGGTTATTTATAGTTTTTCAATCACGCGGAGTTTAGCGCTGCGGGCTTTAGGGTTAGTCGCCACTTCAGCACTAGTTGGTTGAATTGGTTTTGTCGTGATCAAACGAATACTGGCACGGTGATCACAACGACATTCTGGCAATTCTGGCGGACATAGGCAGTTTTTACTGGCTTGAACAAACTGTTGCTTAACAATGCGATCTTCCAACGAATGAAAGGCAATCACCGCTAAGCGTCCACCACTTGTCAAAAGATCGATGCAATCACGCAGCAATTCTGGCAATAGGATAAGTTCTTCATTCACCGCGATGCGTAAAGCTTGCCAGGTGCGCGTAGCCACGTGCTTGCCCTTGATTCGTCGATCAGACGAACCATAGGCGGCCGCTACACAAGTGAGCAAATCGGCGACGGTGCGGATTGGTGCCAGTTGTCGCTGCTGACCAATCGCTCGAGCAATCACCTGGGCACGTGGTTCTTCACCATAGTTACGCAACAGTTGGCCGATAGCCGAGATCGATAAATCACGTAACAGGTCAGCAGCCGTTATCGGATGACGCTGATCCATGCGCATATCTAATGGATCAGCCGGATGCTGAAAGGAAAATCCCCTCCCAGGCGTGGCTAATTGATGAGCCGATACGCCCAAATCGAGCACGGCGGCATCGAGGCGATGCACATACTGCCGTACGCGACGGACATTATCGTGAATGAGAAAGAGCTGGGCTGGGGTATACTGTTTCCCCAAAGTGGACTGAATCTGATGAATGGCAACAACATCTTGATCGAAGCCAATCAATTGACCGCCCGGGACAATGCGCTCGAGTATAGATCGCGCATGTCCCCCACCACCGATAGTGCCATCCAGTACGATCATGCCAGGCCGTAGCCGCAACTGATCAACCACTTGATTGAGCAAAACCGGGATGTGATAGGCTGTCATAGTTTCAAGGTCCACAGTGCGGGATGTCGATGGTGGAGATGAACGACATCCACCGCTGTGGCACTTGAATAGTTAAACACCAATTTCTCCTAAGGCTTCGGCAATATCGCCACTATCTTTTTCGGTGATACTTTTATATTTGTTCCAGGTAGCTTGATCCCATACTTCTAAACGATTCAGTAAGCCGGCGATGACGACCGTTTTTTTTAAACCAGCGTATTGGCGTAAATATTCAGGCAACACAATTCTGCCCTGTTTATCCAGTTCGCAATCCATGGCACCAGCTAACATTAAGCGAGCAAAAGCCCGGGTGTTAGCTTTAGCGATTGGTAAAGCGGCTAATTTTTCCGCTAATTTTTGCCATTCTGGCGCTGTATATACAAATAGACAATTATCTAACCCTCGCGTTACCACTACACTACGGCCAAGAGTTTCACGAAATTTAGTAGGAACGGCTAAACGCCCTTTTTCATCAACTGTATGACTGTATTCGCCTATAAACATATATTAAGTTATCCACATTATAGGGAGGTTATCCCCACATTTATCCACTTTTATGATTATTTAATCCATTATAAACCACTTTTACTAAACCGTAAACCCCAGCTATCCGTCAAGCTGTGTATTACCTGAACCCATAAATTCAGAATCATTAGGAAAATAGCAAAAAGAGCATGTACAATGGTAAGTATCTAACGCTTAACCATAGAATACTATGCTCTCTTTGGAAAATAATCGTATCACGGAATTGTATGTCTGGGTAGAC
>JACPGK010000002.1 GCA_016182495.1 Candidatus Kerfeldbacteria bacterium
GACAGAACGCGCAACGGTACCATGAAAATTTTAGCTTACTCCATTTCTGGTGGGAAACACTCGCCCATGAACGTCAGCAAATGGTCCAGCGCACATTATATGCTCATTATTCAACTCTCCGGGAAGTGTAGGCGGGTCAGGGTCCAGTAACATTGACACCTTTCAACAAAAGTATAGTATGTTGCTATGACATCTATCCAAAAAGGCTCATTCAGCCGCCTAGTGATTGTTATTTTAGTAGTAATTTTAGTTATTTTAGCTGGCAGCATTTGGTGGTTTAAAGCGCAATACGACCAGTTACAAAATCAATTTACAGCCCTAGAACAATCACCAGCCATTCAGCAAGAACGAGCGGTGAGTGACGTTACCGCTCAATTAGCGGCGCACGTTGTTCTGCCTAGTAATGAAACACCGTCTGTGGCCACAGTGCAGGATGCCGATACTCTCAAACAAGACAGTACCTTTTATGCCGATGCCAAAAACGGCGATTACGTGGTGATCTATCAAACTAAAGCATATCTCTATAATCCAACGCTCGATCGAGTCGTGAACATTGGCCCGGTTATTCTGCCAACCGCAACAGATAACGCACAGCCGGACGAAACTGCACAGCCAACAAATACCAATCAATAATTATCATACACGCCTATGAAACGAATACCCGCAACTGTACTAAGTATGATAGGGATCGTTTTACCGGTGTTTGCTTTTGCCCAAGTGATTGCCACCGATGTACAATGCAGCCCACCGGGCTGTGTGGATAGTGTTGATCTCAAAAATGGCAGTATTAAAAATATTGACATCAGTAATGCAGCGGCGATTGACCCGAGTAAAATTGCTGGCGTAGCTTGGACAGCAGCAAACGATGGTGCAGGGACGGGTTTAGATGCTGATTTGTTGGATGGATTAGATAGTTTACAATTTTTACGGACAGATCAATCCGGCATATTACTTGGTACGTTGACGGCGCGCACCACCACCACGCCACAGTTTTTGATTGATGCCGGCAATTATGGCATTGACTACAATCAAGAAGCCGCGCTGTGGCTGCAATCTAAAGACGCGGCCGGCGCGCAAAATTGGCGAAACGGCCTTGTCACAGACGAAAGTGGGAATCTGATTCTCAGAAAATCAGATAATACTAATACGGATCCAAACATTGATGCTCTGGTTATCAATAGCTCTGGCAATGTTGGCATCGGCACAACCACTCCCTCTGAAAAATTAGCAGTTGCTGGAAATATCCAGTTAATCGGGGATTCGAATGAGTTTAAAACGGGTAATGGCACCATTACTATAGGATCTGACAGTGGCATTGTCTCCAAGGGAAAAGGCATCATAGTGCGAGACGCAACAGGTGCGAATGATTTAGCTTATCTCGGTTATGAAGGAACAGGATACTTTAGTGGTAATGTCGGTATTGGTACAACCACTCCCAGCCGCAGTCTCGAAATTGTTGGGGATGGGTTTCTTTTGAGTGGCTCCAATGATGCAGCAGGAAAATTGCAAGTCTATAAAGGGGTGATGGGTATTTCCGCAATAGAAATGTTACGGATAGATCCGGCTGATTATACCACCAAAGTATACGCACTGTCCGTTAATGAAACTCTTGCTGGAAATTTCGGCAATACCCAAAATGCCTACATTACTAACGCGGGCAACGCCTATTTCGCCGGTCAAGCCAAGGCTAGTGAATTGTGCATCGCGGGTGATTGTCGTAGCAGTTGGCCTGCAGCTGGCGGAGGCGGAACCGTTACCGGTACGGGCACTGCTGGGTATCTGGCGCAATGGTCGGCAACTTCTTCTATTACTACTACACCCGTATATGTTATTGGAAATACTGTTGGTATCGGGACAACAACACCCGGCGCTACGCTTGATATTAACGGCACCGCGAATGTGCAAGACGCATTCACGCTCGGCGGCGCAACAACGCCGCGCCTTGCTTATCCTGATCCGGATCTGCCGGATCATTCCAACTCCGCTACTGCAGGTACAATCGCGTGGTATATCGCACAAATGAATCCAACGTGTGCGCAAGGTGTTACCGGCGGTGCAATTTATCTGCGCCCCGGAACCTACCATGTCAATATGCCGATCGAATTATGTTCATCCATTTCTATTATCGGAATGGGGAACAATTCCATTATCGAAGTAGGGAATGATATCGCGGTGCGCAATCAAGGTGCGACATCCGAGATCAATGGCACGACAGTGAAGGATGTGTTGTTAAAAGACTTTGCGGTTTATGGAGATCCGGCAGTGCATAAAACGTGTGTGTTGTTTAACGCAGACAGTCGTAACCAATTAGTCACGTTGGATGGATTGTATGTGCAAAATTGCGGCGCGCACGGGATTCATGTCAAGAGCACGGACAACCTCACTATCAGCAATACGATTGTAACGAATGCCGGCAGTGAAGCGGGCGAGCATAATATTTACTTACGTCAAACAGATCAAGTGACCATTTCAAATGTACAGGTGACATTGTCGTATGATGCTGGGTTTAATGCATCTGAAATGAACACAGTAACAATTTCAAATTTGATTGCAAAAGACAATGGGACAATCATCGATAATGATAAGATGGGTCGTGGAATAAAAATTGCAGATGCATATAATATTACAATGAATTCGGTGATTGCACTGAATAATGTCTTGAGCGGTATTGTCTTTATAGACGACGGTGCATTTGGCAATTATTCCGGCGTGGAAGATGTGGTGCTGAACGGCTGTGTCAGCAAAGGAAACGGGAATGATGGTCTACAGATAAACACCGTCCGTGAACTCACCGTGACAGGATGCGACCTGTCGAGTAATGGACGTTATGGCATCAATGAGGAAGGTACGTCGACGGATGAAGTGATTGTTGGAAATTCGTTGCAAACAAACGCGAGTGGCGCCAAAAATGGATCATTCGCCGTCTATAGTAACAATAATTGATAATTTGAAAAAATATGAAGACAAGATTATTTTTTCTGCTACGTGCTGCAGTGATTGCCGTACTGCTCGTACCAACGCTCACGTATGCCCAAGTAATTGCCACCGACGTGCAATGCTCACCACCAGGCTGTGTAGACACTACTGACATTAAAAATAACACTATTAAAAATATTGACATTAGTAATGCCGCTGCCATTGATCCTGCAAAAATCTCCGGCGTGGCATGGACCGCCGCCAATGATGGCGCAGGCTCAACCATGGATGCCGATACACTTGATGGGCTTGATAGTCTACAGTTTTTACGGTCCGATGCTAATGGAGTGATGAATGCTAGCCTTACCATGGCTGGGCAATTGGATGTCTATAAAGGTACTTTAGGTTTTGACGCGATTAATCTTTTTCGGGTAGATCCAGCTGATAATCATACCAAGGTGTACGAATTAAGTGTAAACGGTATCAGCGGTGGCAATTTTAATGATGTTCAACAAGCTTATATTAGCAATAGTGGCAATGCCTATTTTGCTGGTTCTGTTGGTATTGGCACCACTAGTCCAGCTGGCAGATTAGAAACTACCGGCTCTGGCGGTATCGATGCTTTGGTGCTCAGCTATCTAGGATCATCCAGTTTTGCGCTTGGTCCTGGCACCGGTACTGGCGATGGTACAAAATTTGGTATTTATGATCGTACTATTGGCAATACCCGTTTAGTAATTGATAATAGTGGACAAGTTGGTATTGGTACTACAGTGCCTACAGCCAAACTGCATGTTTGGAATACAACTGGCGACAGTGAGTTGCGTTTGACGGCAGATAGTGATTATGATTCCATTTTCCGGATGACCGGGCAAGGCGGTGAACTGAATGAGGGTTTTTATATTCAATATGATAACAACGTTGGCGACACTTATTTTAAAAATATCTATAGCGCTGATAATGCTTTCCATTTTCTCACGGCTGCTGGAGAACCCTTAACCATCGAAACCAATGGCAATATTGGTATTGGTACAACCAATCCTAAAGCCACGCTTGATGTCCATGGCAGCGTAGAAGTGAATGATCTGATGGTCTATCCTAATCCAGCCGTCAGCGACCATGGTAACCCGGATCTGGAAGGTTCGATTGCTTGGTATATCAAAAATCAACTCAATAATGGCGGCACTATTTATTTACAACCGGGAACATATTACGTGACGAGTCAAGCCATACCGTTGGCCGATAACCTAGCTATTATCGGTTCTGGCCCCGGCTCGATTATTCGGGCATATAATTTAACTGATGATTTGATTAATAATGAATCGATCGCCTTGGGTACAGCCGGTGTGCGCAATGTCACCTTGCGTGATTTTGCTTTGGTTGGTAATGGTTATACCGATTGGTATGAAGGTGCTCCAGATGTGGGCGATGTTCAAGACTGTATCGATATTGGTGGCCAAACTGATGAAGCTAATTACAATACCAATATCTCATTATCCGGATTAACTGTTTCCAGCTGCGGCCGGATGGGGATTGTGATTAAACATACCAATGAGCTCACCATGAGTGATATCTTTTTGCACGATAACGGTACCAGTACATCGTATCATCACAATATTTATTTGTCGGAAGTGAATAACGCCATGCTCACTAACATTGAATCCGAGAGAGCGGCTGGCAATGGTTTGAAAATATCCCATGTTAATCGGGCTACGCTCACTAACATTATTGCGCGTAATAATGGCCAGTATGGTATTCGCACCGATGCTAATTCAAAAGAAATTTCTATTGCTGCCAGTTCGGCCTATGATAATGGTGCCAGTGGTTTTTACTTTATGACCGATGGAGGCGGCGCCGAGGACGTGGCCTTGAGTGGTTGTACGGCTTACGGTAATGGTAATCATGGCGTGGAAATTGCCTATTCTGACAATATTACTGTGACGGGCTGTGTGTTGCGTGCCAACGATCAAGACGGTATGCGTTTAATCGGAGCTGATAATATTGCGATGACTGGCAACTCGATTCGTTATAACGCGAGTGATGGCCTTGAGCTTGATGCTAGTTCAGGCAATACCGTGTTTGTTGGCAATATTAATGAAAATAATGGCGGTGTTGATGTGAACGGTACTGTCACTGTCAAAGATCATAATATTTAAAATTTCATTAGGGCGGCTCTCAATTAATGAAACTAACAAGTACCACATCGTTTGCCCAAGCGGTTTACGCTGTGGTGGAAAAAATTCCACGCGGCCAAGTGCTCACCTATAAGCAGGTGGCCAAGCAAGCTGGTCGCTCCAAGGCCCATCGCGCTGTCGGTTCCATTTTGAGTAAAAATCAGAACCCGAAAATTCCGTGTCATCGCGTGATTAAATCCGATGGCAGTGTTGGTAGGTACAATGGTTTGCACGGTAATAAACTAGCTTTACTAAAACGGGAAGGCGCCATACTGTAAAGACACGTTCACATTTAGCCCGTCGTTATTTTTAACAGCCCCACGTAGCGTTATTGTTAAAAATAACTCTACTCTAACCATCAACGCCGCGGCAGCCTTGGATCTTGATTTCAAAAACTATCCATTCACGGTTGAAAACGGTAGTACAGTTATTATCAAAAATGGCGCTGCTCTCAATTAACAAAATTACCAAGCACCTCTGCAGCCACGGTTTTTAAGTCAGCGGTAGCACCGGTTTTATCAATCTTACCAAAGGGAGCAAAGATACTAATATCAATCACGTAATTTCCTTGGCGCGATTGTAGTTCAACTAGTTCACCAAAATCTACGGCATTAGCTGTATTTGATAATTGATCAGGTAATACAATGGTTGGTGCTTGACCGATAATTTCCCATTGAAATTCATTGGCTTGTTCGGTTGAAGCAAATTCCATTACTGTTACCTCAACTATTTGATCTAGTTGGTTGTTAAATTGAAAACGACGCATCGCTCCGTTAATAAATCCGTCAATCGTAGTGCTGTTGAAATTATGTTCAACTCCACGCCATTCCAAAGCAGTCACCGCGGTTGTGCCTAGTGCTGTTAGATCAGTCAATGTATTCGGCAAACGTTCCATGGCAGTATTACTGGTTAATGTAATGTTACCTTCGGCTACTGCCGTAAGGCGTTGCTGTTGAACTTGAGCTAATTGTTCAGCTACGGCCAGTAAGTCATTGGCTGCAAACTGGTCAGCAGTAGCTACAACTTCAATTTTTACTGAATATTCATCAGCACTAAAACGATAAATCACGCTATCTGATGTTTGCACGGCCAAACTACTATCTCCAATGGCAACGTTAGTTTCTAATCGAGGAGCATCGCCTACTAACAACGCTAAACTACCGGCTGCCTCGGTGGCACTAGTATATCGACTAATGGCATTACTCATGCGACTATTACCACTAGCTGGGTCGAACCAATTACGAGCTACAAAACTAATATAAGATTCATCAGCGCGATCTTGTAGATGATCATTAAACTCCACTAGCGCTGGATGAGTTTGAGCAACTGCTGCCACTGTACGCACTTCATCGCTGGTGAGTAATGCTAAACCCAAACGACTATCGTCGAGAACGTCTAACGTAATGGTAGAATTTTCCTGGTTATCAGTTGGCTGACAACTCGCGCCTAACAAAGTGACGGTAACCAGCATGATGGTAGCGGTTAGCCTAGTTTTTACATAGTGAACCATAAAAAAATAGTACACAAATTAATTATGTATTAGTGTACACTAGTTATTTTTGTCGAGCAAACCTACGAGTATGTTCTATAAAATAACGATGCACTAGGAATTGTTTGGTAAGTTCAGGATGAAAACACCCTGCTAAAATACGATCAGTCTCAACTAGTACTGGTTGTTGTTTATACCAAGCTAACGTTTTTACCTTTGGACCAAGTCGGGTAATTTTAGGAGCGCGTATAAACACGCCAGCTAAATTTGGAAACAAAGTTGATTGTAATGGCGCAGTAAAAGAATCGAGTTGACGACCATAGGCATTACGCTTTACGGTAATGTCGATTAAACGCAAGGTATAGGGTGAATCTACCTGTTTGGCTATTACAATGGCGCCGGCACAAGTACCGTATACTGGTAAGCCGCGCCGGGCAGCTTGTTGAATCCATCGGTTAAGACCAGTTGATTTGAGTAATTTTCCAATAGCAGTACTTTCACCACCTGGTATAATAATGCCCGCGATCGTTTTAGCCTCTGCTACAGTACGAACTAGTTGTACTTGGCAACCTAACTGTTGCAGTACAGCACCATGTTCTGCAAAATCTCCTTGTAAAGCCAGCACGCCCACTGGTTGCACCATACGTCAGTATCACCAGCCACGCTTAGCCATGCTTACGGTCAAGTCATCCATCGCTATGCCGGTCATCGGTTCGCCTAAATGTTCAGATACTTTAGCTAATAGGCGAGCATCTTGATAATGAGTGACTGCTTGAACAATGGCTTTGGCACGCTTAGCCGGGTTGCTCGATTTAAAAATACCACTACCAACAAATACACCATCCACTCCTAATTGCATGCACAAGGCAGCGTCCGCCGGTGTGGCAATTCCACCGGCTGCAAAATTAACTACTGGTAATCTCCCTAAAATTCGCACCTGCTGTACCAACTCAACTGGTACGCGATAATCTTTGGCTATCTTTTTTAATCCGGCTAACTTTAGCGATTGTAGCGATTTTATTTCTTCAGTAATAGTTTTAATATGGCGCACCGCTTCAACAATATTACCAGTGCCAGCTTCACCTTTTGATCGAATCATAGCAGCCCCTTCGTGTAAGCGGCGCAAGGCCTCACCCAAATTGCGAGCGCCGCACACAAACGGCGCAGCAAATTTAGTTTTATTGATGTGAGCATTAGGATCAGCCGGAGTGAGTACTTCTGATTCGTCAATATAATCAATGCCAATAGCTTGTAAAATTTGCGCTTCCACCAGGTGGCCAATTCGTACTTTAGCCATCACCGGGATAGTAACCGCCGCCATAATTTTTTTAATCATAGCGGGATCACTCATTCTGGCTACGCCACCGGTACTACGAATATCCGCTGGTACGCGTTCTAAGGCCATTACCGCTACGGCTCCGGCTTGTTCAGCAATGTTAGCTTGAGCAGGAGTAACCACGTCCATAATTACGCCACCCTTCAGCATTTTGGCTAGGCCGGCTTTTAGAGTAAAACTGGTTGATTTGGCTTTTACCATAGTTACGCTATAGTAATACGGCTATGACTAAAATACAAGTCGCAGTGGCCTTAAGTGGTGGGGTCGATTCAGCGGTGGCGGCGGCCCTTTTACAACAGCAAGGCTATGCCGTGACTGGTTTTTATATGAAAAATTGGTCCGATGAGGCCGATGCTCATTATCGTGGAACAGTACAACCGTGTCCGTGGCAAAATGATTTAGCCGATGTGGCAGCAATTTGTGCCCAACTGGGAATTGATTGGCAAAGTATTAATTTTGAAAAAGACTATCGTACCAAAGTATTTCAATATTTTTTAGAAGAAATCCAAGCTGGTCGCACGCCGAATCCTGATATAATGTGTAATACTCAAATTAAATTTTTATCATTTTTGGATAAAATGCTTAATCTTGGTTATGATAAAATCGCCACTGGGCATTATGCGCGGATTACAACCGTTCCCGCAACAGCTGTAGCAACACGCCATAACCTGATGCTACAGCGCGGACGTGATTCTAATAAAGATCAATCCTATTTTATTTATCATCTCAATCAAGCACAGTTGAAACACATTATTTTTCCCATTGGTGGAATGTTAAAAGCCCAAGTGAGACAATTGGCTAGCAACTTTCATTTACCAGTAGCCAACAAACCAGATAGTCAGGGACTATGTTTTATTGGTGATATTAATTTTAAGGCCTTTGTGGGGCAATATCTTCAGGCTGAACCTGGTCCTATGCAGTTAGTTGATGGCACAATAGTTGGTCAACACTCTGGGTTGCCGTATTACACCATTGGTCAGCGCCATGGCATTGCCCTGGGGGGAACTGGGCCATATTATGTAGTAGATAAGCGAATCAATAATAATACGTTGATTATCGCGCCAGGTAGTAACAATCCAGCGTTGTTATCGAATTGGTTTACTTTCAGCTCTGGTCATTGGATTAGCGGCCAACGGCCAGCCGATACTTTTAACTGTACGGTAAAAATTAGATATCGATCAGCTGATATTAACTGCACTGTACGTGGTGAACGGGTTGAGCTACACCAGCCGGCTCGGGCAGTTACACCTGGCCAGTTTGCCGTATTTTATGATGGCGCCCAGGTGTTGGGGGGCGGGGTGATTGTTGACCGCGAGCTTTTAGTGTAGTATATGGCCATGATTCTATCTAAAACTATTCGTCAAAAATTTTTGGATTTTTTTGCGCAACACGACCATTCTATTATTGGTTCAGCTCGACTTATTCCAGAACATGATCCCACCGTATTATTTACCACAGCCGGAATGCATCCACTAGTGCCATATTTGCTGGGTGAGACACATCCAGCCGGAGTACGGCTAGCGAATTATCAAAAATGTATTCGCACTGGCGATATTGAATCAGTCGGCGATCGCTGGCATTTGACTTTTTTTGAAATGTTAGGGAATTGGTCACTAGGAGATTATTTTAAAGACCAAGCGATTCGTATGAGTCATGAATTTTTAACCAATCGGGAATGGTTGGGGATAGATTCACATCGGCTGCACGTGAGTGTGTTTGCCGGTGATGCTGATGCTCCGCGTGATATCGCATCGGCTGATATTTGGCGTAGTTTAGGTATCCCGGCGGAACATATTTATTATTATCCAAAATCAGCCAATTGGTGGGGGCCAGCTGGTAGTACCGGCCCATGTGGTCCTGATACTGAAATGTATTATGATACTGGCATTGAAAAATGCAGCCCGGGGTGTAATCCAGATTGTTCCTGTGGCAAATATGTAGAAATTTGGAATGATGTATTCATGCAATATAACAAGATGGCCGATGGTACGTACCAACCACTCAAACAACAAAATGTTGATACGGGCATGGGTCTAGAACGTATTACTGCTGTACTGAACGGTGCGCAAGAGGTGTACACCACTGATTTGTTTGCCCCAATCATGGCAGCAATTACTGCTCGAACTCAACGACATGAAGATACCTCTAAAGAAATCATTTGTGATCATATCCGAGCAGCTACATTTATTATGGCTGATGGAATATCACCTTCGAATTTAGATCAAGGCTATGTGTTGCGTCGCCTAATTCGCCGAGCGATTCGTCATGGCCGGAAATTAGGCATCGAAGGGTTCTTTCTACAAGATTTAGCTGATATCGTTATTCAAGAATATAGCGCGTTTTATCCTGAACTGGAAAAAAATCGATCTGAAATTAAACTGGAGTTTGTGAACGAGGAAGAAAAGTTTTCTAAAACACTAGAAAAGGGTGAAAAACAATTTGCTAAATTAACTGCTCGAATTAAGCCTAACGGTGTGATGCCAGGTGAGCAAGCTTTTCATTTGTTCGATACCTATGGATTTCCGTTCGAAATCACTCAAGAACTGGCTCACGAACAGGGGATTACCATTGATGAAGATGGTTTTAATGATTTCTACAAACAACATCAAGAACAATCTCGCACTGGTGCCCAAAAGCGGTTCAAAGGGGGTTTAGCGGATGCCTCCTGGGAAACAATCCGTGGACATACCGCTACCCATTTGTTGCACGAAGCCCTGCGGCGTATTTTGGGTCCACATGTTTATCAAAAAGGTTCCAATATTACACCCGAACGGTTACGGTTTGATTTTTCTCATCCAGAAAAAGTGACTCCAGAGCAGCTCAAGGAAATAGAAGATATGGTGAATGAAGAGATTCAACGTGGGTTAGAGGTGCACTACGAAATAATGTCAGTTGAACAAGCCCATAAAATTGGTGCCATTGGTTTGTTCGATGATAAATATGCCGAAAAAGTAAAAGTGTATTTGATTGGTGACTTCTCCAAAGAGTTTTGCGGTGGACCTCATGTGAACAACACTACCGAGGTCGGCAAGTTTAAGATTGTTAAAGAAGAAGCCTGTTCTGCTGGCATAAGAAGAATTAAAGCAGTAGTTATCCACATCTTGAGTTGTTAAAGTTGACATTATTCAGCCTCATTGTATAATATCCATCGCTGTCTGAACTTCCCGTTTTAGTCCTGTAATTGACAACTCACACAGCTTTTATACGATAGTTCTACTTGCGCATAACGGGGGTGAGTAGAAAAATTTTTTTTGATGGGGCAAACATCAGCACAAGCCAAAGCCAGTAAAAAAGGATTTATTGAATTAGAGGGTCAAGTTACCGAATTATTACCCAACTCAATGTGTCGAGTGACGCTGGAAAATGGTACCGAAGTACTTGGCATCATGTCTGGAAAAATGCGGATGTTCAAAATTAAAGTTTTACCTGGCGATCGGGTTACTTTAGAAATGACGCCCTATGATCTTACTAAAGGTCGTATTATTTATCGTCACAACACCAACACATGAAAGTTCGAGCTTCTACTAAACCAATTTGTCGTGATTGCAAAGTGGTACGACGCAAAAGGCGAGTGCGAGTTATTTGCAAGCAGCCTAAGCATAAGCAACGTCAAGGATAATTATTTATGGCAGCACGTTTAGCCGGTGTTACTCTCCCTAATGATAAACGCATCGAAGTAGCTTTAACCTATATTTACGGTATTGGTTTACCATTATCACAACGCATTCTTCAAGCGTTGAAGATTGATCTTAATATTCGTTCCAAAGATTTAACCGAAGCCCAAGTGAATGATATTAAAAGTTATATTGCCACTCAAGATATTGCCATCGAAGGTGACTTACGCAGAGCAGTGCTGGCCAATGTTAAACGATTAAAAGAAATTAATTCATATCGCGGTAATCGTCATAGTCGTCATTTGCCAGTGCATGGTCAATCAACTAAAACAAATAATCGCACGGTACGGGGTAATGTACGCAAAACCATGGGTTCCGGGCGTCGCAATGCTGCTGAAAAAACTTAATACTATTTATGGCTACAGCTGATACTACAAAAAAGAAACGAAAAAAACGAAAAGTCGTCACTAAAGGACGAATTTACGTGCATTCTTCTTACAATAACACTGTTATTTCATTTACCGATGAACAAGGCAATGCCTTGGCTCAAGGCAGCGCTGGCCGGTATGGTTTTAAGGGGCCTAAAAAATCAACTCCCTATGCCGCTGGCGTGGTTGTACGCGAAACCGCTGAACGTGTTAAAGACACTGGTTTAAAAGATGTCAGCATTTTTATTAAGGGAATCGGCAGTGGTCGCGATGGTGCTTTGCGCGCCATTGCTACAACTGGTTTTAATATTATCGATATCAAAGATTTAACTCCAATTCCACATAATGGTTGCCGCCCTAAAAAGCCGCGCCGAGTATAATTGTTATGGCCAGAAACCTTAAGCCACGTTGTAAACAGTGTCGTCGCATCGGTGAAAGCATCTGCGGTTCAGCCAAATGCGCTTTGATTCGACGTAACTATGCTCCCGGACAACACGGCCTGAAGCGTAAACCGCGCTTAACAGAATTTGGTTTGCAATTACGCGAAAAGCAAAAGGCCAAAATAATATATGGTATCCTCGAACGACAATTTCGTAATTATTATCGGGCAGCTAGTAAACAGGTTGGTAATACTTCCGAACAGTTGATGCAGTTTCTTGAAGGTCGACTGGATAACGTAGTCTATCGAGCTGGGTTAGCAGCTACTCGTCGACAAGCTCGTCAATTGGTGAGTCATGCTCATTTGTTAGTCAATGGCGTACGTTGCAATATACCATCACGTCAAATCAAAGTGGGCGATATAGTAACCATTCGTACGCAAAGTAGCGCCAGTAAATATTTTACCGATCTGGCCAATACCATTAAAATGCACCAGGCCCCAGCTTGGTTGGAAGTTGATAAAACAAAATACAGCATCATTGTACAAAATTTGCCAACGGCCGCCGACGCCGAACAAAATATCGCCGTCAATTTGATCGTTGAGTATTATTCTCGATAAGTAACTTTTTTTAATCGTATGGAACTGCAATTACCCAGTCAAATTTCAGCCGAAATGCTCGCTGACAATCGAGCATTGTTCAGCATCTCGCCGTGTTACCCGGGCTATGGCACCACCCTGGGCAATGCCTTACGCCGAGTATTGTTATCATCCTTACCGGGTGCAGCTATTACCGCTGTCAAAATTAAAGGGGCCGAACATGAATTTTCCACTATGGCTCATGTTAAAGAAGACGTCGTTGATATTTTATTGAATTTAAAACAAGTCCGATTTAAAATTCATTCCGATGAAGCAGTGGAAGTGAAATTATTAGTCAATGGCAAGAAAAAAATAACGGCTAAGGATTTTGAAAAAAATAATCTTGTTGAAATTGCCAATCCTGAACAGTTAATTGCTACCCTTACTAATGAAGCTGGTAAGTTTGAATTAACAACTATTGTACAAAAAGGTCGTGGTTATGTGCCAGTAGAAGCGCGTGAAAATGAAAAACTCGAAGTTGGTTATATGGCTCTGGACGCAGTGTATACTCCTATTCGAGTAGTTAATTTTAACACCGAGCATGTTCGGGTAGAGCAAATGACCAACTATGATAAATTGATGCTTGATATTACTACTGACGGCACAGTTACGCCGCAAGTGGCTTTTACTCAAGCTTGCCAAATTTTGGTCGATCACTTTAATTTACTTGGTAATGCCGTTTTGGCTGAAGCTGCTGTCTAATTGGCAACAGGGTTATTATGCGTCACCGTCATTCTGTAAAATCGCTCAATCGTAACAAAGCTGGCCGCTTGGCGTTATCTCGTAGTCAGCTGATCAGTTTAATTATGCATCAGTCAATTACGACCACTGTAACGAAAGCTAAAATTTTACGGAGTCAAATAGAGCGCTTGATCACTACAGCTAAACCGAATCGTTTAAGTGATCGTCGGCAATTATTACAGCGTTTAGGTGGTCATAGTAAAGCCACAATGGTGTTACTCACTGAACTTGGCCCTAAATATAGTAGCCGATCAGGTGGGTATACTCGGATAATCCGCTTACCAAAAAAACGAGCGGGTGATAATGCCACTATCGCTCGGTTGGAATTTATTGATTAAACTGCTATGAAACGTTTAACTCATACTATCGATGCCACTAACCAAGTTCCTGGTCGACTAGCCACCCGATTAGCCACTGTGCTGATGGGAAAGCATAAGGTTGATTATATGCCACAAGGTGATAACGGTGATTGCGTGGTAGTGGAACACGCTGCTTTAATGAAGTTTGATAAAAAGAAACTTGAACACAAGCTATATCGTTGGCATTCGGGGTACCCAGGTGGCTTAAAACAAGTCGCCCAGAAAATGGTATCACCACAAACGGTATTACGCCGAGCAGTGTTTAACATGTTGCCCAATAATCGGCTACGCGCTAAACGATTGAAACGGTTAACAATACACGCATGACTAATTTTATTTACACAGTCGGTCGTAGAAAAAATGCCGTAGCTAGAGTGCGGTATTACCACAAAGCTGATACGGTCGGCCTAACGGTTAATGGTCAACAACTCGATCAGTATTTTGATGTTCCTGGTCTACCAAAAATTGTCACAGCGCCGTTACAATTGATGAATGTATTGGAATCCGCCAGCATTACTTTAAAAGTGCAAGGGGGCGGTAAAATTGCTCAAGCGCAAGCGGCTCGTTTAGGAATTGCCCGAGCCTTAATGGAATTAAATCCAGAATCCCGTAGTGTCTTAAAACACGCTGGCTTTTTAAGTCGAGATCCACGGAAAAAGGAACGTAAGAAACCAGGTCTAAAACGAGCCCGTCGGGCACCACAGTGGTCTAAACGTTAGCTGTTCAGCTACGATGGCGCTCACTCAAGCGATCGCCAAAAATACTACCTATTTATCGTTGTCATCGATTTTTCAAAAGCTCATTGCCTTTTGGTTTTTTACGCAATTGGCGCATCAGTTAGGTGATGATTTGGGGAAATATTCTTTCGCTCTAAGTTTTACGGGTATTTTTGTCATCTTGATGAATTTTGGATTAGTGCCCGTGCTCACGCGTCAAGGAGCCCGTACACCAGATAGTTTGCAACGCGATCTTAATTTTATGCTAGCTGTTAAAATCGTCTTAACAGCCATCAGCCTTGGGTTGATGATTATAGTATTTAGTATCCTCAATTACTATAACCATCTGCCGGCCTATACAGTGTTATTAGTGTATGTAGCTGGTATTGTTATTATTCTTGATACGTTCCGATCAATTTTTTTGGCAGTGTTACGAGCCCGACAACAAATGCAGTTTGAAGCCATTGGACAAATCATCTATCAATTAATTGTAGTGATTGGCGGCATGGCAATATTAAGTGTTGGCCATAAAGCTCTTGGCATGATTATCGTGATCATTGGCGCCAGCTTGTTTTATTTAATCTATAGCATCGTTGTAGTGATTAAAAAATTACAGTATTGGCCAAAATTTGATTGGCAAGCAGGCACTGTTAAACAGTTGCTGTTAGTGGCAGCACCGTTTGTCTTAGCGGATGTGTTTTTTAAATTAAATGGTTCAATTGATACCGTGATGCTAGAGTATTTAGCGGGGGATCGATCAGTAGCCTGGTATTCGATAGCACTAAAATTGACGGTGACGTTAACGGTTATTCCTGGAGCTTTTGCCACAGCTTTTTTTCCAGCCATGAGCCGGGCTTTTCAAGAATCGCTCGATACACTGCGTGATATTTTTGAGCGAGCCACCGCTTATTTACTCATTTTAAGCGTACCCATTACGGTTGGCGCTATTGCGTTAGCTGATCAAATTATTGCGTTAGCTTTTCCGAAATTTCCAGCCACTGTGCCGGCGTTACAAATTTTTATGGGCAGCGTGGTATTTTTGTTCGCCAACTACCCGGTCGGTAATTTATTAAATGCAGCTAATCGACAAGGGATTAATACCTTGAATATGGGCCTAGCATTGGCTGTGAATATTATTTTAAATATCATTTTAATTCCTCGGCATACCTACATTGGAGCAGCTATAGCAGGGGTGGTTAGCGCTGTTGTATTAGTAGCTCTAGGATTGCCTCACGTGTATCGATTAATACACTTTAATGTGATCGATTTACTAAAACGCTTTGGTCAAATTGTTTTAGCGACTAGCGTAATGACTGGTTGGATTCTAGTAACAGAATTTTGGCGCTGGCCATTTTTTATAATTTTATTAAGTGCCATGCTGCTGTATTTTGTAGCATTGTATAGTGTACGGGGTATATCTAAAAGCGAGTTACAACAATTGTATCAAGCGTTGTTGCGTCGACGGTTATGAAAGGTATTGTATTGGTTACACTAGAATATCCTCCCCAGATTGGTGGCGTCGGCCGATTTTATCATCGTCTTGTTCAACTAGCAACACCAGTACAATCTATCGACGTGCTTGATAATAACCATGGTCAATTGCTTCATCCCTGGATAAAGGCCGGTTTGGTTCTATGGCGTACATTACGCTCGAATGATTATACTGCTTTGATTATTGGTCAAATTTTACCGCTCGGTACAGTAGCAGCTTTGCTATCGTATATTTGGCCAGGTCGTTTGATTATTTTTACTCACGGTATGGATGTGTTGGTGCCACAGCGGTATTGGCGTAAACGTTTGTTGATGCGTTGGATTGTTCAGCGAGCTGATCATATTATTGCTATTTCTCATTTTACGGCTCAAGCCATTCAACAATTAGTTCCGTCACTACCGCCCACGAAAATTTCACTACTACCCCCAGGGCCATATATTACCCCGGAAATTATAACAACTCAATTAATAGTCGATCTACCCGATCAATTTATGTTATCAGTTGGTAGATTAGTTGAACGTAAAGGATTTGATCGAGCTATTGCTGCTATGGCTAGTTTATCATCCAAACATAACTCGGTGCACTATGTTATCGCCGGTAGTGGGGTTGATCAAGCGCGCTTGGCCAGTTTAGCCAATACACTTGGAGTATCACAGCGCGTGCATATTTTGACTGAATTAACCGATCAATACATTGCCCAACTGTATAGCCGTTGTTTATTTTTAGTCCAGCCATCACGCGCCTTGGCTAACGGTGATGTGGAAGGTTTTGGCATGGTGGTGTTGGAAGCCAACACTTTTAGCAAACCAGCTATTGTAGGCAATAGTGGCGGCATGCCTGATACGGTAGTGGCTAATCATACTGGCATTATCGTTGATGCTACGGCTGTATCAGCCATCAGCGCAGCTATGGAACAACTTCTTAACCAACCAGCCTACTGCCAACACCTAGGGCAAATGGCAGCTCGTTGGGTACAACAACAGCATGATTGGTCGGCTAAAGTTGCGACCCTACTAAAAGTGTGTCATGATAGCGACTAATCTATGGATTTATCCATAATTATTGCTTCATGGAATGTTAAACAGCATTTATACGATTGTTTACAATCAATTTATCATTATACCGCCGGCATACAGTTTGAAGTAATCGTAGTTGATAACGCTTCTAGTGACGGTTCGGCTACCATGGTGGCAGAGCAATTTCCCCAAGTACGATTAGTATGTAATGCTGTCAATCGTGGCTTTGGAGCGGCTAATAATCAAGGCATCGCCATAGCGACTGGCCAGCACATTCTTTTTTTGAATGACGATACTGCTATTACCGATAATATTTTTCCCACAGTAATGGCTCGTTTTAAAAACATCGCTGACCAATCCATTGGTTTGATTGGTTGTAGTTTACGTAACCCAGATGGTACCATTCAAGCATCAGTGCGGCGTTTTCCCACAGTGTGGGATCAGTCAATTATTTTATTAAAATTACATCATTTTGTACCAGCGTTACTCAATCGCTATATCATGACTACGTTTAACTATCAATCTGAACAAACGGTTGATCAAGTGATGGGAGCTTTTATGTTAGTGCCAAAACTAGTGCTCGAGCGCGTTGGAATATTTGATGAACATTTTTTTAATTGGTTTGAAGAAGTAGATTTGCAACGGCGTATTCAACAGGCCGGTTGGCAGGTGCTCTATACCCCAGTAGCGCATTGTATTCATGTTCGAGGAGCTAGCTTTAAGCAGTGGCGACGACCACAGGCGCAAACAGTATTCAATCAATCAATGCGGTATTATTTTGGTAAACATCACAGCAAGTTGGCGCAGTATTATCTTACCAGCCTACAGCCTATTAGTATGTTGTTATCCTATGTCGCGCAAACTTTTTCTTAGTACCATTGCTGCCTTAACTACTGTTGAATTGGTATCATGGTTATCATTTGGTAATGGATTTTTGCAGCGAGCTAGTTTTGCAGTAGTGATAGTAGTTATTTTTATAGCCAGTTGTTATCGCTTGGAGTATGGCATATACGCTATTGTGGCTGAATTAGTAGTAGGATCATTTGGGTACATTCTTAGTTTTCCTATATATTCCTTCAACGTGTCGTTGCGATTAGGGTTATTTTTAGTTGTACTGGTAGCTTGGTTGATAACAGCCTGGCGCACACACCACTGGGCTTATCGTACACTGACGCTGTGGCCATGGTATGTGGGGATATTTACTTTTTTAATTATTGGGGTAGGGCTAGGGTGGCTGAATCAGCATAATCTGAAAGACATCTTTTTTGATTGGAACGGGTACATTTTTTTTGGAATGATTTTTCCGTTTAGCCATGTACTCAAAAGTCGTGTTACGATTGAACGATTATGTACCGTGCTGGTGGCTGGGGTAACAGTATTAGGCGTACAATCAGTTTTAGTATTATTTTTATTCTCACACCAAACTACCTTTGGGTATTATTTGCCAACCATCTATCAGTGGATTCGAGATTATCGCATTGGTGAAATTACCTTGCAAGCTCATAATTTTTACCGGGTATTTTTTCAAAGCCATCTCTATGTTATCTTTGCCTTAGTACTTAGTTTGACGCGTTTTTTTAGCAAGCCAAGCTGGTGGTGGTGGCTGGTAATGGCTGTAACGACAAACTTACTGGTGTTGAGTTATTCTCGAACGTTTTGGCTGGTTACTGTTGTAACACTGACAATGTGGCTAGTAGCTTTATGGTACTATCGTTTAGTGACAGTGCGCCAATTGCCGGGGCGTTTGGCTTTAACCGTACTAGCCATGGGAGTTGGTTACATGGTATTGTATGGCATCGTCGTTGTACCATTGGCTGGCGATCGAGGCAGCGATATTTCAGCCACTGAATTATTAACCGATCGGGCAGATAATCCCGTTACCGAGGCAGCTGGTAGTTCGCGCTTAGCCTTACTTGGCCCACTTTGGCATAAAGTGATTGAACACCCCTTCATTGGATCCGGCTTTGGTGCAACCGTAACCTATACCAGTAAGGATCCTCGAGTATTAGCAACACACCCAGATGGCCGATATACTACCTACGCATTTGAATGGGGGTATTTAGATATCTGGCTGAAATTAGGAGTACCAGGGATAGTGTTATTTTTTGGTTTACTGTATAGCCTAATCCGACAAGCTCATCAAGTACTGCGTTCAACTGTCCATCAATTAGCCAATAATGATCGCACTACTATTATTACCGTCGCTCTAGGTACACTTGCGTTAGGCGGCATTCATCTGTTAACGCCCTATCTTAATCATCCGCTCGGTATTGGCTGGCTCATTATAGCTAGTTGTGTCATGCAGTTCTATGTCAACCAAGCTGCCCAAAATTAGCCTGATTACTTTAAGTTACAACAGTCGAGAAAAACTGCCGCTACTTTTGGCATCATTGCGTCAACAAACGTTTCAAGATTTTGAGCTGGTGGTAGTTGATAATGCTTCAGTGGATGATAGTGTGACGTGGATACGGCAACAGCAGATTTTTCCGGTGACAACAGTACTAGAAAATCAAACAAACTTGTGGTATGCCAAAGGCAATAATCAAGCCTGGCTGCATTGTCGAGGTGAATTCATTATATTTTGTAATGATGATGTCAGGTTGAGCCCAAACTGTTTGGCTGAATTAGTACACGGCATTGAACAGGATGATCGTATCGCGATTGTTGGTGGTAAATTACTCCGACCAGTAGTGGCTGGCGCCCAACCGATTATTGATAGTGCTGGATTAACCATTCGGCGTAATCGTCAAGTGACTAATCGGGGAGAAAATCAAATTGATACCGGACAATATAATACCGCTGGCGATGTGTTTGGAATTTCAGGCGCTTTGTTATGTGCTCGACGCAGCGCTCTTGAAGATACTCAACAATCTGGTGCAGTGTTTGATGTAGATTTTGTCGCTTATAAGGAAGACGTTGATTTAAGTTGGCGGATACATCGGGCTGGCTGGCGGGTATGTTATCTACCTAAAGCAGTGGCCTACCACGGTAGAACTATTCAAGCCAGTCAATTACGCAACAGAAAAAATAAAAGCAAATTAATTCGCGCCATGTCGTATCGTAACCATTGGTGGACCGTTATTAAAAATGATGATCAGGTCAGTTTTTGGCGCGATGCTATCTGGATTATTCCTTATGAATGTGCTAAATTGTTATACCTGTGCTTGGCAGAATGGTCAACTTTGGCAGTGATTCCAGAATTGATTCGAGGTATTCCAGTGATGAGACGTCGACGGATACCAGGTAGGGGAGACCCCATACATCTATGGATCAAAACATAAAATTATCAATTGTTATTCTCAATTACAAAACTAAACACTTGTTGCGTTTGGCATTAAAAAATTTGTATGCCTTACAGATTCCATTTCCATTTGAAATTATTGTGGTGGATAACGCCTCGGGCGATGGCAGTGTTGCTATGGTCACAAAACTTTTTCCACAAACTCGATTGATTATCAACAATCATAATACCGGGCATGCCCATGGTAATAATGTCGGTATCCGAGCAGCTACTGGGCAGTATGTTTTAATCATGAATACCGATATTATTTTTTTAAATACCGCGGATATTACTGCTATGCTTGATTATTTCGATCAGCATCCCGAAGTTGGTTTAATTGGCCCCCGATTGTGTAATGGTGATGGTACAATCCAATATTCATGTTTTCGTCCATACAGCACCATGACGCCAATTTATCGACGCACCCCGTTAGGTCAACTAGCCCAGGGACGGCGTGATTTAGATCGTCATCTGATGATGGATTTTGACCATAATCAGTTACGGGAAGTTGATTGGATTTTGGGAGCATGCATTATTTTACCACGAGCAGTCTTAAACCACGTCGGCTTATTTAATGAACAGTTTTTTTTATATTTCGCAGATTTTGAACTATGTGATCGTTTGCGTTACCATGGCTACAAAGTGGTATACTATCCTGATGTTACTATTGTGCACTATCATCGACGTGAATCGGCCCAAGGGTCAGTGTGGGGCGGACTTGGCAGTTTACTGAATTATGTTACTCGAGTACACTTAAAAGATTGGACTACGTATAAAAAAATTATTCAGCAAGGTTATGACACTCGTTCCAACAGTTAAGCCTTTACCTAAACCAACTCAAGCTAAGCCAACTCCATTGCCTCTACACAAGAGGTTTAAACACCCCAAGGCATTACTGGCGATGATTGGAGTATTAGCAGTGTTGGCTGGGTTCGGTTTTATCGCTGTTCAAGCTAAACAAATGTATCAAGCTGGGGTGTTGACTAAAAATGAAGTGTTACTAGCGCAACAAGCAGTGACCGCTAAAGATTGGCCAGCGGCTAAAGATCATTTAGTTGCCAGTCAAACAGCTTTGCAACAGGTCCAGCAGGCTTCAGGCCGTTTAGCTATTATTAAGTGGTTGCCTTGGATTAAAACCCAGTTTCAGGCCGTTGATAGTTTAACTACAGCAGGGGTGCATGGGTTAGCGGCAGCTAATGCCGGTATTGAGTTAGCGGATGATATTTTAAGCACGCTTGATCAACCAGAGGTGTCATTTTCCAGTTTAACTGGGCAACAACGTAAACAAGTATTGCAAACGCTAACAGATTCTCCACAAATTTTGGCCAACATCACCACTGAAATGGACGCCGCTGTTACTGCCTTAGATACTATTCCAACCCAGGGTTTAATCAAGCCTCTCGCTGTAGTCATTACGCCGATACAACAACGTCTGCCAGAGTTTCGGCGTTACGTTGATGATGTATTACCCTTTTTACAGGTGGCACCTACGGTGGTAGGGTATCCTGATGAGCAAACCTATTTATTTTTATTGCAAAATAATACCGAACTTCGTCCAACCGGCGGGTTTATTGGTTCGTACGGTATTTTAATATTAAAAAACGGCGATATTAAAGATTTCAAAACCGATAATATCTACAATATTGACAATCCGGTTAAAAATGAATTATTCATTACCCCACCTGCACCACTACAACAGTATTTAGGTTCCAGTCAGTGGTTTATGCGCGATGCTAATTGGCATCCAGATTTTCCTACCACAGCCGAGAAAGTTGAAGAATTTTATCACCTAGAACATGGCCCAGTTGCACAGATTGATGGCGTCATTGCGGTGACACCAGATGTGATTAAAGCACTGCTCGAATTTACTGGTCCAATCACGATTGAAGGTGATGAATATAGTTCGGCTAATTTAACCGAATTGTTGCAAGAAAAAGTAGAAGTTAGTTTTCGTCAGGAGGGCAGAACTGATGCCACGCGTAAAGAAGTGATTGGGCATTTGGCCGGCGAATTAATGCAACGCTTGCAACGTGCCCCACGCTCACAATGGCCCGATTTATTAAGTACAGTATTAGAACAATTAGAACAAAAACAAATTTTACTATTTTCTAAAAATACCGCGGTGCAAAATTTGGTAGCCCAACTTGATTGGGATGGAGCGCTCCAAACTACCACCAGTGATTATGTTCAAGTGGTTGATGCTAACTTGGCCGCTTTAAAAACTGATCGGGTGATGGAAAAACAGTTTAGTTACGCTTTGAGTAAAGATGGCGAATCGTACAGCGCCAAACTCACCCTGCAGTATCATAATGCTGGAGTTGGGTATACTTCCTTTACTACTCGCTATCGTAGCTATACCAGAATTTACGTACCACTCGGCAGCGAATTAATTTCTACCACTGGATTTTTAAGTAACGATTGCAATATCGGTTGTGATCCAGTTTCTGCTAAAATAACGCAAGATGATGAGTTTGCCAGAACTATCTTTGAAGGTTTTATCGCGGTTGAGCCCCAAGATACTGCCACAGTAACACTTACCTATAAACTACCAGCCAATATTAGTGCTCAAATAGAAGATGGTACGTATCAATTATATTGGCAAAAACAATCAGGTACAAACAATGTACAGATTGAAACCGATTATAGCGCCATTGACAAAAATAGCATTTTCGATAAAAATACACTGCACTTTAATGGACCATTACACACCGATCAAACAATTACTTTAAATTCCCAATAACAGCGCTGTTTCATGTTTGTTAAAAAAATTGGCATTGATCTTGGTACAGTCAATACTCTCGTCTACGTTCCACGTCGTGGCATTGCTATTAATGAACCATCGGTCGTAGCGGTGAATCAACGCGATGGGGGAGTGTTAGCCGTAGGTAGTGAAGCCCGTGAAATGATTGGTCGTACACCCGATACCATTGTGGCTCGTCGCCCCTTAAAAGAAGGAGTGATTGCTGATTATAAAACAACCGAAAGCATGTTACGGTATTTTATTAATAAAGCTCTTGGAGGAGTACGTTTTATTAGCCCTGAAGTAATGATTGCTGTTCCGGCTGGTATTACTTCAACTGAACGCCGAGCGGTGATTGACGCTACTTTGCAAGCTGGCGCTAAAGCGGCCTTTATTATTAAACAGCCAGTGGCCTCTGCTATTGGTGCTGGTATACCGATTGGTTCAGCTTCGGGCCATATGATTATTGAAATTGGCGGTGGTACAAGTGAAATCGCCGTCATTTCACTTGGCGGCATTGTCGCTAATGCTTCCGTTCGAATTGGTGGTACTAAATTTGATCGAGCGATTCAAGAATATGTTCGTAAAAAATATAGTTTGGCTATTGGTGAACGTAGTGCTGAAGAATTAAAAATCAAAGTAGGATCAGCCTTACCATTGGCCGAAAAATTAGCCATGGAAATTCGCGGTCGTGATATGATTACTGGCTTGCCGCGCACTACCGAAGTGACATCAGATGATATTACTGAAGCAATCCAAGATGAATTACAAGGGATTATTCAAGCTGTCAAAGCTGTGTTGCAAGAAACCCCACCAGAATTATCAGCCGATGTGATTGATAAAGGCATGGTGATATCCGGTGGATCTGGTTTATTACGAAATTTGGATGAATTACTCGCCAGAGCGATTAATGTTCCAGCCTATGTCGCTGATGATCCGTTACAAAATGTCGTTAAAGGTACCGGTGTTGCTTTGGAAAATCTTGAATCCTACAAACGTTCAATTTTAGCGATGAAGTAATGTTCAGCCTGGGCATAGATGCTTCACGGGCAAACTGTAGTAACCGTACCGGTACTGAATGGTACGTGTTTAATTTAATTCAACAGTTTAAACAGTTATTGCCAGCCGATGAAGTTCAGGTAACGTTATATACTAAAGAAGCTTTAGTTGACGATTTACAACCGTTGCCAAAACATTGGCGGCATCAGATTTTGCGCTGGCCACCTGGATTATTATGGACCCAACTGCGTTTATCAGTGACCATGCTTAATCCATGGAAACGACCAGATGTATTATTTATCCCAGCGCATACTATTCCTATTATTCATCCTCAACAAACCGTGTATACAGCTCATGATTTAGGCTTTGAACGTTGGCCGCAATTGTACGCTAATATATTAATTGGCGGTTCATGGCTGAATCGGCTGATACGTGTAATCAGTCTGGGGCGATATTCTACTAGCGAATTCGATTACCACCGCTGGTCGATGCGCTATGCTGCTCGCCATGCTCGCCACATCATTGCTATTTCACAGTTCACTGCTCATGAACTGATGGAGCTATACCAAGTATCATCTGATCGTATTACCGTAGTTCATAATGGAGTCACAACTAAAGATTACCATCCTTTACCGGCCACTGTTATTCACCAACCAGTATATTTTTTATACACCGGTCGAATTGAACATAAAAAAAATATCCGTAATTTAATTACAGGGTTTATTTATGCTAAGCAGCACTGGGCGTTACCGCACCAACTTTGGTTAGTTGGCCAGCCTGGTTATGGGTATGAAGATATCGTTACCGTAGCCAAACAATCTGATTACCAAGCCGATATTAAATTTTTAGGATATGTACCGCAGGCTCAAATGAATTCATTGATGAATCAAGCCGCCGCTTTTATTTTTCCATCATACTACGAGGGTTTTGGTATCCCTGTGCTCGAAGCTATGTCGGCCCATACCGTAGTAGTGTGTTCAAATATACCGGCACTGCGTGAAGTGGTCGGCCAGGCAGGATTATTTTTTGAACCGAATCAATCAGCAACCATTGCTCAAGCACTGTATCAGGTTGCTCAATTCACTGACCAACAACGGCAACGGTATGTGGCTGCTGGTATTGAACAGTTAAAAAAATTTAGCTGGCCAAGTTGTGCCGAAGAAACTTGGCAGGTACTACGTCGGGTAGTACAATAACCAGGATGAAATTTGTCGCTAAAGTATGCGGTAACGAAGTTGGTCAAGGCTATATCCACAAAGCCGTACTAGCCAAACAATTACCCCAAAGCCAATTATGGATCGGCCCGCAACATGTTGGTAAAACAACGTTGGCTTACAATTTAGCTTTTCAGTTACTGTGCCGTCAGGCTCCCACTATCACACCATGCTTGCGCTGTGAGCATTGTCGTATGATCAGTCGCGACATTCATCCCAATGTTCAAGTTATTTTGCCTAATCAAAATGGTAGTATTGGCATTGATCAAGTACGAGAACTGTTAGGTTCAGTGCCACAATCAAATTGGTACAAGAGTGGACGTTTAATTATTATTGAGCAGGCTGATACGTTAACACCAGAGGCAGCTACCGCCTTATTAAAAGCCATTGAAGAGCCGCGGCTAGATTGTTTTTGGCTTTTATTATCTGATCAGCCCGATAAAATTTTAGCTACGCTCCGGTCACGTTGTAGCCAATTATGGTGGCAGCGCGTTACTGACGCCACCATTGTAGCGCATTTTCCAGCAGCCAAGCCGTATGTCAGCTTGATTGCTGGTTTACCAGGACAAGTTGAGCAATATACATCAACCAGTGGCGCAACTACTTTAGCTACGATCAATCAATGGATTGCATTTTGTCTAGCCGATACCTACTACCAGCGTTTAACGGTAGCTAAAAAATTGCTACCCAAAACGTTTAAACGATCAGATTTAATTAACCCCATTTATCAACTTACCCGAATCGCTCACGATCTGTTATTACTGCACTACCAAGCGCCTGAACACATCCATGCGCAAACGGCTAAAAGCGCATTGATTGAGTTGCAGCAAAAAACAACTATTGCACAAACCGTATTAGCCATTGACATTTTAAAAAAAATAAGGTCTTATATACAGCGACCAGTCCAAGCTAAAATTGTATTTGATTATGTTACTATATCGCTTTATCGTTAAGTTAATTCAGCCCTATTATCGAGCCATTGGTGTACTGGTGGTCATGGGTAGTATGGTTGTTAGTATGGCTGGCTGTGGCAAGGCTAGTGATGGCGGAGTATTTCGATCAAGTGATGGCGGTAGTTCTTGGGAGCAAAAAACGTTTATTAGCCAGGAAGGCAGAAAAATCAAAACGATTAATGATGTCAACGTTACTACAATCGTTACTCATCCAACCGATCATCAACTGTTGTATCTCGGCACCAAAGCCAATGGATTATATGTCAGCTTTGATAGCGGCGATCATTGGGTGACCACAGCCTTAACGACTGGCCATGTCAGTGCCATCGCCATAGATCAAACTCAACCTGACATTGTGTTTATTGCACATGATCGTACTATAAAAAAATCTACCGATGGCGGAGTCACCTGGGAAGTAATGCATACTGATCCAAAAAATGGCCGCCTGACCAGTGTTATTATTGATTACTACGATCATACCAAAATATATGCTAGTAGTACGTCTGGAACCGTTGTAAAAAGTGTCGACGAAGGCCAACGGTGGGATTTACGCTTACAACTTGATGATAGTATTCAAGAATTATTGATGGCTAATCACGATACCAAAATTTTATATGCCTTGGATGATGATGGTCGATTGTTTAAAACTACCAACGGCGGTGAACAAGATCCATTGAATGAAGATGAAGATAAACCGGTCAATTCAGGTTGGATAGAAGTATTTGATAAGGCCTTTCGTAGTCAATTTAATGCTACCAGTGCAGCGGTTGATATAGCGCTTGATCGTAATGACTCAACTATTCTGTACATGGCTGCTAAACGAGGCATTATGCGTGGCAGTAATAATGCTACTCAATGGGAAGATATTACTACGTTATTAGGGTATAACGATAAACGTAATGAATCGATCCGTAATTTGATTATTGTGCCAGGTAATTCTACTACGCTTTATTTTACCCTCGATAATGGAATTCAAAAATCAACCGATGCCGGCAATAGTTGGGAGATTATTGAAACTTTTCCCTCCACCAGAAGAATTTCCGCTGTACTGATCGATCCAACTACTACCACTACTCTGTATGCTGGTACCGAGTTTGTTGAAGAAAAAAAAGGCTTGATTCGCTAACTATTGTATCGTATGAATGAATTTGTTAACATTATTACCCATCTGGAAGAAGATTTAGCCGGTATTCATATTGGCCGAGCCACACCAGCGATGGTAGAAAATATTATGGTCGAAGCTTATAATACTACCTCACCATTACAACAACTAGCGGCTATTACCGCTCCAGGAGCGCAATTATTATTGATTCAACCCTGGGATCACTCAATTATTAAAGAAGTAGAAAAGGCTTTACGGACCACTGGCCGTGATTTGAACCCGGTGGTTGATGGCACCACTCTACGTATTAACTTACCAGCTTTAACACAAGAAAAACGTCAAGAATTTGCCAAGCAGGCCAAAGCCCTAGGCGAGCAAGCTCATGTGGCTGTTAAACGACAACGTGAAGAATTAATGCAAACATTCAAACAACAAAAGAACGATAAACAGTTATCAGAAGACGCTTTTTTTAGTGAACAAAAAAAATTACAGAGACAGGTTGATGAATGTAACGCCCTGATCGAAAAAAAAGTGACGGCTAAAGAACAAGCCCTCCTACAGTTATGATTGGTTGGTCAATTATTGTTTTTATTATCATTTTAGGATTACTGGTGATTGTGCATGAGTTGGGACATTTTCTATTGGCCAAATTATTTCGAGTAGGCGTAGATGAGTTTGGCATTGGTTTTCCACCTCGTTTGACTGGTTGGAAACTAGGTCAAACGCTCTATTCGATTAATTGGATTCCCATTGGTGGCTTCGTCAAAATTAAAGGGGTAGTCGGTGGCGATCAAATGGATAGCCCAACGCATACTGGCCATACCCAACCATCATCAGATGATTTTGCCAGCCGTCCACTATGGCAGCGGTTTTGTATTTTAGTTGGCGGAATTGTCATGAATATTGTGTTAGCGGCTGTTTTATTTAGTAGTGGCTATATGATTGGCCTGCCCACTAGTGTAACAGCAGCACCAAGCAATGCTGTTATTACCGAGCGTAGTTTAGTGGTGGTTGATGTACCAGTCAATGTACCAGCTGCCAACGAAGGCTTACAGCCAGGCGATATTATTCGCAGCCTTAATGGTCAAACAATCTCTACTTTAGCTGACTTGCAAGCAGCCTTGGCAAAAAGCACCTTACAATCACAGTTGACTTTAGCCGTAGAACGCCAAGCTGAAACAATTACAGAATTAACCATTACACCAACCACTCTAACAGAATCTGATACCATCGGTATCGGCGCCTACTTTGTGGAAACTGGTTTAGTTCGCTTGCCATTTTTTACGGCCATCTGGTTTGGTACTACTCAAGCCGTTCATTTAACCTGGCAAATATTGCTGGCTCTTATTCAAATGATTGCTCAACTGTTTACTGGGCAGGGTGTTAGTGGACAACTAGCCGGACCACTTGGGATTGCTTCATTAACGCATCAAGCCACGTTACTTGGGGTAGCCTATATTATTCAATTTGCAGCAGTCTTATCTATTAATTTAGCAATTTTTAACTTGTTGCCATTTCCAGCGCTTGATGGTGGTAGAATATTATTTTTGGGAATTGAATTAGTCTTACGCCGCCCGCTGAATCAACGGGCTGAAGCAATTATTCATAATATTGGTTTCATTGTATTGTTGTTATTAATTCTCGGAGTAACTGTTAAAGATGTGTTTAACTTATTTTAAGTATGCGCCAATCCAAATTGTTTACAAAAACACTGAAACACTTGCCAAAAGATGAAGCCAGTAGTAATGCCCAATTATTATTGAAAGGTGGTTATATCGATAAACTCATGGCCGGGGTATATTCCATATTGCCGTTAGGGTGGGCCGTAGTCAATCGCCTAGAAGCTATTATTCGATCAGAGCTTAATTCCATTGGTGCTCAAGAAGTATTTTTGCCCGCCTTGCAGCCAAAAGAATTATGGAGCACTACCGGTCGGTGGGAAACAATGAAGGATATTTTATATACCGTGCAGCAAGCTGATCAAGAATATACCCTTGGATCAACCCACGAAGAAGTGGTGGTGCCGCTGATGCAAAAATTTGTTCATTCGTACAAAGATTTACCAGTGGCAGTATATCAGTTTCAAACAAAATTTCGTCGTGAATTGCGTCCAAAATCTGGAATTTTACGTGGCCGGGAGTTTCTCATGAAGGATCAATACTCATTTCATGTTTCGGTGGAAGATTTGAATCGTTATTACGATATGATGAAACAAGTGTACCAAAGAATTTTTCAGCAGGTTGGCTTAGGTGACGTGACGCATCTGACATTTGCTTCGGGTGGTGCTTTTTCTAAATATTCCCATGAATATCAAACTGTGACACCGGCCGGAGAAGATACTATTTATATTTGTCAGCAATGTCAATTAGCCATTAATCGTGAAATTAAAGCTGATACCCCCGTTTGTCCACAGTGCCAAGGTCAAGAATTTATAGAACAGCGAGCCATTGAAGTTGGTAATATTTTTAAGCTGATGGCTAAGTTTACGGAGCCATTTAATTTTATGGTTGCTGGAGCAGATGGTAAACCACAACCTGTCATTATGGGTTGCTATGGTATAGGCATTGGCCGGATGTTAGGAACTATTGTAGAAATTCATCACGATGCCCATGGTATTATTTGGCCTGAAGCAGTTAGTCCATATACGTTTCATTTACTTAACTTGCACAACGATAGTGTTCAAGCAGACCAAGTGTATACAACTTTACAACTGGCTGGTCATACGGTACTATTTGACGACCGTGCAGTATCTGCTGGCATAAAATTTGCCGATGCCGACTTGTTGGGACTGCCAATTCGATTAGTGGTTAGTCCTAAAACACAAGGCAAAATTGAATATCGGCGGCGAGTAAATGATACCACGGCCTTAGTTGGTTTAGACGAACTCGTTAAGCGTCATGTTCAATAATTTATTTGGGCGAGTTTCAAAAGATATCGGTATCGATTTAGGTACGGCTAATACGTTAGTGTACGTGCGTGATCGTGGCATTGTAATTAATGAACCATCCGTAGTGGCAGTCAATGAACGCACCGGACAAATTTTGGCAGTCGGTAAAGAAGCTAAAGAAATGGTTGGTAAAACTCCGCCGCACATTACCGCTACTCGACCATTAGCCAAAGGCGTAGTATCCGATTTTGAAGTTACTGAAAAAATGCTCAAGCATTTTATTGATAAAGTTCATCGTGAAACGTTTTCAGTGTTCCCTAAACCGCGCGTTGTTATTGCTATTCCGTTAGGAGTGACTGAAGTTGAACGCAAAGCCGTTGAAGATGCTGCTCGCCAAGCCGGTGCTCGAGAAGTTATCTTAGTAGAAGAAGCCATGGCCGCAGCTATTGGAGCTCGTTTACCGGTACGTGATTCAATGGGCACGATGATTGTTGATATTGGCGGAGGAACCACTGAAATTGCCGTTATTTCACTTGGTGGGGTAGTGAATTGGCGATCATTGCGTACAGCGGGGGATGATCTTAATCAAGATATTATTAATTATGCCCGAGATCAGTTTAATTTATTGATTGGTGAACGCACTGCCGAACGCTTAAAAGTAAGCATTGCCACCACTATGCCAATCGACGAAGATATATTTTTGCCTATACGAGGGCGTGATTTAGTCACTGGTCTACCGAAAGAATTACAGTTTACTAATCATAATGTGCGTGAAGCCATTGATCGTACCATTGCTTTAATCGTTGATAATATTAAGGCCACTATTGAAAGCACTCCGCCCGAGTTATTAGCTGATATTTACGAGCGTGGAATTGTATTAAGCGGTGGTGGCGCTTTATTACCCCAACTGGATGATCGTATTCGAGGCGAAACTAATGTGCCAGTGCGAGTAGTGGACGATCCACTGACGGCCGTGGTTCGTGGCACCGGTTTAATTTTAGAAAACTTAGATGAACTACGTGATGTTATTACGGTAGGGCATACCAATTCAACAGAATAATATTTGGGTATGACATTTTGGAAACACCATTGGCTAAGACTAATCATAGTAGGTGTAGTATTGTTGGGTGGTATAACGTTGTTGCGCAATACTATCAGTCGAACCATTGTTCAGCCGCTGGCTGGATTTTTTTATGAACAAGGTAATCAATGGTGGCCGTGGCATGCCACTACCACTGATCAACTCCATACAGAAAACCAACAATTAAAAACTCAATTAGCCACAGCGGTGGGTGAAATAAGCAACTTAGAATTGCAGCTGCAACATTATCAAGAATATGAAGTGCAATTGAAATTTGCTGAACAGAATGAACTAACATTGGTACCAGCTCGTATTATTGGACGGGTTGGGCAAAGTACCACCACACAAATTTTGAATCTTAATCAAGGTAGCGAGGCTGGTATTGCTGTTGGCGATCCAGTAATTTATGCCGCTGGCATTGTGATTGGATTGGTTCATAGTGTTGATGCTACTAGCGCAACGGTTTTACCAATTACTAGCCCATTGGTTAAGCTGCAAGCCGTTACCCAAACCAATCAGCAATCCACCGGCTTAATTAGCGGTGCTTTTGGTACTAGTTTAACCATGGATTATATCTTGAAAGATCAAACTGTGGCAATAGGTGATATTGTTATTACCAATGGTCACGATACTGCTATCCCGCCAGGCTTATTAATTGGCACGGTAGCTAGCATTGCTACCGATACCAGTGATTTATTTACTACTGCTCAACTTAGTCCGTATTTACCCTATACCAGCGATTCAATCGTATCGGTCATAGTATCAAATCTATGAAACGAGGGTTGGTGATTATTTGTGTCAGCGTTATCGTACTAGGTACCGTATTAGAATTGGCTACCTTGTGGGCGGCACCGGTCACCCCTTTGCCGATTAGTCTTATCTTGATCAATTGTATTGCTTTGGCCTTGGTGTTGCCGTTTAAGGCAGTGATTGGATTGGGCGTAGTGCAAGGCCTACTGGCCGATAGTTTTTGGTACGGATCAGGTAGTATTTATACAGTAGCTATTATCGTCAGTATAGTTTTACTGCATTGGTTGCGACGTAGTTGGTTTAAACAAACTAATTTGCCAACCCAATTTTTGTTAAGTTTGTTAGCGTATGCCACGGGATACTGTTTGCTGGTACTAGCAGCGCGTATTTTTTTTACGTTCGGTAGTAGTGTGATTGATCCATGGTTACAGCCAAACGGTAGTGTACTGTTTGGTGGCATAGTGCTGGGAGCAACCATAAGCGTACTAGTAGCCAAAATATATGACAGATTTGTTTAACACATTGCCCGATCAATCAATTCGTGATAAACGAATTGCGCAGCACTACGCCCAACGAGAAGTAGTAGTTGATATTCCGTATCAAACGGCCCAGCAAGATTTTTTAAGCGCCCCGATTAGTTCGGCTAAATTACGCTTTTTTTTGTTAGGCTTGTTTACCATTTTGGGTATGCTATTTGTACGGTTACTGTATTTGCAAATTTGGCATGGCCAAAACTATGTGGCCGTGGCCGAAGATAATCGTCTGCGGCTAGAATATTTACCAGCAGCGCGTGGTATTATTTTTGATCGTACTGGCACACCATTAGTGCATAATATTCCTAATTTTACAGTTACTATCACACCAGCTGACTTGCCAACTGAACCAATCATCTATGATAGCATCTTACAACAAACTGCTAATGCTCTAGCCGTATCGCTGATTGGGTTACAACAACAGGTAGTCGATCACGCTGCTGCGTTTCCTCATCAACCCTTAACCTTACAAGAATTTGTACCCTATGATCAGGCCTTGCAATTAGCTGCTCAAGTTGATTCTCTTCCTGGCGTGGCTGTAACCGTACTATCAGCTCGCCAGTACAGCGACGCTTTAGCCTATGCGCATGTGTTAGGATACCTCGGCAAAATTACCCCGGATGATTTACACAACCAATTACCAGACGATTACTTGTTAACCGATCGGATTGGCCAAACTGGAGTAGAAGCTGTCTACGAAGCTAATTTACGTGGTCATAAAGGTCAACAACGCATCGAAGTCGACGCTCTTGGTACTACCCAGGAAGTGGTGGCCGAAGAAGCGGCTCAACCCGGTGCTAACATTGTGCTAGCTATTGATCATGATTTGCAAACCACCTTGTATCAGGCATTAGCGGATACAGCCGAACAGCAACATCTCCCTGGCGGTGCAGCCGTAGCCATTGATCCACGGGATGGTTCAGTGCGAGCCTTGGTGAGTTATCCTAGTTTTGATAGCAATGCCTTTATTCAAGGATTATCCACTGCAGCCTATGACACTTTAACCACTGATAACCGTAAACCGTTATTTAATAAAGCCATTGCTGGAGAATACCCATCAGGTTCTACGTTTAAAGTAGTCATGGCAGCAGCGGCTTTGCAGGAGCAGGTGATCACGCCGGAGTATACAATCAATAGCACTGGCGGTATTCAAATTGGCCAGGCCGTATTTCCTGATTGGAAAAGTGGTGGTCATGGCGTCACCGCTGTGCGTAAGGCTTTAGCCGATTCAGTGAATACTTTTTTTTACATTGCTGGCGGCGGGATTTATCATCTCGAGAACAGATCAATTGAAGGGGGCTTGGGTATTGATCGAATTGATACCTATGCCGCTCGATTTGGCTTAGGTACGCAACGGGGGATTGATTTGCCTACCGAAGCAACTGGTTTTGTGCCTAGCCGTCAGTGGAAAGAACAATCACTCGGAGAACAATGGTATATTGGTGATACCTATAATGTGTCGATTGGTCAGGGACAATTGTTGGTAACACCATTACAAGTAGCAGTGTATACAGCGGCCATTGCTAACAATGGCACTATCTATCAACCGCAATTGGCTGAATATTTTACTGATCAAACTAATCAGGTTATTGCCACTATCCAACCAAAAGTTGAGCAAACCAACATTATTAATTCTTACTATTTACAGGTGGTGCGCGAAGGCATGCGCCAAGCCGTGCTTGATGGTTCTGCTCGCAACCTAGCGACATTACCTTTTGCGGTAGCGGGTAAAACCGGCACAGCCGAAATTGCTGGTACTGATAAAACTCATTCTTGGTTTACCGCTTTTGCACCGTACGATGATCCTAGTTTGGTGATTACGGTATTAGTAGAAGAAGGTGGCGAAGGATACGCCGCTGCCTTGCCAATAGCACGCGCCGGTTTGGAAGAATATTTTTAGTTTGACAGTTTCTGGATTGATCCGTATACTAATACGCATCATAATTTATTGATTCATTTTCATGACTGACAAAACAACCTACGTTACCGAAGAGGGCTTAGCAAAATTGAAGCAGGAACTAGATTATTTAAAAACGACTAAGCGTAAAGAAATTGCTCATCGCATTGCTAGTGCTAAAGAACTCGGTGATTTATCAGAAAACGCCGAGTATAGTGATGCCAAAGAAGAACAGGGATTGATTGAGAATAGAATTTTAGAGCTCGAAGAAACGTTGCGTCATATTGAGGTAATTAAAAAACCAAAAAAATCAACTACCGTGGTCATTGGATCAGTAATCGAAGTGTCTAATGATACCGGCAAAAAACAACAGTTTACCATTGTTGGTTCAAAAGAAGCCGCTCCGGGCGATGGCAAAATTTCTAACGAATCACCATTAGGCAGAGCCTTTTTGGGACGAAAACTTGACGAACAAGTTACCGTTACTGTACCACGTGGTACGATGATTTATACCATTAGCAAAATAGCTTAATGTGTCAGAACGCGATTACCGTTTAGAAAAACTTCAGCAGTACAACAAAAAATTTGGCACGGCCTATCCGGCGCATAGTAACCGCAGTCATAGCATTGCTGTGTTACTCCAGCAGTTTGATCGTTTAACTGATCAAACAGTGATACTGGCTGGTCGTTTACGATCCAAGCGTGAGCATGGCAAATTAACATTTGCTGTAATCGAAGATGCTTCTGGCACAGTACAATTAGCCTTAAGTCAGCAGCAATTGGGCGTTGATCTCTACCAGTCTGTAGCTAGCTGGTATGATGTGGGTGATATTGTGGAGGTGACCGGCCAACCATTTACCACCAAAGCTGGCGAGCGTTCATTGTTAGTACAGGCCATTAGATTACTGACTAAGGCGTTGCAGCCGCTGCCAGAAAAATGGCATGGCTTACAGGATGAAGAAACGCGCTACCGTAAACGCTATCTGGACTTGTTGGTAGATCAAGATCTACGAAATTTATTTGTTAAGAAAGCTAAATTTTGGAATTCAATCCGTCAATTTCTACTGACTGAAGGATTCCTTGAGGTAGAAACTCCAGTATTAGAAACTACCCCTGGTGGGGCTGATGCCGAACCTTTTACGACCCACCATAATGCCCTTGATATTGATTTATACTTGCGTATCTCGATGGGTGAACTATGGCAAAAACGATTAATGGTGGCCGGCTATGAAAAAACTTTTGAAATTGGTCGTCAATTTCGTAATGAAGGTATTAGCCCAGAACATTTGCAGGATTATACTCAAATGGAGTTTTATTGGGCCTATGCTGATTATCAAGACACGATGAAATTAGTTGAACGGATGTATAAACATTGCATCATGGAAACGTTTGGCACATTGCAGTTTACGATTCACAATTTTGTCGTAAATTTTGATCAGGCTTGGCCATTACTCAATTACGTTGATACCATTCAACAGTACGCTGGCATTGATATTACCGCAGCCAGTGTCACGCAACTGCAACAACGCTGTGAGCAATTACATATTGCTATTGGTAGCGAACAAGTAAATCGCGCTCGCTTGTATGATAGTTTATGGAAATTTTGTCGTAAGCAAATTACTGGGCCAGCCTTTTTAGTTAATCACCCGGTGGAGGTATCACCCTTGGCCAAGCGGTTAGTTGATCAACCCCATTTGGTTGAACGCTATCAAGTAATTGTTGCTGGTAGCGAATTAGGTAATGGCTACTCGGAACTGAACGATCCAATTGATCAACAACAACGATTTATTGAGCAAGCTAAGTTACGCACAGCTGGAGATGTCGAAGCGCAACGGCATGATCATGATTTTGTGGAGGCTCTAGAACTAGGCATGCCGCCAACGTCTGGATTTGGTGTCAGCGAACGATTATTTTCTTTTTTGGCTGACCGACCAATTCGCGAATGTGTTTTATTTCCGTTATTACGGCCTAAAATTAATGTAGTTGATCAAACCCTGGTTGAATTTTCAGCTGGTATTAGTCGAGCAGCCGCTCTCGATTGGATGACAACAACCGTGACCGATGTTAACTTACAGCGACACATGTTAGCCACCGAGGCCTTAATGCGCGCCTTGGCCGAACGGTTTAAAGTTGTGGCGGTGGAAGCCTGGGGGATTGCTGGATTATTGCATGATATAGATTGGGAGAACACCACTCCAGAGACGCATAGCATGGTAGGAGCCGATTGGCTTGAGCAGCGTGGTGTGCACCCAGCCATTGTGGCAGCTGTGCGCGAGCATAATTACCATCACAACCTGCCGCCTAGCTCATTGTTATCGAAATGTTTAATGTCGTTAGAACAACTGACCGGTTTTATTATGGCGGTAGCTTATGTACGACCAGATCGTACGCTAGCCACTGTTGAGGCGAAGAGTGTTAAAAAGAAACTCAAAGATAAAGCCTTTGCCCGCGGAGTTGACCGTGCTATGATCGAACAGTGTCAACAGCTCACTGGCTTAACCTTAGATGAAGCCATCGCTGTATGTTTAAAAGCCATGCAGGCGATTGCTAGTGATTTAGATTTATAATTATTGCTATGCTTGATATTAAATATATTCGTGAACATAGTGCTATTGTACAGCAAGCAGCCAAACATAAGGGGATTGATATTAATATCGAGCAATTGTTGTTAGTTGATGATCAGCGGCGTAGTGTACAAAAAAAACTTGATGATTTACGGGCCGAACAAGGCAGAGCTAATCAGGCAATTGCTCAAGCCGTGGCCGAAGATAAAGCCACTCGCATTGCCACCATGCGTACCTTGGCTGATACTATTAAAATTCTAGAACAGGAATTTCAAACTGTCGACCAACTGTTTGAACAATTAATGTATCAAGTGCCCAATGTACCTGCTAACACAGTACCGATTGGAGCTGATGCTTCAGCCAATGTTGAATTAAGCACTGTTGGACAACCACCAGTTTTTTCCTTTACACCACTTGATCACTTGACTTTGGGAAAACAACTTAAATTGATTGATGCTGAACGCGGCGTTAAAGTGGCTGGTAGCAGAGCCTACTATTTAACTGGCCGTGGTGCTCAATTAGAACTCGCCTTAATGTGCTATGGGCTTGATTTTTTACGGGCCCGGGGGTTTACCCAACTGGCAACGCCACTAATGGCTGCTGGAGAATTTTTTTATGGCACCGGACATTTTCCTTGGAACGAAAATGAAACCTTTAAAGCACTTGATAAGGATCGTGAATATTATTTAATCGGGTCAGCTGAAATTACCTTGTGCGCTTATCACGCTCACGAAACATTACAGCAGGCTGAATTGCCAAAACGCTATACAGCCTGGACACCATGTTTTCGCACAGAAGTGGGTAGTTACGGTAAAGATACTAAGGGCTTATATCGGGTGCGTCAATTTAATAAGGTCGAGCAAGTGATGTTGTGTGTCAATGATGATACCAGTGCTATGCAATTGTTTGAAGAGTTAATGCGTAATGCCGAAGATTTTTTACAGTCGTTGGAGTTACCTTATCGAGTGATGGAGCTATGTACTGGTGATATGGGCGCTGGCCAAAAATATAAGCGCGATATTGAAACCTGGATGCCATCACGACAAAGTTATGGTGAAACGCACTCCTGTTCGTGGTTGGGTGATTTTCAAGCCCGGCGGCTTAATTTGCGTTATCGGGTTGCTGGCAAAACCAACTATTGTCAAACACTCAATAATACCTTAGTGGCTTCACCGCGCATGCTCATTCCGTTATTAGAAAATCATCAACACGCTGATGGCTCGGTACAATTACCAGCCGTACTGCATAAATATATGAACGGCCTCACCGTACTGAAGCCAGAGTAGGGGAGTGCTCACTAACGCTCTAGCGCTAATTGAATTAAACGGTCTAATAACTGTGGAAACGGTATTCCAGCTACTCGAGCAGCTTCTGGTAACAAACTGGTATTGGTCATGCCGGGAATAGTATTGGCTTCTATAAAATAAAACAGTTGGGTATCACTTTCAAACATAAAATCAACCCGTAACATACCATGGGCTTTAACGGCCTTAAATGTTCGACGAGTTAAATTTTCCAAGGTAGTGCGTAAGTCGTCGGTCAGTGGTGCCGGACACAAATGGGTTGACCCGCCATCTTCATATTTTGAAGCGTAATCATAAAAACTACCCTTTTGCGGGATAATTTCTATTGGTGGCAATACTACCGTATCAGCTAATGATCCAATCACCCCAACGGTATATTCTTTACCTTTAATAAAGCGTTCAACGATTACCGTTTGACTGTGTTCAAAGGCTACCGCCATGCCACGCTGTAAATCGGCAAATGATTCCGGAATGGTTACACCAACACTCGAACCAGCATTACCAGGTTTAATGACGCACGGCAGTTGAATTTTTCGAAAATCAATTTGTTGATTACGATCAAATAATTCAAATTCAGGCGTTAACATGCCATGAGTCATCACTAAACGTTTAGTAGCTTCTTTATCCATGCACAAGGCCGAACAAAATACATTTGGTCCAACGTAGGGGAGAGCTAACATTTCGCATAAGCCTTGAATGGTACCATCTTCACCAAAGCGGCCATGCAGCACTGGAAAAACCACATCAATGTTGCCGGCCAAAGCAGCCTGTAAAAAATCAGCTAATTGATCTTTTGGATCATACTGCACAACCGTATAACGATCAGTCGGAATAGCGGCAGCTACATTTTTACCTGATACCAATGAAACAGCCCGTTCATTAGATTGCCCACCACTCAATACTGCTACAATCGGTTTACTCATGGATAGTAGTATACTATACTAGCAAGACTGATGCCAATTGTTCGACTTAATCAACCGCCAAAATATCACAATCCTTACTTTCAAAAGCCAAAATACTCTCATTGGTTTTGGCAGCATGATGGTTGGGCGTATTTGGCAATCGCTATTTTATTGATTGGAGCAGGCTTGTTTTTTATGATCCAGCAACGTTGGTTGTGGATTGATCATATCACCATTAGCGGCAATGCGTATTTGACGGTTGATCAACTGACTCAACCAGTGCGGACTGTGCTGGCGAAAAAACGATGGTGGTTTTTTCCGCAACGATCATATCTATTTGTTGATACGACTGCTATTTATAATGAAATTACAGCTACTCTAGGTACTAATTTTGCTTTAGAACAACTGGTGGTAGATAAACAGTTTGCCGATACAATTCAAATTACGGTAGTTGAGCGCGTACCCGGACTAGTGTATATCATTGGCCAAACGTACTATTACATCGATCAAGCTGGTGTAATCACTCAAGCCGTGGCCCAAGCAGAGGATCTCGACCCTCATTTTCCTCGCATTCGTGACTTAAACACCAATCGCGGAATAACGGTTAATCAACTGGTCGTTAAACCAGAGGTGGTGGACTTCATTATTCATTTAAACGGTACGTTTACCGATCAACTCGGTTTTAATATATCTGAATATACTCTTTTGCCGGTGTCGTGTTTAGAAAAACAATTTGTCGCCGAACAATTATTAGCCGATGATATTTCAGAAACAACTGATCCGGTGTTACAAGAAAAAAAGCGGGCCGTTTTGGAACAATTACAAAATGATACCATTAGCGTTGATGAAAGTTTGCAACAACTTGAACAATTAAAACAACAAGGGGTGTTAGAGAATCAAAATACCGCTGGTACAAATTCAACTTTTATTCAATTGCAACCAGAGTATATTGCCACGGATTGTGATTTTACTCGTGTCATTCGAGATGTGGCGGTGGTTACACAAGAAGGCCCCAGTGTGTATTTTGATACCACTGTGCCAATACAACAGCAATTAAATAATGTAGCAGCAGTTAAAGCCAGTACCATACCTGATTTGACTACGATTACATATATCGACGCGCGTTATCCTGATAGGGTTTATTTTGATTAATGTGTCGTTTAAGATATATTGTGCGACGCAATATATCTATTAAAATATAGCTCCCCTTCATACCTCTAGAATTGACTTTTTTTTGTCACATATGGTATATAGGGACGTTTTATTATCTATAAAACATAGGCTAATAAATCAGGAGAACGTAGCTTGGCGTTGTTCTCAATTATAAGCCTAAGTATTAGGCTAGCTCTTTACCAAACCTTTCTTACCCGGGAGCAGTTCAGCTCCCAACATCCAAGTTGACTAGGTGACGCCAAACCTAGCAACTGGAAAGGGCGCCATGAAGCGCTCGATCGTCCTTCTCATCACGCTGGTGACCATGGTGGTCGCTGGCATCCCCAACAACTCCGTCGCGTGTGGGGTTACCCCCACCAGCTCGACCAACGAGAGGTTGGATGAGCATGGTGATACTTACACCATCGACAACGACGACAACACTTACGCGTTGATCACCGACCTCTACGCCGACATCTACCCGGTGTTGCCCAACCAGAGCTACTCGGGATTCCATCTCGAGGCCTACTCCGCCTGCCTGGACAACGTCATCAACGTGAACATCGGGTACTGGGATGATGGTGTTGAGTTGTACGTCAACATCATCACCGAGGAGTTCCTGGTCAACGATGGGGATAGCATCTCGTTTTCCTTCTCCCCTGTCGTCACTACTTCATTTCAGGTCATCATCATCGACTATAGCTGTGAGCTTGGTGTTCGTGAGATGGCTGCGGTGGCGACGTACGAGTCCTGCAACGGCATCGACGACACCTGCGACGGTGCGGTTGACGAGGGCTACGACCTCGATGCCGATGGCTACACCTCGTGCGGCGGCGACTGTGTCGACACCGACCCCACGGTCAACCCCGGCGCCACCGAGCTGTGCGACGAGCAGGACAACGACTGCGACGGTGCCACCGACAACGACTGCGACGGTGATGACGACACCACGCCGGTCGAGGACGACGATACGACGTCCGATGACGACACCACCGCGGACGACGACGACACGCCACCCGACGACGACACGCCACCCGACGATGACACGACCTCGGGAGATGACGACACCACGGCCGATGACGACACCACGGCCGATGACGATACGACGGTGAACGACGATGACACGACCTCGGGAGATGACGACACCACGGCCGATGACGACACCACTACGGTGGACGATGACGATACGACGGTGAACGACGATGACACCACGCCGCCCGAGGATGACAACGACGGCGACGGGTACACGATGAACGACGGCGACTGCGATGACGCCGACAACGACGTCTACCCGGGCGCGGTCGAGCTGTGCGACGAGCAGGACAACGACTGCGACGGCAACGTCGACGAGGATCCCGACGACTGCGGCGACTCCGGTCTGGACCGGGTGATCGCCTGCGGTGGGGGCTGCGACGCCTCCACCGGTGGTAGCCAGCAGGCCTGGATGGGTCTGCTGGTGGCGGTGATCCTGCTGCTGCGTCGCAGGCAGCAGTGATCAATAGAGAAGGGTAAAGGTTCAGGAGGAATCGGGGGAGGAGAGCTGTACAAAAAACACCGCTCTACTCCCCTACCCAAATAAGCCAGCTACAATTTCACAATGTACCGTAGCTAGTTTATTACGGTAAATACAACATCGGGTCAACCGGAATGCCGTTCAACAACACACTAAAATGCACATGTGAACCAGTAGAAAACGCCCCGGCTCCAGTGGTGCCGGGCAAGCCCCCAACATAAGCTACCACTTGGCCTTGGTTCACAGGTTGATCTGGTTCAATATTAGGAGCAATGCCGCTAACGTGCCCATACACCGTAGCAAAGTTATCCGCATGCACAATCATCACATAGGCATAACTGGGTGAGCCATCAAATCGTACTACGGCCACTACCCCGCTATCAGCAGCTTTGAGGGGCGTGCCTTGGGGCGCGGCAATATCAATGGCATCGTGTTCAAAATAGCGCCGAAAAATATAATTAGGATCATGAAACGTAGTGGTGATTACTCCATTCACTGGCCAAATCGGTTGAAACTCGGTTGGTAAGGTGAAATTAGCATTATCGTTTATGCCTGAACCAGTTTGGGCTTTAGTGAGTTGATCAAGGGTAGTGCGAGCAGATTTTTCTAAGGCAGATAATTCTGAATGAACGGCGGTTTGCTCATCTTGCAAATTTTTAACTAATTGCTGAAATTTAGCTTCATCATTTTGCACTTCGGTTAACAGGTTTTTTTTGTAATTTTTTTCACCAGCTAAAGAATCTTGCCGCACTTCTAATTCTTGTTCTTTTTCTTCGGCAGTTTGCTGACGATCGGATAAAACATCCTGATCTTCTTGCAGTTGTTGTTTTAAGGCTTGCAAATCAAGCAGGGCTTTGGTAAATTGCGTATTGACTTTTTCGGTATACTCAACCTGTTCGGAAAATTCCGACAAGGTTTGGTGAGTTAAGGCCACTTCAAGATAAGTTTGTTGTTCAAAATTATACAAATCAAGCACTAAAGCGCTGATTTGACCTTTTTTATCATCGACCTGTTCAGTTGTAGTAGCAATATCTATGGCCAGTTGATCAATTTGTAGCCCGAGCGTTTCAATTTCGTTACCGGTTTGCTCAATTTCAGTTTCATTAATAATAATATCTTGATCAATCACTTCTAATTGACTGGTTAAATTTAATTTTTCTTGCTGTTTGGTTTTTAAGTTTTCTCGATAGGTATTAATTTTTTCTTCCAAACCATCATTTTCCGATCGTTTTCGTTCAATATCAGCATTTAAACGATTTAATTTTTGTTGGGTAGCCGAATCATCCGCTGCTAGCGCCGGCCTAGCACACAGTACCATCAGTAAACAAAGGCTACGAAGTGTGATCCATTTCATAGTACGATGATAGCAAATTAATGGCTTGTTGCACACGCGCCAGAGTACGATCTTTTCCTAAAATAGCCGCTACGGCAAAGGGTGGTGGTGACGCTTTAACCCCAGTTAAGGCCACTCGCCAGGGCCACAAAATATCACCATTGTGTAACTGGTGTTGTTGAATCCAGGTAATAATGGTGTGTTCCAAATTGGTGGCTTGCCAGGTGGTGAGCTGTTGCAATTGTTCCAACAGCAGCTGTAAATAATGAGCGGTGTTTGCCGCAGTAGTTTTTTTCCACAGTAACAGGTTCGCTTCGTAGGTTAATTGATCGGTAAAGAAAAAAGTGCTGTTCGCAGTAATGTCAGAGAATTTTTTCAGACGATCTTGTTCTAACGCTACAATCTGACTGATATAATCGATTGGGGCAGCTGGTAGATACGGCTGGCAATAGGTTATCAGTTCGGCTAAGGGCAGTTGCCGAATATATTGCCCATTAAACCAATCTAATTTTTCGGTATCAAAAATGGGGTTGGCATGGTTGATGTGTTGTAAATCAAAAGCCTGAATTAATTCAGCCAGGCTAAATATTTCTTGACTGGTTTTTGGATTCCAGCCAAGTAAAGCAATAAAGTTTACTACGGCCTGTGGCAAATAGCCTAATGATTTATATTCCAGCAAACCAGTAGCACCTTCGCGCTTGGATAACTTACCGCCACCTTTTTTAATAAATAACGATAAATGGGCAAACACCGGCGGCGTCCAACCGCAGGCTTGGTACAGTAATACGTGTTTCGGCGTTGATGGAATCCATTCTTCCCCTCGAATTACATGAGTAATGTTACTAGCATGATCATCCACCACATTGGCTAAATGATAGGTTGGAAAACCATCCGATTTTAACAAAATTTGATCATCAAGTTCGCTACAGGCAAACTCAATTCGTCCACGCACGGCATCATCAATCGTAATCGTACCACTATCCGGCACATTTAAACGAATAACATACGACTCATGTTGATCCAGTTTATGCTGAAGCTCTGCATTGGTTAACCGTAAGCAAGTTTTATCGTATTTAGGCGCGCGGCCTTTGGTACGTTGAATTTGACGCATTAACTCCAACCGCTCTGGCGTGCAAAAACAGTAATAAGCTGTACCACGCTTGACCAAAGTTTCAGCCTGCTGACGATATTCGTGAGTACGAGTTGATTGTTTGATGACAGGTTCTTCCCAATCAATCCCCAGCCAGCGCAAACCTTCATAAATACTAGCTTCGGCTTCAGGATGATAACGAGCTTGATCGGTATCTTCAATCCGTAATAAAAATTTACCGTGATTATGCTTGGCCCATAAATACGAATACAAAGCGGTGCGAGCGCCGCCAATGTGTAGGTGGCCGGTGGGAGATGGAGCAAATCGAGTAATTACTTGTGCCATGATTGTACTACTAGCCACGGAAATACCACTACGGCTTGCCAAATACGCTTAAAGCGGTGTGGTTGAATAATTAAACGCCACAGCCATTCTAGCTTAAGTGTACGAAATAATAAAGGCGCTCGAATTTGCTGACCAGTGAGATAATCAATGCCGCCTCCAACCGTTAGCACTACTCGACTGTTAGCCAAATTAGCCCGGTTATGTTCTACCCACTGCTCTTGAGCTGGAGAACCTAGCGCAACAATCACTAAGGCCGGCGCTGGCTTGGTAAATGTGGTAGTGGTTAACTCTACCTGACAGTTCGAATAGCGTTGCTGTAGAGCGGCGGCAATAGCAGAGCCACTTGATAACCCAGCCGGATTATAGCATACCCCCACAGTGAGTTGATGTTGATTGGCATAATCGAGTAAAGCAAACATGGTATCAACACCCGTCACTACTGTTTGTATTGCACCGCGACTGGCCCACACCGTACCTTGGCCATCGGGCAGTAACACATCGGCTGTATTTAACACAGTTTGAAAAGTATTATGTCGGCGAGCAGCTACTAAAATTTCTGGGTTGGGAGTAAATACAATTATTGGCCGCTCACTAGCCTCGGCGTGTAACTGCTGGATGAGGTAGTGCCATAACGGTTGCTGTGGAGTGGTGGTAATTCGTACGCCAAGAATGCTTGTTTCGGTCAGCATGCCTTGAAGTATAGCATAGAATTTAGTATACTGGAGCTATGAAATTGGGCCGTTTTGTTTGGATAATAACGATCATACTACTGCCAATTGGAGCAATGGCAGCTACCTTTAATCCTCATCGCATCATTAGTGATGACGATATGATCGACTATCACCGTATGACCTTATCGAGTGTAGCGGCTTTTTTGCTTCAGCAAGGTGGTATTTTAGGCAGTTATAGTACGATTGATGTGGATGGCACCGAACACAGTGCTGCCGAAATTATTTATAATGCTTCGCAACGCTATCGTTTAAACCCACAATTTTTGTTGGCGCAAATTCAAAAAGAATCCAGTTTGGTCACTGGCCAACGAACCGATTTATTAGATTGGGCCTTGGGTTATGGCGTGTGTGATGGCTGCAGTAAAACTCACCCTAATGTGATCAAGTATAAAGGCTTTGCTAAACAAGTAGCTGCCGCCAGTAGTAGAATTCGTGATTCGTATTTAGCCGATTTGGCTGCTCGCAATAGCACTATTTCTGGCTGGGGGGTTGGTCGTAGCAAAACTACGCTTGATGGTATTACCATTACTCCTCAAAACCAAGCCACGGCGGCATTGTATACCTATACCCCTTGGGTTGGATATTATGGTGGTGATGTTTCGGTTGGCGGCAACTCGTTATTCTTTGATTTGATGGAACGATTTTTTCCCAATCGCAGTTCTTATATTTTAGAATATCCAAACTTAAGCTTATTACAGGATGTGACTACTGGCAGCGTGTATAAGTTAGAAGATAATTTATTGCGGCCAATTACATCAACCACGGCCTTACTGGCTAATTATGATCCAGCTCGCATTATACCGGTTGAAACTGAAGTGATTTATCGTTACAGCGTAGGTGATCTCATTAGTTTTCCTAAATTTATTTTAGTGCAAGATCCCACTGGTGGTATTCATTTGATCGATCAGCACCATAAGCGCCGAGCCATTACTTCGGCTGAAATATTTCAATCATTAGGCTTTAATCCAGAAATGGTTTTACCGATCAGTGCTGAAACGTTGAGTACCATTCCACAAGCTCCACCACTAACGCAAGCTGATATTTATCCATTAGGAGCGCTGTTACAAAACCCCACCACCGGAGCGGTATCGTATTTAGATCCAGCTACTACTTTGCACCCGGTGTGGGATAAATCAATCATTACTAATCGTTTTAAAGGATACGGTATTTATCAAGCTAAACCGGAACAGTTGAACAGCTATGCTAGCGGCGACCCGGTGCGCTTAAGTGATGGTACATTGGTAAAAATTCCTGAACGGAATACCGTGTATGTAATTGATCAAGGTAAAAAAAGAGCCATTCCATCTACTGAAGTGCTTGATCGATTAGGTGGTTTTGCGGATGTTATTACTACCTCTAAAGCAGTCTTAAAATTACACCCGGCGGGCGAACCATTACAATTGAAAAAATCCACCGCTAAAAAAACTATTAAAAAACATAAATCATAAGGTATGTCATTAGTATTTGCTGGCATCATTCCTCACTCGCCGGTCACCTTGCCACATATTCATCCAACCAAGCAGGCTGATATTACCCAAACTATGGGGGCTTTAAAAGAGCTTGAGGGTGAATTATACGTGATGCAACCAGATACTATCATGATTATTTCACCGCATGCGCCGATGGCCGAAGCTGCTTTTGCTATTAATTTAGCACCACAATTTTCTGGTCATTTTCAAGAATTTGGTGATATTACCAGCAGCTATCAATGGCATTGCGATGTTGAATTGATTAGCAAAATACGAGAATACATTGATGCTCATGGTGGAGAAAAAGTGATTGTGTTATCGCAACCACTGCTCGATTATGGTGCAACTATTCCCCTGGTGCACGTAACTGGTCATTTACCAAAGGTTAAGATAGTGCCGCTTAGTATTTGCTTGGGTTCGATTGAACAACATTTTCGTTTTGGACAAATACTACGCAGTGTCGTCACTGCTAGTAATAAACGCATTGCTTTATTAGCCTCCACCGATTTAGCCCAGGCTGATAATGCTGCGGCTGCCAGTTTTGATTATACGGTTCAAAAAAGTGTCCAGCAACAAGATTATCAGGCTATGATCGCACTCCAACCAGCCTTAATTCAAGCTGCCGAAGCAGACCGAGCGCAAAAAACGTTAGCCATTTTTTTTGGAGCTCTCAATGCGGTAGTTGCCACCAGTAAAATTTTATCCTACCAACGACCATACGGCACTGGACTATTAGTGACTCAATTTAACTTAATTTAATGTCATGCAGTATGTTCAAGTGGTACCAGCCATCCGTAGTATTCGTGGTAAAGATATTTTTACCTATCATACCACTACCGCGCAAACGGTAGTGCCTGGGCAACTGGTTGAAATTCCTTGGCGCCAAAAAACTATCAGTGGCGTAGTGTGGGCGCTAGAAACTAGCGTACCAGCTTTTGCAACAAAACCAATTAGCAAAGCCTACCCAATTATTTTACCTGGTTGGTATCGAGATTTCATTACCTGGTTGGCGCAGTGGTATTATATCGCGCGCAGCCATGCTTTAAAAATGTGTTTACCAACTATGCCAAAACGTTGGTCAGCCAATACTGTTCCTAACACCAGCTTGAGCCAAGCTCGTACTAGTCCCCCACCAGTGGTGCAACTGTATCAGCGCATCACAACCGTGGCCCAATGGCTAGAGCAGTGGTTACGCTCGCACCCTAATGCTGGTTTAGCTATTATTGTACCAGAAGAAAATGATCTCGAATTTTGGCGGAAACGTTTGCAATCGTTTCATCCAACTACCCTAACAGCCGGCAGCTCAATTAAAGTATTATGGCAAATTTGGTATCAAAGCTTATTTAACGACTGTCCTCGATTAGTGATTGGTACAAAAAAGTTAAGTCTATTCCCGCTTCCTAACTACAACCTGGTAGCTATTATTGATCCAGAAAATATCGCTCATAAACAGTGGGATTTAAACCCTCGTTTTCAGGTTAATCGTTTGGTGGAGTATTGGGCTAAGCAGGCTGGCACACCGGTAGTTAAATTTAGCCAGGCACCACGGGTAGAAGATGTCGCCACTAGTACGATTGATCAAACACTATTATCAACCACCAGCCCGCCGACTATCACGATGGTTGATATGATGACCGAACCGAACTTGGTGGCAGAATCTGTGTTAGCAATATGCGCGCAAAAGCACTGTCCATTTTTATGGTTAAATAAAAAAGGCCGCGTTAGCTTTTTAGTATGCCGCGATTGTCAAACCGTGATCCAACAGTTAACAGTTACTCACTGTCCGCGATGTCGAGGATACAATCTCAAACGCTATGGTCAGGGCACAACTGCCATTGTTGAAATTTTACAAAAACATTTCCCAGATCGCTTGATTATAGAATTAACTGACGATCAGGCCGCTGCACTCAAAGCTATCTCCTACGCGGCTAATCCGATTATTATTGGCACGGTGTTTGCTTGGAAAAAAATTGATTGGTCACAGGTTGATTATGTAGTAGCCTTAGCCGTTGATTGGTTATTAGCTCAACCCGATTTTCGAGCAGCTGAACACACCTTGCAAGCCTTAATTCAGTTACGTAATTTTACTAGCTCACTAGTCATTCAAACTCATGTGCCCGATCATGCTATTTTTCAGCAATTGATGCAATGGTATCCGGCAACATGGTATCAGCACGAACTACAGCAACGGCAACGTTATCATTTTCCGCCAGCTGGTGAGTTGATTAGTGTGCGTCATAGCCGTACCCGGGCCAGTTATCAAATCACCACCCTAGCTGATATTCCAACCGATCCGCACTGGATTATTGACAGAGAATTATAAACTTGTTACGTTAGCCGATACTATGAGTGTACTACCACTGGTCACGCAACCGCATAAAATTTTACGTCGTCAATCTGTGACTATTGATTTAGCCAAAGCTAACGACTATCAAATTTTGGCTAGAGATATGATTGAAACGATGCTAGCGAACAATGGTATTGGTTTAGCGGCCCCACAAGTGGGTTATAATCTTACTCTTTTTATCATCAATAAAGAGGTGGCTGATACACCAGATCATTTAGTATTATGCAATCCAACTATCACTTTTCAATCGGCTGGCCAAAACGTTATGGAAGAAGGTTGTTTATCCTGCCCCACCTTATACGGTAACATTCGCCGACCCGAAAAAGTACGGGTGAAAGCCTATGATTTAACCGGGCGTAAACAACTATTCAAAGCCAAGGGATTATTCGCTAAAGTGTTTCAACATGAAATTGATCATCTGCGTGGCACATTGATCATTGATAAATTTATTAATGAGTAGCCATCAACTAACGGCGATTGTCTTTTTTGGTACTGGGCCAGTGGCGGCGGCCTCATTAGAACAATTAGCGCATGATTTTACGATTGAGGCCGTGGTTACTAAACCATCACCACACCATTACCATGGAGTTACACCGGTGCTTACTTTAGCCGAAAATAATCATTGGCCGGTGTTTACCCCTAGCACTACAGCAGAGCTTGAACAACTGTGCGGGCATAGTCACTGGCATAGCCTATGTGCCGTAGTGGTAGATTATGGAATTCTACTGAACCAAACTATTATTCAGGCTTTTCCCCGCGGTGCTATTAATAGTCATTTTTCGTTATTACCGCAATGGCGTGGAGCTGATCCTATTACTTTTGCTATTTTAAGCGGACAAAAAACTACCGGGGTAAGTATTATGCTGATTGAGGAAACCTTAGATACTGGCCAGCTGTTAGCCCAACAAGAGTTTACCATTTCACAGCAGTGCACTGCTCCGCAGCTCACTACTGCACTAACTACCATCAGCACTACCTTACTGAAAAAAATTATCCCGCGCTATTTAGCTGGTACTATTCAACCCTATCCTCAACCAATTAATAGTGCAGTAAGTTATTCTCGTAAACTCACCAAAGCCGATGGTTTAATGGATTGGCATAAACCGGCTGAAGTGATCGAGCGCGAAGTCCGAGCGTTTATGGGTTGGCCAAAAAGCTATGGTGTAGTGCATCATAAAAATATTATTGTCACTAAAGCTCGGGTTGTGTCACAGCCTACTGCAGCGAGCCTTACTATACAGTGTCAGCCTGGCTGGCTAGAAATAATCGAATTGATTGGGCCAAGTGGCAAAACGATGTCGGGAGCTGATTTTCTGCGTGGCTTGCGCTATACTTAATGAGTATGCGTTTAAGTTTTGTTATTCCAGCTCATAACGAAGCGGCTTACCTGCCTCATTGTTTGGATTCAATTGTTGAACAGACTAAATTATTTCCATCAGCCGTTGAAATTATTGTGGTTGATAATGCTAGCACCGATGCTACTGCTGCAATCGCAAAAACGTATCCAGCAGTTAAAGTGATCTTTGAACCAAACAAAGGCTTGGTGCAAGCTCGCCAGGCCGGCTATTTAGCTGCCAGCGGCGATTTGATTGCTAACGTTGATGCCGATACTATTCTTACGCCCGGTTGGCTACGACGAGTATTTGATGAATTTGGTCAGGATTCAAATTTAATCGCTCTCACTGGACCAGTGATTTACTACGACCTGCCCAAACGCATTCGTTTTTTTGTACGATTATTTTTTTATGCGGCCTTTTTTACCCACATTAATAATCATTTTATTTTTCGTATTAGCGCGGTTATTCAAGGAGGAAATTTTGTATTGCGTCAATCAGCTTTAAAAGCTCTCGGTGGCTATGATACCAGGCTGACATTTTATGGTGAAGATGCCGATATCGCCCGACGTTTAACTAAGCTTGGTCGAGTTAAATTTACCTTTAAATTTCCAATGTTTGCCTCGGGCCGAAGGCTAGCGGCTGAAGGTGTTGTGACCATGGGCACACGGTATGCTTTAAATTATTTTTGGATAACTTTTTTTAAAAAACCGTTCAGTAAAACCTATCACGATATTCGATCCCTGGCAGAATGACGGGTTTTTTCAGTTACATAAAATCCCAGATACCGTCCTAGTAGTAAGCGAGTTTGCGCTTCAGTAGCCGGCAGTGTGCCAAATACTACCATTGATATTGGTAATAATAACCACTGTAACACCATTACAATATAGCGCCGTGGTCGATAGTGCGCCGGGCGTTGAGGTAAAATTAATGTGCCTAGAATAACCGATAATAATAAGCCGATATTCGCTATATTAAGAATGTAATATAAAACAATCGGTGCGTTTTGAGCAATCACAGTTGTGCTGGCGCTGGTGGGTTGTATTAACCATAACGGCACATATCCAAAAACAAAAATAATCACCGAGGCCGTTGCCCAAGACCACATCCCTTCCATTTGATTGATTAAATGAAATAGCCGTTTACGCCATGGTATTTGTCGAGCTTTCCAAAAATGCCACATCATAAAGGGAATATTTTCGCTGCCCCAAGCCCAACGGCGCTGCTGTTTATACAAATTGAGTAAACTGCGCCACCAGGTGGCCGCTAGTACTGTATCCATATAAATTGGCATATACAATGGCACCACGCGATAATCACCATCGTACTGTAAAAAGCATTGTAAAAAAATTCGTGAGTCATCGGATACAATATCAGTTTGCCACCAACCAACGTCAACTAACGCTGTCAGCGGAGTGCAGTGTGATGAAAATGTAAATAAACGTTCTGGCCTGACTTGTTCAGACATTAGCCAAAACGTTGTACCAGTGGCCGCTACTCGCATAATGGCTGGCGCATCCCAAATATTATTCGTGAACATAGGAATCGGTTGATAACTAGCTCGGGTTGGATTTGGTTCAGTGAGATACGTAACGGTCAAATAATCAAAAAATTGCGGCACAACGCAACTATCGGTATCAAGTACGGTTACTATCACTCGATCGTGCGCTAGGCCACGCTGATCAATAATATCACGTAAAGCTTGCTTACCTGCCCAAGCGATATTGGCTCCTTTTGCCGCTAATTCACCCGGCAAATTATCCGGATGCACATACATGATACATTCCGCAAAACGATCTTGGTAGCGACTAGTCATCATTTCACCCAGGCGTTGACTTTCGGGATAACGTTGCTCGGCAGCATAAATAACGAACAAGCGATCAGCTGAATAGGTGGTATTGGCTAAAGCCGCTAACGTAGCGGTTACCACAGTTTCAGTTTCGGTTGAATTTGGAATAATCACTAAATGATAAATGCCAGCACTATCAGGTATAGTCTGTAAGCGTTGCATCCAATTGATGTTCATGGTACGACGGTAGCGACGGTAGCAGAGTAATAAAAAAGTGCTTAAATAAATTACTTTCATCATCCAATAAAAATCATACATGATGATAAGATAAATCATGACTAACGGCCAGCGCCAACTTATTACTACAGCAGCTAAAAACGTCAGCCAAATCAATGACCCCGGAATCATTTCTAATAAGCGGTATTTACGATAATTGCTGACTGACCACATACAACTCGTAGACAATTCCTCCAAAAAAAATTAAATAGATCAACGCATGTACCCAGGGTGTTTGATTCAATTGGTATTCGGGAGTACGTTCACGGTTTTTACGTACTTGACGATGCATCCGCATAATAATTATGCCATCTACTCCACCAATCAGTGCCCCGGTAATACCTAATAGTTGGATAAAAGACAACCAACCAAATGATACCATTACATATGGTGGCAACATTACTATTAACCAACTTAACCATGTTGGCCAATGATAATCTATTTGCCATACTTCTCGTAATACCAGGCCAAGCGACATAAACGAAGTCGACATAGAAAAACAACCAAATACTCCCCCGAACAGTAATGCTAAACTGCCTAGGGCAGTGCCTAGACCTACTACTGCGCTGGTGGTGGTGTTTGGCCCGGTAATACCAACCACCATCATCACAAAAATGATATATACTGCAATAGGAACAACAGTGCCTACCATAATAGCGCGCTGAAGCTGCTGCCGTCGATGAGTTAAAATTCTTGCCATATCAGGAATCGCTGAAGCTGCTGCCAAAGCAAATAGTACTACCCCATAGGGCAAAAAAATTTTACCGCTGGTGACGGTGAGCCAATAGGCAGGTTGCAACTGACCAAACCCAGCTACTACTAAAATTCCAATTAACATCAATACACCAATACCTAACACTTTTTCTAATGGCGCAATGGCTCGTAAACCTAAAGCATTAGCCGCCGCCATTAGTAAAAAATACACTGTTGTATACAGCCAGGGCTCTCCGCCTAAACTTGGTTGGAGCAGCACTGTTAATAAGTGTCCAACTTCTAATAGATACGCAGTAATTGCCCCATATAAACCAATAAAGAGAGAAATCAAGGCTAATTTTTTCCAACGCGGATTAAGGTATTTTTCTACATACCCAGGAAATTGATGCAACCGAGCTGTACTTAATACAATTTCACCATAGGCTAAATTCACGAAGATACTGACTAGACCTAATCCAATAATATAGACTAAACCGATTACTAACCCAGCTTGGCTAACAACATACGGTAGAGCAAAAATACCGGCACCAATGGTTGTACCAGTCAGTAGTGCAACCGCACTAAAAAAATTGCTCGGTCGATGAGCCGACCGTGTGAACATGTTTATTCTTCCTCTTCAAATTCAGCCAACTCTGCTTCTGTCAAAGCTCGTTCGTAGGACAATTCATATTCTACTAACTTTTGGTCTGGGTAGGCAGTTAACCACACGGTAAAAATTTCCGGATTATCGTCATTACCTTTGGTAAATTCTACATAATCAGTAGCATCTTCACTTTTAGTCCAACCGGCAGTTTCTAATACGTTGGTATAATATGTGCGTAAATCATCTTCGGTGGCAGCAGTTTGATAGGTTACGCTCGTTGAATACTCATCACTAAAATAATAACTACGTACTGAATTTTCGTAACGTTCAATCCAATCAAAATCTTTACCATACACATCGGTTGTCACCACGGCTAAAGCATCTTCATCGCTCACATCAGTTGTCACAGGCGTAGTGGTAGTAGTTGGACCAGTGGTAGTGGTATTGCAGCCAGTACCCATAACTACCACTAACAAAGCTACTGCGCTAGCCAAAATTCCCAATCTTTTTTTCATAGTATGCATATAGATACTAATAATTAGTATAAAGTAAACAAATTATAGTATAGCATCTCTAATTAAAACTGACTAATCCAACGGTATCGGGCACTATTGCTATCCAGCTATTACCAGCTACTAAATTAATTGGCTCACCATCATTGTTATACAACACAGTTCGGCTTAACCGATCTTTTTTTTGCCACGAACCCTCAATCACTTGGCCATTATTAGCAACATACACCGTACCAGTGCCGGTTACTGAAAAATTTATACGCCCATTATCGCCAGCGGCTATGCCTGGTGGTACAATTTGTACAATAATATTACGAACCGAAATAGTCTGATTGGTCGCGGCATCAACCTGCAGCTCGCCACCATTGTACCGTTCATAGTTGTTGGCGGCGTAATTATAGCGGTAGTGTACTTGGTACAGTGGGCCGCTACCAAAATCAATATCGATGTATTTTTCTTCCACTGGAGAGGTAACAGGTTTAGCATCTTCGGTAAATTGCCAACTGTCAAATTCGGTAATGGGCGCTTGCAGTTTTTTATCGCGTAAAGCAAATTGTAATAGTTCGGCTGATGTAAATAAATTATGCGGAGCTACTCGAGCATTATCTCTAAAAAAGAATCTACTATCGCTGCCAAGAGCTGATAAATCTTTCAGTTGTAGTCCAGCAATGGCCTGCATGGCTTCGGGGCTGCCACCGGCATGGGCATACAAAGCATCGTATTCGGAAACGAATTCTAGATAGGTTGGCCGAGCACTGCGCACTGGCCCAATTTTTTCAGGCAAATCACCACTGTACAGTGCTAAAAATCGAGTAATACCGCCTTCCACAATCACTTCATATACTACTTGAGCTGTTCCTAAACCAAATTGTGGTCTAACGCCGTCAAAAGCAGCATTTTCAATCATCACGCCAATAGGTTGATGAGCTGCTTCGCTTGATTGCACTAGCATACCATCAAGTAAACGGGCTGTTAGTGAGATAGTGGAGGTTGGTGTAATACCATCAGTAACGGTTAATGGTATAGCAACCACATCATGCTGCATCACATAGTATATGCCAAACCAAACGCCAACTGCTCCAATAAGCAAAACCACAGCTAAGGCTGCTAGTTGAGCCTGTCGATTATAACGCAGTCGACGTAACCAGTCCCCCATAATTACACTAGGCTAGTACGTGACAGCTGTATCAGTTGGTACAAGTTCGATCCAGGTTGTACCAGGATTAAATGATACTTCTTCAGTATCATTGATGTAAAATTTTGTTCGATCACCCCGATTAGCTTTTTTCCAACGACCAACCAGAACAGTGCCATCTTGAAATACCACTGCTTCGCCTTCACCCAGGGTAATAATATCAAGTCGGCCAGTATCTGTTTCAAGCAAAGTGGTCTCCACTCGTTGCACAACGATATTACGAGCCGATAATTGTTCGTTAGTATTGGCATCCATCTGTTCAACGCCAGCATTCCAACGTTTATATGAATTGGTGGCTTGATCGTAGCGCCATTCAACCGCATAATCATCATTTGACCAATCAATGGTTAATGGTGCTACGTTGATGGGTCGATCTTTTTTATTCAGTTGCTGTTTAAATAAGTACGGTTCATACTCCCCCACTCGTTCAATGAAACCAAGATCGCGCAGAGCAAAGGTCATCAATTCAGAAGTGGTAAATAAATTATGGGGCGCTTCAATATTTTGATCGCGATAAAAATATTGAGCATAGCTAAACTGGTTAAGATCGGTCATAAATTCATCACTCCCTAGTATGCCTAGGGCTTGCGGACTGCCTCCTACATGACCAAAGATACCGCCATATTCTTCAGCTAAGTCAACTAAATAATGCCGGGCACTGCGCACTGGCCCAATTTGTTTAATCGCCTCATTAGAAGCATACACTGCTAGAAATCGAGTAATGCCGCCTTCAGCTAATACTTCATACACCAAATTGGCTTGGCTTAAACCAGCTTGGGGCCTGACGGTTACTAAATTTTCGATCACTAAGGCTAACGGTAAAAAATTACTTTCGTTTACTGGTACGGCCACTCCATCAATTCGGCGAGGCGCGGTATCAGATACCGTAGCGCGGTTAGCGTTGATAATTTGACTATCAAATACATCAGGGCCGCTGGGGGTTGAACGGGATTGCCAAACAATCAATCCAATTACACCGGCTAACACCAGTAACGCAATGGCTGCTGTGATAATTTGTGCTGGCCGATTATTTTTGAAAGCCCACAACCAATCTTTTAGTTTATCTTTAATAGTACTCATATTAATCTTGTTTTTTGGATTCAGTTTTTTCTTCTGTTTTGACCGGTTGCTCTTTAACAACACCAGCTACTTTTGATACATCTTCTGTCACAGCCTGATCTAATTCGGCTAATTCGGCTTCGCTACGCGGTGGTGTAACTTTTACCACAATATCGTCAGGTTGTTCTAATACCGTAATTGTTTCTGGCACCACTACATCGCGCACAAAAATAGCATCTTCAAAGGTGCGTAAAGCGCTTAAATCAACCGAGATGGTTTTTATTAAATGTTGTGGTAAACATTTAATATGCAAGGTTGATTTATTCTTGACCAAAATTCCAGCTAACTCTTTAACGGCTGGGGCTATGCCAACAAACTCAACATCTACTTCGGTTTGAATTTGTTCGGTCATGTTCACAACGTAAAAATCAATATGTTGAATTTCGTCAGTGATAGGTTGTTTTGCCACCGCCTGGATAATCACTTTGATAACTGGTTGCTGTTCGATCACTAAATCAATTAAACTGCTTTCGCCAGCTACCGTATAAGCGGCTGCAAAATCAGTGGCTGCTACCTGTACTATAGTATTAGGAAAACGATGTCCATACACCACGGCGGGGATAAAGCCAGCCTGCCGTAATGATGTATTATGTTGTTTACTCTGTTGACGTTGAGTTACACGCAAGGTCGTAGATGGGTTTTCAGTCATGACAACCAAACTAAATTATTAAACTTGATATGCTAGCTACTGTGCGTTACCTACCAGCTGTTTACAAAAAGTAACTTGCTGTAAATGTTGGTGCAGTGTTAACACGTCATCTTCGGTAAGCGCTGCCGAACGCTGTAGTCGCGCTACATCATCTCCACTTAAATCAGTAATCAATCCAATAGAACTGATGAGCGGGCCAGTGCTGTATACTACTGCAACCAACGATCCTTGGCAAGATCCGCAGCGAATATGCAATAAATCAGCGGCTTGAGTTTGATTAACAATACTGGTAGTTAGCAACTGCCTGGGTGCGTTACACATTGGACAAGTAGCTACTAGCTTGTCTAACGCTTGCTGTTGTAAAGCTTTATTCATACAGGTTTAGTATATGAAAAAATAGTTGACCTGTCAATTTCGAGTCTGGCTATGCACATTTTGCACTATACCAATAGCTAATAATAACGCTAATAATGAACTGCCCCCGGCACTAACAAATGGTAATGGTAAACCAGTCACCGGCATCACTCCTATATTCATGCCGATATTGATAACACTATGTATCACAATCAGTATAATCAAGCCAAGTACGTAATAGGTACTATACGAATCAGGCTGACGTTGGGCGCATAACCACAAACGCCAAATAATTATACCCAACAACACGATAACACTGCCAGCACCAAATAGTCCGAGTTCTTCGGCGATAACTGCAAAAATAAAATCAGTTTCTCGTTCTGGTAAAAATTCCAATTGACTTTGGGTTCCTAACCCTAGGCCTCGACCAAACCATTGTCCTGATCCAACTGCTACCACTGCTTGAGTAACATTGTAACCAGAGCGTAATGGATCGCGACTGGAATCAATGAATGTCAATAAACGATCTTTCTGATAATCTTGTAACAACACCAGCCAGGCCAGGGCAGCACAACCAAGCCCAACTATGACGATGACAACAATTTGCTGCCAACGAACATTGGTTAAACACAGTAATGCTAAAAAAATTACTATCAGTACAGCGGTAGAGCCTAAATCGGGTTGGAGTAAAACCAAAACCATATACCCGGCTGGTAATACTGCACTCAAGGCCACTGTTCGCCAAGCAGAAAAATTAAACGCTCGATCACTAAAAAAACGAGCCAGGGCAAATAATAATATTATTTTTACAAACTCAACTGGTTGTAAACCAAAACTGCCAATTTGAAACCAACCGGTGGTGCCTCGAATAGTTGAACCAAATAATAAAACTGCTACTAAAATAATTATGCCGGTAACGTACCAAACATACGCATAGTTGTGAAACCAGCGATAATCAAGCTGCATAATTATAAAACAAGACGCTAAGCTAATCAGGACAATAATAAGTTGTTTGATAAAACGATCGTAATTAATGCTGTACATCATCACCGTACTTAGCAACAGCAACATACTAATGGCGCCCATTAACGGCCAATCTATTTTTTGCCAACGTAACCACCACGTGGCCATACCAAATTACTGATCGCCCGGCAAAATTAAATTATCAGTTGCCAAATAATCTGTTGTTACTACAACATCGGTGCGACTACCAAAAGCAAAGCGACGTGACCAATTAACCGTAATACTTTGTTCGGCTAGCGCGGCCAGGTTGTTGAGCGTTAGTTGACGAATCCCCAAAATGGCATCAGTGGTTTCGGCTTTGATAATAACTGTAATCAATACCTGACGAAAACCATAGGCACTGGTATTAGTTACTACGCCTTGAAATTGACTTATGGTGGTTACTAGATCACTGCCGGCAGTGCTAGCATCAGTAGTGGTTAAGCTAGTATCCTTGACCATAAAATCAATGGCTGGTTTTTTTCCAGATAACCGCTGCCAAGCAACCGTGTCAATAGTAAATGTCGGTGTGGTATCAGCTGGGATAGTAATGTTGCCCACCATCAGCCAGGCTTGCGTAGCTGGCATGATAAAACCAGTTGTATAGTTATATACTTGCCCAGCGGCTGTAAAACTATAATTGAACCGTGCCCCATAAAACTGATTTGGATTATCGACCAGAGCGTACATATCATAGTGCCCTTCTGTTACCGGTACTACGTCAACCGTTATACTGTTCAATGGTTGAGGCCGTTCGGTAGCGTCAAATACCGCACTGATTTGACTAATCGATTGATAGGTAAATTGTGTAGCCCGATACCAACGAGCCCACTGGATAATATAGCCAAGCACCACTAACCAAATTCCGCTGACTATCACAATGGTTAAACCGTAGCCTAGCCGACGCAGCAGTGAGTGATGGGTATTATACCAATACGCCCATTGTAATGTTTTACCGCGTAAGTCATCGGCCATACAGCTGATAGTGTACTCTATTTCACAAGCAACGTAAACTATGCTATACTACGCTTTATGTTTGAAACTAGTCAGGATATTTTATATCTCACTGTGGCTATTTGTTTAGCTGTATTTACTGGTTTTCTGTGTTGGTTACTATATTATATCGGACAAATATCTCGACAAAGTAACGAGATGATTACTGATTTTCGAGAACGCTTAGAACAGTTTGATGAATCTGTTCAAGAATTAAAAACTAAAGTGACTGCTTCAGTTGATTCAATTGCTAGTATTAGCCAGCAAGTAGGTTCAATTATCGAGCTAGTGCGGTCGTTGGCAGGAAAAAAACGCTCCAAACGATAATTGTACAATACCTATCTTATTGCTGTTCAATGGCAGTAATCACTGGTGATTCAGGCCGTAAATTTTGCCAAAACACCACATGTTCCACATTAATAATCATGTGATTATAGGGTTGATGTAAGTCACTGGTTAATGGTACCAGTTTAATATCGGTCTTGGGTTCAGTTGTAGCATCGGCTGTTTGATCACTAGGGTCATTAGTTGGAGTACTGTTACTAGTTTGTAAATAGTACACATCAACTAACACATACGTATCCACATTCAGTTTGGTGAGTTTCCCAAAAAAAGTTTGCCCATTATCAAGAGCAACGGCCTGATAGGTTGATTGATCAATAATGGTCCGTGGATAAAACGTCAATAAACCGAGCTTGATTACTGCCAACACAGCTGCTAATACTACACAGCCATAGGTGATAATTAATAGTGTATCAGTTTTTTTTGCCGGAATTTTTGTGATCCGGGCTGAACTAGTTTGTCGCATTGGCGTAGAAAAAGTTATGTTGTTATACTATTGCTACTAGTATGGCATTTACTCACTTACATGTCCACAGTCATTATTCATTGTTAGATGGATTACCAAAAATTGATGCGCTAGTGCAGCAAGCTCACCAACTTGGTATGACCAGTTTGGCACTGACTGACCATGGTTCTTTATATGGTGCGATTGAATTTTATCAGGCTTGTCGGCGTCGTCAGCTCAAGCCAATTATTGGGACCGAATTATATGTAGCGCAACGCTCCAGATTCGATAAACAGCCGCGGCTGGATGATCGGCCCTACCATTTAGTGGTATTAGCAGAAACTACCGAGGGCTACTATAATTTACTGCGTTTAATTAGCCAGGCGCACCTCGAAGGTTTTTATTATAAACCACGAGTTGATTTTGATTTGTTACAACAATACCATACTGGTTTGATTGCTTTAAGCGCTTGTCTCAATGGACAAGTTGCTCGCACTATTTTACAACATGATGTGGCACATGCCAAAACAGTGGTACAGCAGTATCAAACTATTTTTGGAGCCAATAATTTTTTTCTCGAGGTACAACAGCATCCGTCGTTACCCGAACAGGAAATCGTCAACACCGCTCTACGTGCCTTGAGCGCCGATACCACTGCGTCATTAGTAGCAACGGCCGATAGTCACTATTTAACTCCAAATGATGCCGAAGCTCAAGACATTTTGGTATGTATTCAAACAAAAAAATTATTAAGTGATACCAAACGACTATCAATGCGGCAAGAAAATTATTCCTTAGCATCAGCTGATGAAATGGCTGAACGCTTTAGGGCTTGGCCAGAGGCCTACGCCATGACCGAAACGATTGCTGCCCGTTGTTCGATTGATATATCGCTTGGTCAAATTCATATCCCCCATTATGCTCTACCATCAGGCCAAACAGCTGACCAAGCGCTAGCTAATTTATGCCAAATCGGATTACAACAACGTTATGCAGCTGCTATTACTACAACCATTCAAGACCGCTTAGCCTATGAATTAGATATCATTCATAAAACTGGTTACGCATCGTATTTTTTGATCGTGCAAGATTTTGTCAATTGGGCTAAACAGAACCATATTGTGGTAGGACCCGGACGTGGTAGCGCCGCTGGTAGCATTGTGGCGTACCTTACTGGCATTACTGCAATTGACCCAATAAAATATGATCTATTGTTTGAGCGTTTTTTAAATCCGGAACGCGTCAGTATGCCTGATATTGATTTAGACTTCGCTGATACTCGTCGAGCTGAAGTGCTTAACTATGTTGAATCAAAATATGGATCAGATCATGTTGCCCAGATTATTACGTTTGGAACAATGGCGGCGCGAGCAGCCGTGCGTGATGTTGGTCGGGTGCTGGGACTTAATTATGGATTTTGTGACATGGTGGCTAAGTTGATACCGCTGTTTACTAGTTTAGAGCAAGCCCTGAAACAGGTGCCTGAATTACAAACCTTGTATCAATCTGACCCAGATGCGTTGCGGTTACTCGACGGGGCGATTAAATTAGAAGGCGTAGCTCGCCATACCTCAACGCATGCCTGTGGGGTAGTAATCACCAAAGAACCGCTAGATCATTATACCCCAATTCAATATTCCAGCAGTGATAACCACGATGTAGTGACGCAATACTCACTTCATGCGATTGAAGATCTTGGATTATTAAAAATGGACTTTCTTGGTTTAAAAAATTTAACCATTATTGAGCAAACCATCGAATTAATAGAAAAAACTACTGGTGAACAGATTGTGATCAATGATGTCCCGTTAGATGATAAAGCGACCTATCGTTTATTACAACGTGGTCAAACTACTGGTATTTTTCAACTGGAAAGTCAGGGTATGAAACGATGCTTACGTGATCTTAAGCCTACTGAATTTGAAGATATTATTGCCATGGTAGCTCTCTATCGGCCTGGTCCGATGGAACGTATTCCAGAGTACATTGATAGTAAACATGGTCGACGCCAAACATACTATTTACATCCCTTATTAAAACCAATTTTGCAAAAAACCTATGGTATTCTAGTCTATCAAGAACAAGTGATGGCCTTGGTACGTGATTTAGCCGGTTTTACCGCCGGTGAAGGGTATTTATTGATTAAAGCAGTGGCTAAAAAAATTAGCTCGTTACTCAATGAACAAAAAAATAAATTTATTAGTGGCTGTCAACGTAATGGCATTGATCAACGCATTGCCGACCAACTCTGGGAATTTATTGAACCATTTGCCCGTTATGGTTTCAATAAATCACATTCTACTGGTTACGCCTTAATCGCCTATCAAACCGCCTATTTAAAAGCCCACTATCCAGCTCAATTTATGGCTAGTTTGTTAACGTCAGATCAAAGTGATTCGGATCGTATTGCGATAGAAGTGCAAGAAGCTCGTGAAGTTGCTATTGCAGTACTTCCACCTGATGTCAATGAAAGTTTTTCTACTTTTACAGTGGTGAAAGAAAGTTTGCCAGGTACCCCCCGTATTCGATTTGGTTTAGCGGCTATAAAAAACGTCGGTCAAAATGTGATTAATTGTATTATCACCGAACGCAAGACCAATGGACCCTATCAAAGTATAGAAAATTTCTTAAATCGTATTCATCATAAAGATCTCAATCGAAAATCTCTGGAGAGCTTAATTAAATCGAGTGCCATGGATGTAGTAGGTGATACTGCCACTTTGCTGAATAATTTAGATCGATTATTAGAGTATAATCGATCAGCCCAACAAGAACGTTTAACTGGACAAGCTAATCTATTCAGTCATTTACCTCAACACAGTATTCCTAAATTACGGCTGGTAGCAACCCCACCATTACCGCAAGCTCAACGATTAGCTTGGGAAAAAGATCTACTAGGTTTATATGTATCAGCCCATCCGTTGGAACAAGTTTTTAATAAATTACCGCCCGGTATAATCGCCTTGCAGCCAGCTATGCAAGCACGACATAACAGTGATATTAAAGCGCTTGGTTTAGTTAACCAACTAAAACGTATCACCACGAAAAAAGGTGAGGCAATGATGTTTTTACAATTAGAGGATCCGACCGCTGCTTGTGAGGTGATTATTTTCCCATCAAGTATCAATAAAGTTAAAACTGTCCTCCATGATGGAGATAGCATCGTGGTGACCGGCAAGTTGACGAAACGCAACGGTGAGACAAAAATCATAGCGGATCAAGTGGAGGCCTTTAAGCTTTTGCAGTAATTTGCTATACTTTTGCCCAGATGGCTAAACCTGCAAAAAGTCCCAAATTACCACCACAGCACATTCATCGGGTTTTTTCGCCAGTGATGTTAGGTTCTATGGTGCTATGTGTAGCATTAGTTGGTACCGTAGCCTATTTGGCTTTTACCAAAACTACTATTACTGTCACATTAAATCGAGTGGCTAATGATTATTCGTTTGAATTTTCAGCCGATGAACTAGATGCCGAAATTGTCAGCCGTGATGTAACCACTACCTATGACGTTAATAATTTTTCAGAGGGTGAACGTATTCCAGAAGTAGCCACTGGTGAAGTGACGCTTTACAACACGCATACAGTTGATCAACCCTTGGTAAAAACCACTCGGCTATTATCGCAAGACGGAGTACTGTTTCGTACTAACGAAACAGTGGTTGTGCCGGCGGGCGATTCAGTGACTGTAGCAGTATATGCCGATGCCGTGGGTGAGGCTGGCAATATTCCCCCGAGCAGTTTTACCATTGTAGCGTTGCGTGAAACTTTGCAGGAATTAATTTATGCCAAAAGTACCACCGCTATGACCGGTGGCATTGTGACAGAAGTGACTGTCACGGAAGCAACCATTAACGAAGCCATTGCCACCACTGAAAAACAACTTCGTCAGATCGCCGCTGATGTGTTACATGATCAAGCCCAAACTGATGCCATTACTATTACTCCGAATACTGTATGGTTGACTACGCCTGATTATACTACCAGTCCCGAGCTTGGTGGCGTAACGCGAGCCATTACCGTAACAGCTTCTGCTACCGCCACTGGTTTAGCCTTTGATCGCGATAAGTTGATTAATATGATTGAACAAGAGACCGGCGGCACTGTAAAAAAGAAAAATTTCTCTTTTGACGTTACTGTATCACCAGATACTACTATCATGGTGAGTGGTCGAGCAAAGGTGGTTCAAGCTGATGATGATTTAAGCTTTATTGATAAGAAAAAACTAGTCAATAAAGCAGAATCTGAAGTACGTCAATATTTAAAAAACTATAGTCAAGTTGATGATGTTGGTATTCAATTTTCTCCATTTTGGCTAAAAACTACCCCGGCCCTAGAGCGTAACATTATTATTCAAGCTCAAACTAAATAATTTGATCAGATATGTCGGAACATCCACCCCTTTATAATGAACGGCATTCGGCGGCCCATTTATTGGCAGCCGCGGCTTTGGAATTATTTCCTGGCACTCAATTAGGTACTGGTCCGGTAACCGCTACTGGATTTTACTATGATATGCTACTCCCCCGCCCTATTGTTGAAGCGGATTTAGGCAAGTTAGAAACGATCATGTGCCGACTGATGACTGAAGGGCATCAGTTTATGTGTCAGCCAGTCACTGCACAGGCAGCTACACAATTTTTTCATGATCAACCCTTTAAACAAGAGTTGGTTGATAAATTTGCTCAACAGCAACGTGCTTTAACTTTGTACAAAACTGGTTCATTTACCGATTTGTGTGAAGGTGGCCATGTGGTTAATACTAGCCAACTTGATCCGAAAGCTTTTCGCTTAACCAAACTGGCTGGGGCCTATTGGCAAGCTGATGAAACTCGTCCACAACTTACTCGTATTTACGGTGTACTATTTCAATCAGAGGTTGACTTAAAAAATTATTTTGAACAGCAAGCTCAAGCCGAACTGCGGGATCATCGCAAACTAGGAAAAGAACTAGACTTGTTTATTTTTTCAGAATTAATTGGGCCGGGTTTGCCGGTATATACTCCAAAAGGGGCCAAATTGCGCCGTTTAATTCAAGAATTATCTCGTGAACAGCGTGAGTTAATTGGGTATGAAGAAGTGCACACACCTAATATCAATAAAGCGGAATTGTTTAAGATCTCTGGTCATTATGATAAATATAAAAATGACATGCTGGCAGTGCATTCAAATTATTCAACGGAAGAATATTTTTTGAAACCAATGAACTGTCCCCAACACACTCAAGTATTTGCCGCTCAATTGCGTAGTTATAAAGATTTGCCATTACGTTTAGCTGATTTCGCTAACTTGTATCGTGATGAAAAGCCGGGTGAATTATCTGGGCTTACTCGGTTGCGAGCTTTTTCACAAGATGATGCTCATTGTTTTTGTCGCGAAGATCAAATTACCGAAGAATTTTCTCGAGTATTGAAAGCGATTGAAACGGAATTGACTATTTATGGTATGGAATATTATGTCCGTTTATCAATTTGGGATCCAGCCCATAAAGAAAAATTTCTGGGTGATGAAACGGTCTGGGATAAAGCGCAAACCTTGTTACAGGGTTTATTAGATGATCGCAAATTGAATTATGTTATTGGTGAAGGTGAAGCTGCTTTTTATGGCCCTAAAATGGATTTTATTGCTAAAGACTCACTTGGTCGAGAGTGGCAAATTTCTACTATTCAGATTGATTTTAATATGCCACAGCGTTTTGGTTTAGAATATATTACCGCTGATGGTTCTAGCCAAACTCCAGTGATGATTCATAGTGCCTTAGTTGGTTCACCCGAACGGTTTTTAGCAATTTTAATTGAACACTACGGTGGTAATTTTCCAACCTGGTTAGCGCCAGTGCACGTTAGCCTACTAGCAGTTAGTGAAAAACATAATCAGTACTGTTTACAATTAGCTGAACAGTTCAAAGTAGCCGGACTGCGGGTGACAGTTAATACTGATAACGAAACGGTTGGTAATAAAATTCGTAAAGCCACGAAAGATAAAACTCCATATCTGGTGGTGATTGGTGATAAAGAAATCGAATCTCAACAATTAGCACTACGTAAACGGGGTAGTAAGGATACTACTACGATAACGCTGGCTGATTTTATAGGCTATGTACAAACCAAAATACAGCAGCGTGATTTGACAGTGTGATTTTTTTTATATATACTTTTCCCGCTTCGCGTTAAGGAAGACGCGAGCAAGCGAGGGCTCGATGACGCCAATGAAGGCTCTCGAGCAGTCTATCGCCCACTACCAGTTGCGCTTCGGCTTGTCTGAAACGCTGCTGCTGTGGGAGATGCGTAACCTGGCGTTCGCCTACCACTATGGGGATGCCAACCTGGCTACCCTGACGGGTTGGCGAGATGACCGGCTGGTTGCGAACACGCTGGAATATGCGTTGTTCAACAACTGGCTCCAGGTTCTGCTGCATCTCTGTGCGCGATAGACTCGCTCACTGGTAGCCGCTCGGAGTTGGAAGACTTCGGGCGGCTACCACATATTTTTGTTCGTACTGCTGTACAATAGCGGCGTTCCCGGCGATCATTGGATATTTTTGATGCAATTGGCTTGGAGTAATATCTAAAATATTACGCTGTCCATCAGTGGCATAACCGCCGGCTTGTTCTACAATAAAAGCTAATGGTTTAAGTTCGTAGTTTAAACGCAGTTTAGCCTGGCGCTTACTGGCGTTATCATAAGGCCGAAAATAGAGCCCACCTTTAAGTAAGTTACGATGAATATCCGCTACTAAGGAACCAATATGACGGGAAGTAGCCTGTGGAGTAGTACGCTTAAAATCCTCTAAAAATTTTTGTGATACAGCATCCCAGGTGTGAGCGTAAGCTTCGTTGGCAGAATACACTTGGCATTGCTGCGGAATAGTGATGCGATGATGGGATAATAACCATTCCCCAATACTAGGATCAAGCGTAAAGCCATGCACTCCGTGACCAGTGGAATATACCAACATAGTACTGGAGCCGTATAAAATGTAACCAGCGGCTACTTGAGCATGGCCAGGTTGTAAAAAATCCGCCAATGTGCCAGGCCCGATATTTGATAGTCGGCGATGAATTGAAAAAATTGTGCCAATTGATACGTTAAAATCAATATTCGATGAGCCGTCGAGTGGATCAAAAGCAATCACATAGTTGGCTTGAGCTGACTGTGGTAGCGGTACAATGTCGGTTTCTTCTTCCGAGGCAATGGCGCAAAAATGTTGTGTTTTGGAAAGATAATTAATAAATAATTCGTTAGCCAGCACATCTAGTTTTTTTACTTGATCACCAGAAGTATTTTCTAAACCGGCATCACCTAAAATACCAACCAAGCCGGCTTTATTGACTTCCCGTGAGATAGTTTTACCAACTACTCCTAAATCAAGCAAAATATTGGAAAACTCTCCGGTACCGCCATGTTCGGCTTCTTGCTCCAGCACAAATTGCGATAAGGTAGGATGTTCTAATTTCATACTTGCCTAGTATACTAGAAAGCGGCTATAATTTCAACGCTTTATGAAAACTTACTATGTTTGGCCACTGGGCTGTCAAACTAATAAATCTGATGGTGAACGGGTGGCCACTGTATTAGAACGTTTAGGCTATCACCGGGTTCATGATGAGAGTAACGCCAATGTGATTGCGGTGATTGCCTGTGCTATTCGTCAATCGGCGGTAGATCGTATTTACGGTAAATTTCGACAGTGGGAACAACGCCAACAAGCCGGTGACCTAACAACTATACTGACTGGCTGTGTGTTGCCACATGATAAACAAAAACTTACTCCCAAATTTGATCTAGTGTTTGATATTGAAGATTTACCGCGCTTACCATTATTATTGGCCCAAACCACCGTTGAAGAAACTGTTAATCTGCGGGACAAAATGGAATACTTTGATATCGAACCATTGCATAATTCTGCCTTTCGAGCTTGGGTGCCAATTGCTAAAGGCTGTGATAAATTTTGCACCTACTGCGCCGTGCCGTACACCCGTGGGCGTGAACGATCGCGACCATCAACTGATATTATTACTGAAGTAAAAAAATATATTGAGCGAGGTTATAAAGATATTCATTTGCTTGGTCAAAATGTGAATTCGTATGGTTTGGATAAGCCTGGTCAAGAACTACGGTTCGCTGAATTACTGACCGCCGTAGCTCAATTAGAGGGCGATTTTTGGATACGATTCCATGCGCCACATCCACGCGATTTCACGGCTGACGTTATTGCCGCTATTGCTAACTATCCAAAACTCTGTAAACAAATTAATTTACCGGCTCAATCTGGTAACAATCAACTATTGCGCCGGATGAATCGACCGTATACTCGGGAAAAGTATCTAGCATTAATTGATGCCATTAAAGCTGGCATACCAAATGTATCGTTATCAACTGATATTATTGTTGGTTTTTGCGGAGAAACTGACGAACAATTTCAGGACAGTAAAACATTAATGGAATATGTTAAATATGATATGGCTTTTATTGCTCAATATTCAGTCCGACCTGGTACAGTAGCAGCCCGCCGTTTTACTGATGATGTGCCAGTTGCCGAAAAAAAACAACGTGAGCAAACATTAACCGCAGTGCTCAAGCGCACCTTTCAGGAAAATCAACTGCCACGACTTGGTCAAACTCACCGCGTGCTGGTAGAAAAGTATTCTAAGGATCATTGGCTGGGCCGAAATGAGCATCAAGTGACGATTGAATTTCAAGCGCCAGCTGATGCTCCCCTGGTTGGGACGTTCCAAAATATCAAACTTAATTCCGTTGAACCGTTTAGATTTGTAGGTATAATACAATAATGTAACTTAAGAATTCCAGAACTGCTTGATTAACAGTTCTCTAGCGATGTTGCTGCAAAAAAGAGACCTGTAATTCAGCATTAAAAGCAGACGCAACCTTTCGTAAAAAAGCCAAAGTGGGATTATACGTACCACGTTCTAAGCGAGCGATGGCTGATTGCTGAGTACCAATCTTTTTAGCCATCTGTGCTTGCGTAAGACCTTGCTGATTACGTTTAGTAATAATAAGCTCAATCAATTTATATTCGGGTCCCAGCTCTTGGTAGGCATTTTTTATTTGCTTATCTTTGAGTAATTGTTTTTTAAAGTCTTTATAATTTTTCATACATTTATATTCATAGAATTATCACATATAAGTATATATAACGTATATGTTATATTATGTCAAGGAGAGTATTTTACTTAGAGCTAATTTTAACTCTTTTTGAGGAGTTTTTTGACTTTTTTTGATAAAAGCATGAACAAGTAACGCTTTGCCGTGACTGAAAATATAAAAAATACGAACTTCTTGCCGCCCTCGAATTCTTAGTTCAAAAAAACCATCTCTCATCTTTTTACTATGAGGCATACCTAAACGGTGACCGAAGTGCTCTAACAAGTCAATTGTTCTTAAAATTTTAGCGATCGTACTACTTTCAAGTGAATGAACGAAATCTTCAACATCAGTTGTTAGTTGAATATCCATAATATACTATTAACTTTGCCGCAGATACGCTTTCCAACCAGCCTGACGGTACTGTTTAGCGGCAGCGGCCGAGTCGATGGCACCATAAATACCACGGCCAACAATAATGACATCGCTGCCGCCTTGAATGGCTTGTTCAGGACTAACATATTGTTGCTTTAAATCATCACCTTTATCAGCTAAATTTACACCCGGTGTCATGGTAATAAATTTTGGATCATCAACCAGCCTTTTCATACCAATGAACCCTATTACAAAATCACTATACTGTTCTGCCCAGCGTAACGCGGCTTGCGTATATTCACCAGTGGCTAAATTACCAGCTGAACTCATTTCACCAATCAATAATAATCCTCTGCCCTTTTCTAAACCAACCGCTCGCAAGCCTTCAATCACACCCGGACCAGGCACAACATGAGCATTAATGATATCTGACCAATCAACCATGTGATAGAGGCCTTGGCCGTATTGCAATTGCACAGTATTGCCAATGTCAGCAAATTTGCGGTCTTCAAAAATTAAAAATTTATGCTGTTGACTCAATTCAACCAAACTATTAATAAAATCATTACTACAGTTAGTCACCACATCGATATGTGTTTTTAATACACAAATATCATCGCCTATGATCTGGGCTAAACGAATAATATCGTTAGCATCAGTTAAATCGGCTGCGACTGCTAGATTAGTTTCCTTCTCGGCCATGATTTCAAATAAACGTTTGGCCGTAGCATTAGTGGTTAATTGAATACGATCTTGATAATTCATAGATTATTTTCCTTTAGCTTCAAAAAATTTTTTACCGTGGCCGATGGTGGTATTAATTGGGATAGTATTAGCACACAGTTGACACTGATTTGGACTGTACACTTGAACGATCTTTTCAGCTAAAGCTTCAAATGGCACACCAAACAAAGCACTATTGACTACGTGAGGGTTTTTATTGACCATCACAGCCGCTACCACTACTTTACCCCCAGCGGCCTGTACAGCCTCAACCGCTTTTTTCAGTGAACCGCCGGTGGTAGTGAGATCTTCAACCACTGCCACATTTTTTCCAGTCACAATTTTATCATAGCCACGAGTTAACTGTAAGGTGCCATCTTTTTTCTCGGCATAGACTGATAGAACGTTTTGGTTTGTCAATTTTGACAACGCTGCCGCTGTCCATTGGGATAAAATAATTCCACCTAAGGCTGGCCCAGCGACCACTGCGACATTATAGGTTTTTAACTTGTCAGCAAACATTTGGCCAACGAGAGCAACTTTATCAGTATAAGGATAAAGGGCGTCTTTGTTAATATAGGTATCAAAGTGACTGCCGGAGGTACCAACAAAATGGTCGTTGGACATAATCGCTCCAATCTGTTCCAACATGGTTAAAAGATCTTCCATAAGTAGATAATTAATATTCAATCATTTCCCCAGCTTTATTACGATGATATTGACCAAACTCGCTTAAACGTAAAGCATGTTTACCAGAAATCACCGGGCCAACCGTACACATTGGTTCGCCGGTATCATCAACACAACACTGCCCACATATTCCAAAACCGCATTTTATATAGCGCTCAATACTAATTTGGCTTGGCAGGCCGTATTTTTTGGCCACCGTGGCAGCGGCGTATTCCATTAATTCAGGGCCACATACATAGAGTACAGTTTTTTTTCTTTGGGCTGCCGATAAAACGCTGACGCGTTGCTCTAATAAGGCTGTCACATAGCCATGGTAACCAGCTGATCCATCATCAGTAGCCAGATAGGTATGTTTTGGAAACCGAGTAGGATATAATAACAATTTTTTATGGCGTGCACCAATCAACACTTCATAGGTACAGTGATCAACTTTAGCCGCATTTACCAAATAGGCCAGCGGCGCTGAACCATAACCACCGCCAACAGCAATAACATGACTGCGTGGTTTCCAAGTATACGGATTACCAAATGGGCCGGTTACACCAATGTTAGCTCCTGGTTTGAGTTTAAATAGTGCCTCCGTAAAATCTTTAATCTTAAACACGGCTACAGAAAATGTTTTACCGTTATCAGCTGCGATGGAAAATGGTTTTTGATCAATGCCTGGCAACCACAACATCACAAACTGGCCTGGTTTTGAACCAAGCTGGGAATAGCGGAACATGAATGATACTACATTATCAGCTTCGGGTTTAATGTTAAGTAGAGTGGCAATGCGCGGTTTCATAATTATTAGGCGGAACGAGATTTATGAGCCTTGCCAATAATTGATTTTACATTACGCATGTTGTGCTGCTTCATGTACTGTTTCAACTCTGCCACAATTTTGCCGAATACATCTGGACCGCGCCAAAACACGGCTGAACCTACTCCTACTAAGGTACCGCCAGCTAACATCATTTCAGCAGCATCTTCTCCACTGGTTACCCCACCAGTAGCAATAATTGGTATACGTTTAACACTATTGTATACATCCCAAACGGCTTTCAAGGCGATTGGTTTAAGAGCTGGGCCAGATACGCCACCAACCGTATTCGATAAAAACGGTGCTTGAAAGGCGCTATCAATCGTCATGCCAGAAGCGGTGTTAATGGCGGTAATGGCATCGGCGCCGGCTTGTTCGCAAGCAGCCGCAATAGCTCCAATATTCCAAGCGTTGGGTGATAATTTCATACTCACAGGAACCCGTTTAGCGTATTTTTTGACTACTTTGGTAATAGCCACGGCGGCCTCTACACTGTAGGCAAACGGCGTATCAAATTCCTCACCTACGTTAGGACAAGAAATATCAATTTCTAAAATATCAATTGGAGCGCTACAAATACGCTTGGTTACAATACCAAACTCTGCTACGTTGCCAGCAAACACACTGCCAATTAAGGGAGCGTGACAGATTTTTTTGAATTTTTTTATCTCTTTAATTCCAGCCTCAATACCAGGATTCGATAACCCAACCGCATTAAGAAAAAAATGATCATACCCGCCCATGGTAGGATTACGATGTCCGGTTCTTGATTTCAGTGATAATGATTTAATCGTTACTCCACCAGCGCCTAAATCGATACAACGCTTGAGCGAAGCCGCCGTGACACCTAAAATGCCAGAAGCTAAGACAATTGGATTAGCAAAGCGGACTCCTAAAAAATCAATTTTCATTAGAGCTATCATAGCTGCTTTTTAGGCAGCCGACAAGTTGCTACGAGCAAACGTTACCTGGCCTTGTACTGGCCAGCCGTGAAAGGGAGACCAGCCAGCTTTGCTATGTAAGGTAGCTTGATCTACCACCCATTGAGTAGCTGGATTAAATACTATCACATCGTTCGCTTGGGTAGTGGGCATGGTTTTTGTAAAACCAAAAATACGGGCCGGGTTAGTAACGCAACAACGATAAATATCATCAAGAGTGATTTTCTCTTGAGCTACGGCAGTTAATAGTAATGGAAACAATAATTCAATGTTTGGCAAACCAGCTGGCGGATTGACTAACTGTTTTTCAGTCCAAGTATGCGGAGCATGATCAGAGGCAATGACATCAACCACACCATCACGAACGGCTTGCCACAGCACTGTATTATCGGCCGCTGTGCGCAAGGGTGGATTGACTTTAATATGAGCTGATTGATTCAACCATAAATGATGAGGCGTAACTTCAACATACACTGTCACGCCTCTTTTTCTAAATTGCTGTACCAATGCAATTTCTTCAGCGGTGGATACATGGCACAAGTACACTGACCGCTGATACTGGGCGGCTAATTCGAGCACTTGTTGGGTAGCGGCAATAGCTGCTTCACGGGTATGTTCACCGCCGGCGTGTTGGATAATCCGATCAACTTCGGCATGAACCATTAATAATCGTGGACAATGTTCAAATAAATTAGTTAAAGCCGCCTTATCAGTAAGTGCTAATTGACTGCTAGATGTAGTCATAAACACCTTAATACCAGCCACGGTATCATCACAGGCCAGCACTTCGGCTAGGTTAGTATTGTTGGCACCAAAAGCCAATTTATAGCTAATGTTAGCCATGGAAGTAATAGCTGATTTTTTTTCAGCTAACAATGCTTGCGTAGTGATGGGTACTCTATTGTTGGGCATATCAACTACGCTAGTGATGCCGCCAGCTAAAGCGGCAGCTGAACCAGTTATCCAATCTTCTTTATACTCTTCGCCGGGAGTACGAAAGTGTACATGACTATCAATTAACCCCGGCCAAATATAACAACCAGTGCAGTCAATTTCTTTACCCCCGCTCTCCTCATTGAGGTTTACATCACCGAGATTAATTGAATTTTTTAGAATGACTCGATTCATGTCTGTAACCAATACTGCAGCAAAGCGGCCCGCACTGGCATACCTAAAGCGGCTTGCTTGAAATAATAGGCTTGGGGCAAACTATCAACTGTTGGGCTGATTTCATTAACGCGCGGTAAAGCGTGCATAATAATAGCACCGGGTTTCATCTGGGCGGCCACACTAGGGGTAATAATGTATTGGTCTTTGAGTCGTTGATATTCAGTGTCACTTAGCCATTCTTTTTGCATGCGAGTTTGATACACTACGTCAGCCGTTGGCAACACACTCGTTAAATTGGTAGTGACTTGGTAGTTAATCCCCTGTTGGGTGAGTTCGTCAAGAATATCAGTTTTCATGGCTAATTCAGGAGCCGATACAAACGTCATAGTCACATTGGGATAGCGAGCCAGTAACCGTACCAATGAACGAGTCGCCCGATAATATTTTAGATTACCAAGGCAGACAATGTGAAAATGATCAGTGCGACCAAGTGCCTGGCGAATAGTGTATAAATCGTACAGTGATTGGGTAGGATGTTCACCAGTACCATCGCCAGCATTAATCACCGGTACTGTGCTAACAATGGCCGCCCGACTAGCCGCGCCGGCTTCTGGATATCGCAGTACAATGGCATCAACATAACTCGAAATTACCCGAACAGTATCTTCTAAAGTTTCTCCTTTGGTGGTTGAAGTTGCCGCCGGATCAGTGACGCTAATAACCCGACCACCACTACGCAGTATGCCTGTTTCAAACGACAACCGGGTACGAGTAGACGGTTCAAAAAATAAGGTAGCAATCACTGTATGAGCTAAGGTTGGCTGGAAACCATCATGGAGTATTTGATCAGTACGCTGAAAAATGGCGTTGATATCGTTAGTGGTAAGATCAGTAATGCTAATAAGGTGACGCATAGTATTAGTATTCATCCCACGCTTTAATTGTTAAATCACTTTCTTTTAAGTTTGATACCGCAATTAAAAAGGCATTGGCCAATTGGACATCGCTGATTAACGGTATGTGATAATCAACCGCTGTGCGCCGAATAGAAAAACCATGACTGATTTCTTGATGGGTATGACCATGGGGGATATTGACAATAAAATCTACTACGCGTTGGCGGATTAATTCTAACACCGGTCGCCCTTTAATAACAGTTTTAACTGATACCTGGTGCTTGCGCAAAAAAGCGGCTGTACCGGCAGTAGCATACCATTGAAAACGGTGTTGACGATGTAACTTTTCAACAATTGATAACAATTTAGCTTTATCACGATCGTGTCCGATGGATAACAAAATATTTTTTTTAGGCCAATCTAACCCAGACGCCAGCATTGATTTTAAGATCGCTTCTTGATAGCCGTCACCAAAAGCGGCTACTTCACCAGTTGATCCCATCTCGACGTACAGCACCGGATCAGCTCCTTTAATGCGGCTATAAGAAAACACGGGTGATTTAACCGTAACATAATCCAAATCAAATTTCTTAAAATCAACGCTGGCAATTTTCCCGAGCATTGCTAGGGTAGCAATTTCGGCAAAGTTAATTTTGACTGATTTTGATACAAATGGAAAACTGCGGGAAGCACGAACGTTGATTTCAATAATTTTAATATCGTTATTTTTAGCTAAAAATTGAATATTAAAAGGCCCGGTAATGTTAAGGGCTTGCACTACATCGCGCATCCGTTGTTTAGTGCGACGAATAGTTTCGAGATACGTCTTCTGTGGCGGAAATACGGCATGAGCATCACCCGAGTGTACACCAGCCAACTCCACATGTTCGGTCATGGCATATACCTTTAGTTCACCGTGTTGGGCTACTCCGTCAAATTCAATTTCTCGAGCCTCCGTAATAAATTTAGAAATTACCACCGGGTGCTGTTTTGAAATAGTGGCCGCTACTCGTAAATACTGCTGCAATTGTTTTGGAGAAACTGCTATATTCATGGCTGCGCCGGATAACACATAGGAAGGACGAATCAATACTGGGTAACCAACAGCCTGGGCGAATTTTTTAGCAGCAGCCAGAGTGGTTACTTCTATCCAGGCTGGTTGATCTAAACCGATGCGATCGAGTAATTTTGAAAACTTATTACGATCTTCCGCTCGATCAATATCGCGCGGATGGGTACCAAGAATAGTGACACGGTGTTGCTGTAAATCGAGGGCTAAATTATTCGGCACCTGACCACCCATTGATATAATTGTGCCATGGGGTTGTTCAAAATCGATAATATCTAAAACTCGCTCTAGGCTCAACTCTTCAAAATATAATCGATCACAAATATCATAGTCAGTAGACACTGTTTCTGGATTACAATTAATCACCACACTGTGGTAGCCCTGGGCTTTAATGGTGTTGACCGCTTGCACACAGCTCCAATCGAACTCAACACTAGAACCTATCCGATACGGTCCGCTGCCTAATACTACAATTTGCTTACGGCCTGGGACAATATCGTGCTCACTACCATGGTAGGTAAGGTATAAATAATTAGTGTTGGCTGGATATTCTCCGGCCAAGGTATCAATTTGCTTAATCACTGGAGTAATTTGCCAACGTTTGCGTAATTGTCGCACGGTAGCAGATGGTTGCTTACTATAATGAGCAATTTGATCGTCGGCAAAACCAAGTTGTTTAGCTTGCCATAAACGGGTGCGGGTGAGTGGTTTTGTTTTTAATTGTTCGCTAAAATCGACGATGGTTTTAAGTTGATACAAAAACCAACGATCAATTTGACTAAGTTGATGCAACTGCTCAACGGTATAACCATGCTGCAAAGCGGTGGCGAGAGCATATATTCTGCGATCAGTGGCCTGAATAATTTCAGACCGAAATTTTTTAACAGCCGGATGATCCCCTACTAATCCTTGCGTACCGGTACTGGTCATACGCAAACCTTTCTGCAAGGCTTCGGTAAAAGTTTTGCCAATAGCCATCACTTCACCGACCGATTTCATTTCTGTAGAAATGGTATGGTCAGCGTGTTTAAATTTTTTTAAATCCCACCGAGGAATTTTTATGGCAACGTAATCTAACGCTGGTTCAAAACAACTGGTAGTAGTCTTGGTCACAGAATTTTTTACCTCAAGTAGATTGTGACCTAGGGCTAATTTGGCCGCTACCCACGCTAACGGATAACCAGTTGCTTTTGAGGCTAAAGCGGAGCTACGTGATAGCCTGGCATTTACTTCAATCACTCGATATTGATCAGACCGAGGATCAAGTGCAAATTGAATATTACACTCACCAACAATACCTAACGAACGCACTACGATCATGGCGACTGAACGCAACTGGTGATACTCGTGATTGGTTAACGTTTGTGATGGCGCCACTACGATACTCTCACCGGTGTGAATACCCATAGGGTCAACATTTTCCATGTTGCAAACTGTCACACAATTATCGAAACGATCACGTACCACTTCATATTCAATTTCTTTCCAGCCACCAAGATACTCTTCTATTAATACTTGCGGTACAGTTGCCAGAGCTTCACGTAGTCGGCGAATTAACTCTGTTTGATTAGTAATAACGGCTGATCCTTCGCCACCTAATGAAAAGGCTGAACGCATTACTAATGGAAAACCGATTGTTTTGGCTTGTTTGATGCCAGCTGTTACAGTGGTAACAGCGGCACTTTTGGCTACGGTTATATTAATTTTACGTAAAGCCTGGGCAAATAGTTTACGATCTTCAGTTAAACGAATAGCCCTGGTAGGCGTGCCTAGTACCGCCACTCGATATCGTTGCAACACACCCTGGCGTTCTAACTGTAATCCAACATTCAAAGCCGTTTGTCCACCAAAACTTAACAGCAAAGCATCGGGTCGTTCTTTAGCGATCACTCGTTCTACAAATGAACTCGTCAGTGGTAAAAAGTATATCCGATCAGCCATGGCTTGATCGGTTTGCACAGTAGCAATGTTTGGATTAATTAGAATTGTCTTAACCCCCTCTTGCTGTAAGGCTTTAATAGCTTGGGAGCCAGAATAATCAAACTCGCCAGCCTGACCAATGCGCAAGCCACCCGAGCCAAGAATTAATACTGTTTTGGGTTGGACTGGTTTCATAACATACTGACAAAATAATCAAATATGTAGTCACTATCATGCGGTCCAGGATTGGCTTCGGGATGAAACTGTACTGAAAAAAACGGTTTAGTGCGATGGTGGATTCCTTCCACCGAGCCATCGTTGGCATTACGAAACCACACTCGCCAAATTTTAGGTAACGTATGTTCTCGTACGGCATAGCCATGGTTTTGCGATGTTAACAAACAGCGTTGACTATCCACTATCTGACAGGGCTGATTTTGGGCACGATGACCGTATTTTAACTTATAGGTTTTTGCACCTACCGCTAAAGCTTGAATTTGACTGCCTAAACAAATACCAAAATTTGGCTTGCCCGAGCGTAAGGCCTGTTCAGCATACGCAATAGTTGTTCGGCACTGTTTCGGATCGCCTGGACCATTTGAAATTAATACTCCGACAAAATCATTTAACTCGGCCACATAATTATAATCCCACGGTACACGCTTAATGCGGATACCGCGTTGTGTTAACGATCGGATCATGCTTAATTTCACACCACAATCTACCAGTATAATCTGCTTACGGCTACTACCGTACCACATTGGTTTTTGACAACTGACTTCCGCCACTAAATTTTGTGTATTTGGATCGGGTATTGTAGTAACTGGACGATCGTGACCAACCACAATTTGACCCAACATTACTCCATGGTTGCGTAACCGTTTAGTCACTGCTCGTGTGTCGATGCCGGTAATACCAGGAATACCATGATACTGTAACCATTCTCCCAATGATTGTTGAGCTGACCAATGAGCATAGTGGGCTTGATACTGTAACACCACTACTCCGCGTACTTGAATTTGGTTCGATTCAAATTCACCTTCAGGCACGCCATAATTTCCAATCAGAGGGTATGTATACACTAAAATTTGACCCCGATACGAGGGGTCAGTTAAACTTTCGGGATATCCAGTCATGCCGGTATTAAATACTACTTCGCCAGTGATACTCAAAGCGGCACCAAATGATTCACCTTGATACACTGTGCCATCATCTAGTATTAAGTGGGCTCGCATATTAAAAAAACAGCCCTACTCGGGGCAGTGACCGTTCTATTCATAATGAATTTTGGTTGGTCGTTTATTCATATCATGGGCTAGTATAGCAAGGCTAAAAAAACCGGTCAACCGTATGCTCGATTACGATATAACGTAGTATCAATTACCGCTTGCATAGCGGCTGTATTAAGATTCCCCCCTAAAAAATTATTTAGCTTAATAATTTCTCGATCAGAGTGTTGGAGTAAATCATTATACCAAACATACAATATCTCTAAATGAGTTTGCTGCTTCAACCAAGCCATGATGTTCTGTAAATGAGCCTCGAATAATTCTTTCATTTCAACATCATCTACGATCATATCTTGATTGTTTCGTAATAGCATTTTTTTCTGGGAGGCTAAAATTTCGGCCATGGTGCGACGCATAAAAATAACTTTATAGTGCCGATCAGTTGGTAAATCGTACAGTAACATTGATACCATTTTAACCACTTTACCCTCCGCCTTTGGTAACCATGCCGTATCGGCCGGTAATTGCTTCACTCGTTCATACTCATAATAGCCTTTGGGATTATCTTCATCGGCTACTCGCTGATGATCGGCCAGCACTGGCACACCACCAGCTTCAAGCATTTTCATGGTCATAGAAGTACCCGAACGTGGTAAGCCTGCGACAATTAAAATTTCATGGGGCTGAATCATGTCATTAGGCTACTTTAATTTTTGACGTAATAAATCAGTCACGGTTTGAGGATTAGCTGCTCCATTCATTTGTTTCATCACTTTGCCTACCAAAAACATTAACACGCGCTCTTTACCAGATTGATAATCAGCTACTACCTGTGGATTGGCTGTAATGATTTCATCACAGGCTTGGGCTAAAGTAGCTTCGTCGTGTACTTGTTCTAAATTTAAGGTTTGCATCAATTGTGATGGATCACCACCATGCTCAAACATTTGACGCATAATGGTTTGAGCGGCTGATGAATTAACCTTGTGTTCATACACTAATGTAATCAGTTCGGCTAGGTTTTCTGGGCTGATTTTTAAGCTACTAAACGGTTGTTGAAATTTGGTTTGTAAACCAAATATTTCAGTAGTCAACCAAGTACAGGCCGATCGACACAGCTGACGCCCTGATTGGTTCCAGATATCTTCATCACTACCTTCAGTACTATCAAGCGAGCTCAACCAACTACGCAATTCTGATATGGTTTGTTCATAATATTCAGCCACTGCTGGATCAGTAGTGAGCACTTTGGCATCGTAGTAGGATAGGTTGTACTCTTGCATAAAACGCTCCCGCCGATCGAGCGGTAATTCTGGTAAGCGACCCCGTAATCGCTCAATATCATCTTCAGTAAAATGGAGTGGGGGGATATCTGGTTCTGGAAAATATCGATAATCAGCCGCTTGCTCCTTGGTGCGCTGCACATAAGTAACTTGTTGTGTTTCATCCCAACCACGAGTTTCTAAGATATCAGGTGCTTCATTACGATTCCATAAATCAGTCTGCCGTTGTATTTCAAACAGCAAGGCTTTTTCGATGGTTTTAGTTGAGTTTAAGTTTTTAATTTCAGTTTTAGGGTACAGTGCTGTATCGCCTACCGGACGCAATGACACGTTGGCGTCAATACGCATATGCCCTTTTTCCATATCAGCGTCAGAAATACCTAAATACCGCACCAACGTTTGTAATTCTTGTACAAATAGTCTGGCTGTTTTAGGATCAGTGATATCAGGTCGGGTGACAATTTCGGCTAGTGGAGAGCCCGCTCGATTAAAATCAACCAGCGTAGCCTCTTGGGCATGCACATTTTTAGCAGCATCCTCTTCTAAATGGATACGCTCAATGTTGATAGTGACTGGTGTCACATTATCTGGGTAAATGGTTAATTCCCCATCGGAACACAACGGTAAATCATATTGTGAAATTTGGTAACCTTTTGGTAAATCGGGATAAAAGTAATGTTTGCGATCAAACTTCGTAAACAGAGCAATATCACAATTCATCGCTAAACCAAGTACTATGCCATAATCGACCGCTTGGGTATTAACCACTGGTAAGGTACCTGGGTGCCCTAATGAAATTGGGCTAACATGAACATTCGGCTCAAGGGTATCGGCGTTTGAATCCCCTGAAAACATTTTTGAGGCAGTGTTCAGTTGAACATGAATTTCTAAACCAATCACTGTTTCGTAAGGCGTTATCATATCGCTTAGCATAACAAAAAAAGCCGGTCTTGTTAAGGGACCGGCTTTTGGTATGTTATTATCCTTTAGTTAAACGATACACTTCGGCATTAGTGGCATTCGTAGTCGGCAAATATACTTTGCCATGATAGCGTAACACATGGTTCAAGGCTGTATTAGCGCTATTGCCTAAACCAGCTTCAACAGCTGTTTCCCATGTTTCAGTGGTTTCATTCCATAGCATCATAGCTGCTCCAGCGGTGCTATTTTTTGTCAAGGCAAATAAACCGCCAAAGCCTGGTAAGCGAGCAAACCGAGTGACTTTTTCTGTGGTAGCCTCACCTAAATTATCAGCGCCCATTTGTACAAAGGTGTTGCCATCTGTACTGACGAATACTTTAGTAACGCCGTCTACTACCGCGGCTACATTGAGATGCTGTTCTGGCCCAGAGTGCATGGCTGTGATGGCGTCACCAATATCACCAACGCTCTCCCACGTTACTAAATCATCAATGGCCGAACGATACACCATGCCATCAGCTGTGCCAATATATTTGTAGGCAACATCAGCCACAGTGTAATGGGTGGCAGCATTAACAGTACCAATATTTTGCCCTAATCCATAGGTGCCAACTTGTGTCCAATCTTCTCCGTTCGTGGTTGAAAATAAACCAGCTCCAGCAGCATTGGCAGTCAAGGCGTATAAGGTATCATCGGTTCGAAAAAATTCAGATACGGCTGTATTAGCACTATCGCCAAAACCAGCCTCACCGGCTTGCTGCCACAGTGCTGGACGACCCATTCTTTGTACCTGCCATACTTGGGCAACGCCTGTTTGGTTAACGGCGGCTAAATACAATTTGCCATTGAATACTCGAAAACGAGTAATGGAATTAGTATCAGCTACTAAATCACTAATGGTGGGGGCGTCATCGTTGATGGCATTCCAGGTATTAGCACTGCGATTAGCGCCATACACGCCAATGGTACCATCGTTTTCTTCAGCGATGGCGAATAAACGATCATGATGTTTAAATATATGGGCTTGATTTGAATTATCAAACGTACCCACTTGAGTAGTGGTTAAAGCAGCGGCTGGCAAGGCTACCACCAAAACCATGACACTGGCAGCACTACCGATGAAATTTCGCAATGAAATCATACAAAATATATATTAAGACTTAGATGATTTAAGTTGCATCACTATAGACTGAATCTGGTTACGTAACTGCTGCCCTAGCCCCTGGACTGTTTGCAATTGATCACGCACAGCTCGTAAATGATCAATAGTTTTATCTTGCAGTAAGGCATCCTGCTGTTGTTTGAGTTGCTGACTAGCCAGTTGATAATCAGCCAGCGTGGTTTGTAATTCTGAAATATCAACTCCAGCATCATCCAAATGCTGAATGATGACATTGAAGTGCCCAATTATTTGTTCGGCTCGATCATTAGATTGATACGTTGGCAAGGTAATTTGCTCGGTAATCAGTTGCTGGCGTTGTTCACGCTTAGTACGGACATGTTCAATAATTTCCTGTCGAATTGACTGGGCGTCGGCCTCACTATTGGCGGCTGTCAAGCGTTCGCGCATGGTTTGTAGCCAGGCTAGTTCGGTTTCAAAATCAGCCAGTACTTCGGCTCGCTTAGCTTCTGGGATACGATTAAAGTTTTGTAGACGCTGAATGCGTTGTTGAATAATTTGTTCATGCTGATTAATGCCATCATTTAATGTTTGTGGTCGTTCTGGTTTACGAACATTTAATTTGTTAGGTAGTATTGACTGATTAGTATTATTTCGTTGTGGTGATACTAGAGGTTTATTAAAATTCGGTTTTGGTTGTAGCGTTCTATGAGGCGCAGCTAACGTGACGGTAGGTAATACCACCAGCCATAAAGTCATTAAAACATACCGGCGTGTAGTGATCATAGTTCTTCTAAACTATCGGCTAAGGTTAGAGCATCAACTTCTCGTAAAGAGACATCGTATTGGTGTGTGGAAATCGCCAGTTCGGCATTCAATGCATCAATAGCGGCTAATTCTTGTTCGATACTTGTTACATTTGCCTGGGTTAATTCACCAGTAGGCGCGGCAGAATTCTGCCATAGTACAAAGGCGATTACAGCGGTTACTCCGGCAGCTGCCACTGGCAGAGCCCACAGCCAAGACCAACGCTTGTGCCGAGTTCGTTGTAATTGAGGTAACCGACCTGATATGACACTCGGTTGAGCGACTGTTTTGAGGTATCGACCAAATTTTAATACTCCAACCACTTCAACATCCGCCAGTTGTTCGATTGTTGGCCAAGCGTTAGCAGCATCTAAATCAGCTAAATACTGTTCGACTAAATCGGCTTGTTTAATTTCGTTAGGTTGAGAGGGTGTCATATAGTAATTTAGCTTTTTGTAAGGCCCGATATTGGCGAATCTTGGCATTGGCTACTGTAATATTCAGGGCGGTAGCGGTTTCTTGAATAGTATAGCCTCGTAAAAACCGGTGTTCAAGCACTGCCCGATAGTCATCTGGGAGTTGGGCTAATAGCTGCTGTAATTGTTCGGCAGCGGCAGCTTGCTCGGCTTGCTGTTGTTCATCGCTTTCGGCACTGGCTGGTTCTATACCCAGGTCAAAAAAATATTCAACCGATACCTGGGGATGACTGTAATGAGCTTGCCAATGATCGGCTACTAAATTTTTTGTTATTTGAAATAACCAATTTTTAAAACTAGCCTGACCCTGAAATGACCCAAGATATTTAAACGCCCGTAAAAATGCTTCTTGAGTGATATCCTCGGCATCAGCTTGGCAACCTAATCGCTTGTATAAATATCCATAAAGCAAACGACTGTACTTTTGATACAAGGTGGTTTGGGCAGCACGGTCTCCTGCTTGAGCAGCCCTAATGAGTTGACCTTCTGCTGACTCCACAGTGTTATAGACCATAGTAGGTTACAGCGTGTTTAAGCCATTGGTGCAAATGAGCTGTGGCAATAACATCATCTTCGTTGTAATTAATGATATCGTCAAGTATTTGGCGGTCACCGCTTTCTAGCCACTGTTCATACCAAAAAATGCTTTGGGCTCCACCAGCTTTTTTATGACGCCAGCGATAATTTAAAAAACGAGATTTGGCAATATCTTTAATTGAATAAAAATATAGCGGAAAAATCACACTACGTTGTACTACTTGGGCTAAATCAATCAGCTGTTGCTGAAAGCTGGTAAAGGCAGTTGATCCTCCGTAACGATCCGCTAAACCACGAGTGCGTGATCGTTCATAATCAGCAAAATGATAAATCGTGTAGGCGGCTGGGGGCAGTAATTCTAGCCACTGCAAAAATTGTTGCCATAATTGTTCAGTTTGATTGGGTTGCTCTGCTAAAAAATAAAGATAATAGGCTGATCGATTCGGCTGCGAACGAACCTGACCAATCTGGGCTAAGCTGCCAGTGACATCCCCTTCTATCCAAAAACCGAATAAATATTCAATCTGTAATAATGGATCACCTTCAATATCGAAATAAATTTTCAGAGGTGTTTCAGGAATGTCTGGTTGAGCTAACCAGTGCACTTGCTGATCAAGTAAGGCTTGGGCTTGTAGTTGAGCGCGCTGTAAAGTGGACTCTGATAAATATGGAATGGCCGGTACGGTAGTAAGGTCGGTCGCTGCTAGCTGATTGATCGTATTAATCTCATTACGACGTAAACCAGCAATTGATCGTTCGTTCAATTTGTAAATTAAAGCGATATCTTTGGCTTGTTCAGCCGCCCGTACACATTCATTAAACCAGGGGCTTTGTTTACAGCGACCCACTAGTTTTAAGGGCGGTTTTTGCCCTTGCATCACCTGACTAATTGCAGTAATCACCTGATGCAACTCTTGGCGGTGACGATTCGTCAGCTGATAATCAATGTGTTCATGATCAGCATTAATAATGGCTACCTCGCTAGGAAATAGAGCCTGGATGTGTTCCAAAATTTCTGCATACAAACACAGCTGTAACCAGTGTTCGCGCTTAATATCCTTGGCACTTTTGATATCAATTGGTCGATAGTAGTATGATCCCAAGCTGGATTGGCCAGATACTCGCTGTAGTAGATCGGGACGCCCTTGATAACAATAGTCACCAGCCCGCCAGCGAATAGCGCCTTGATAAATATACGGTACACCTTGGCGCATGAATTGTTCCGTTGTTCGGTAAGCGGCTTCACCCGAATGTACCGGTACTGTGACGATAGCTAAATCCTTAATGTAATCTTCTTCATGCATCACGCCTTGTTCCATTAAACGACGAGCCAGTTCTGGTAACTCTCCTTTGCGGCGTTGATCACCAAAGCGGTCGTACCAAATCCAGTGCGGACAGGTAGTGTACTCAAAAAATAATGAAGGGGTAAAGGTGATCATCAAATATCGCCTTTATAGGCATTACCATTGATAATTACTTAGGGCCCATTGCGTTAAACGTTCCGATTCAGCAAACCGGCTGGTTGAGGTTGGCGCACCCAGCACCACTGTAATAATTTCATGATCAGCCTGGCGGACGCGTAAGGCCAAACAATATAACGCCTCGTCGAGATAGCCAGTTTTACTGCCAGTAATGTGTAAATCACTGGTTCGTAATAACATGTTGGTGTTGACAAAATCATGAAACACTTGGCTGTTACGGGTAGTGAAACTGTAATATGATGTGGTGGTGTATTGCAGCATGGCTGTGGTATTAATCACCTGTTGCACCAACTTAGCATAATCGGCCGCCGTGGATTGATTAGCTGGATTTAATCCAGATGGATCAGCAAAGCTAGTTTGGTTTAATCCCAGCTCGGCCGCCGCTTGATTCATCAAGCCAACAAACTCTGGAATAGTATATCCAGCTTGATCCACTAACGCATAGGCGGCGTTATTGGCTGAACCTACCGTCATAGCATACAGTAAATCACGTAGACTTACTTGTTCACCTTCAACTAACCGTAGCCGGGCCCCAATTTGATCGTACCGACTATGATACGTCACAATGCGATCAAAATCGACCGATTGTTGAACCAGTACATAGGCGGTCATTAATTTTGTCAGAGAAGCCATCGAGCGAGTGGTAGCAGCATTATGACTATACAATACCGTACCAGTTTGCTCATCAATCACAATAGCGGCGGCAGCGTTAATATCGCCAAACTCTTGAAAATTGAATCGGCGACTTGGCCCCAATAGTTGATCAGGATCTTCTAGTACCGCCACCACTGAATATGGCGCAAACCAGGCCGCCCGCACCGTTTGGCTGACTGAATCATGCTGGCTCGGCAATGCTCGCCATTGTTGTTGGGTAGTATCGTAATAGTAAAATTGACGCAATCGCTTGGTTGTATCCGTGTAGTGGTATGATAACCACACGGGATGATCTAAAAACTGTGGTGTAGTTTGGGTAATGGTGTAACTGTATACCGCTGATACCAGTGTTAAATCAGTTGGTACGGTGGTGTAGTGTTGACGAGTTCGAATCCAGGCAACCGCTGGCTGATTCAGGCTATCAGGTTGAATGCCTAGAGCGATGGCCTCATGCTGAAGAGTATAGCCACGCTCGAGCGTAGTTTGATCAAGCACTACTCTGGTACGCTGACTAGCAGCCGCTGTGAGGCTTGGCCAACACCAGGCTGTTACAATGATAATCAACCACCAGGCTTTGATCATTCGTTTAAACGTCCAGGACCAATTGGATCGTAACCATGCTCCACTTCATTACCATCGGTGTAACTATCACCATCAGTGTCGGTTTTGAAAGGATCCGATCGATACACAGTTACTTCTTGTTGATCATTAAGCGCGTCGCCATCGGTGTCGGCTAAGGTTGGATCGGTATGGTGGGTTTTTACCTCGGCGCCATCGCTTAAACCATCGCCATCGGTGTCAGGTTTTGTGCTATCTGTACCATGATTCTGTTCTTCGCTATCACGCAAACCATCTTGATCGGTATCTTTAGCTAGCTGATCTAATGAAGTAGCTTGATTGGTTGTATTCGTAATACTGCCAATACTACCGCCGCGTTGCGTTGTAACATATAACCAAATGCCTCCGGCACTTAAGGCACCTAACACTATACCCACACCAACAATTAAAATAATTTTTTGAGTCCACGATAACGCTTCGCGTTTAAATAATTCGGTAGCTTCGTGATCGATAATGGCTTGCTGTGCCACAAAATCCGTAGCTGGCGGTGGGGTTATCGTTGGAGCGTGAGTTGTGGACGATGGTGTGATTGGCGGAGGTACGGGTGCATGCTCAAACATATCAGCAGTATAGCATCAAATAAAACTTTAGTATATACTATCAACGCATGAAAAATCTCAAATTGACGCAAAAAATCTTTTTTATTTTTGTGTTATTACTGTTTTTGGTAGTAAATTCTTGGGCCTTCACTTTTACTACCATTCTCGATTTGCAAGACAGTTTTTCAGAAGTTGAAGAGTATGCTTTTCCAAGTGTTATTACCACTGCTAAATTAAAAGATAAAGTACACATTGCTTTATTATCGGTCTATAACTACTTATCTACCGGGAACGCAGCCAATAAAACTAAATACCAAGAAGAATTTTCAGCAGCCATTCAGCTTGAATATGACTTATTTGGCTTATCGCAAACGTCGACTGATTTTGAATTCACTCAACAGTTCAATAATAAATTAACTGCCATTTATAAGGCAGCTGATAATTTAATAAAATTATACGAGGCTAGCCCAACCGACGCGGCATTATCGGATCAGTTGAATCAACTGAATAGTTTGCGTGATGACTTCAATACCTTTTTAGAAACGCAAGTCACTGATCAAATTTCAACACAAATTGAGACTGTCAGCAGTGGTATTCGGGATACCGCTCGAACTATTTTAATCTATGTCGTTGGCGTAGCTGCTATTATTGTGTTAGTAGTGATTTGGCTGATTGTATTTATTTCAAATAACATTACTAAACCAGTAGTACAGCTAACTAAAGCGGCGCAAGCCTTTGGTCAAGGTCATTTTGAACGAGTTGATTTACAACGAAATGATGAGTTGGGATTGTTTGCGAAAACATTTAATGTGATGGCAGAAAATATTCAAGCCAGTCAACGAGCTTTGCAGGCTGAATTAGAAAAAACTAAAGAATTGGATCGTCAAAAATCGGATTTTTTATCAATCGCAGCCCATCAATTGCGTACTCCAATGTCTGGCATCCGTTGGGCTACCACCATGTTGTACGATGGTGATATGGGGGTGATGTCGGATGAACAAAAACACCATTTAGGTAACACTATTGAAAATATTAATCGGATGATTCGATTAATCAATGACTTATTAGATGTGACAAAAATTGAAGAACAAAAATTTAAATACAAATTTGTTGAACAAGATATTTTGCCAATTTTTAACGAGACGATTAAACGGCACGAACAAACAGCCAAGGCTAAGCCAGTCAATATTATGTTTCGTAGTAAACCGGCCACTGGTCCATTGTTAGTATCGTGCGATAAAGAAAAAATTGAACTGATGCTCAATAATTTACTTGATAATGCTATCAAATATTCTAAACCAAATGACACTATTACAATCGAAGTCAACGAAGTAACTGATGGAGTGAATGGTTTTGTTCACGATACTGGCTTAGGTATTCCTAAAAAATCTCACCATGAAGTATTCAGTAAATTTTTTCGTGGTCCTAATATTTTAAAAGTAGTAACCGAGGGCAGCGGTTTAGGTTTGTTTATAGTAAAAGATATCGTTGAAAAGCACGAAGGCAAAATTTGGTTTGAATCTGAAGAAAATGTTGGTACAACATTTTACTTTCACTTGCCAAAACATCAAGTAAAACGCTGAACGATTTTAGCAATATAATCAAATTCTATATTCACTTGGTTGCCCACTGACTGATGACCTAAGGTAGTGTGTTGTAGAGTATATGGTATTAATTTCACTGTGCAGTGATTAGATTGTATAGCAGCGACGGTAAGATTAACACCATCAATTGTGATACAACCTTTAGCCATGACCAGTGACTGATATGCTGGTGGAATGGCCAGTGTGATACTAGCATCTGGTAAGGCTGATAGCGCCGTAATAGTAGTGGCGCTATCGATGTGGCCAGTTACTATCCAACCAGATAATACAGTGGTGGGAGTAACCGGTGTTTCCATGTTACACTGTTGTCCTACGTGCCACTGTCCGACCGTGCTACAACGAATGGTTTCAGGCATATACTCTACCGTAATAGTAGCAGCATCAACCCGTGTAATGGTTGAACAAATCCCTTGAATTAAAATACTATCACCACTGTCCAGCGCTGGCTGGGGCGCTGTGAATGTAACACTCTGACCAGTGGCTAGTGGTTGAATGTGTTGAATAGTCAAGCGCTGTTGCACTATACCTGTAAACATTGTTGAACTTGAGCGATATCTTGATAAATTTGTGCGATTAAAGCTTGCGCTGACAAAAATTCACGGTGAGCCCGTAGCCAATAACGCAACTCAACGGTAATAGTGACGTCATACAAATTTTCATGCCAATTTAATAAATGCACTTCCAGTATAGTTGGCTCTGCCGGGTGAATATATCCAGCTGCTGGGACTGTTTGATTTCCTACCACTACGGTGGCGGCATAAATACCAGCCGGTAAAGGTGCTACTATGGCCAAATTAGCTGTTGGAAAACCTAACCGTGTGCCGCGTCCCCGGCCATGCTTCACTACGCCGGTTATTAGTGAGTAGGTTACTTTTTGCGTAATTCTTTTTTCACTTCTCGCCAGTGCGATTTAAGATCGCGCTTTAAATCAGTTACGGTAGTTTTGCCAACTTTTTTTTGAACAGCATATTGATCCACCACTTCATCCACTAACTCATTATACTTAGCTTGGCTCACTTTTTTCATTTGACTCAAGCGATGGGATAATTCTTTAGAAAGTTCAGTTACTAAGGCTCGTACTTTTTTAACAGCGGCTTTGCCTGGTTTGGTTTTGGTAAAAAAGAAAGCGGCCGCGCCAGCTGCCAGCATGGCTCCTAAGGTGGTGCCAACGGCAATTTTGCTTAAAAAATGTTTCGCCATAAAAATGCAAAATTTAAAATATAAGGTAGCTCTTATGATAACGAAAGTGTGACAACCTGTCCATAGTGCGGAATAGTGGCAGCAACGGAACAACGTTGTTGGATAACTGTTTGTAACGCGGTGGCTTGTGCCACTTCGCCGTGAGTTAACCAAATATGTCGTCGCGGTGGTTGATTGGCTGTTAACCAGTGTAATAATTTCGGCTGATCAGCATGAGCTGAATATCCGCCAATTGCTCGAATTTTAGCTTTCACTACAACATCTTCTCCATCAATAGTAACCCGCTTAACTTGCTGTAATAATTGTCGGCCTAATGATCCAGCCACTTGATACCCAACAATTAATACTTGATTACGAAAATCGCTTAAATAGCGTTTGAGATGAAACCGAATGCGACCACCTTGCATCATCCCTGAACCAGCGATAATAATTTTTGGAGCTGGTACGTGATTGATCTGTTTAGAACTATCACGTGTTTCACTTAATTGCAGGCCGGGAAAACGAAACACATCATCACCTGAAGCGATGATATATTTAGTTTCATTATTAAACAAGTGCTGGTGCTGACGATATAACTGGGTAGCATGAATAGCTAATGGGCTATCAATAAAAATTGGCAGTTTGGGAATATCATTATGCTCCACCAGACTGTTCAACTCATATAATATTTCTTGAGTCCGTTCTAAAGCAAACGCTGGTATTAATAACACTCCGCCCAAGGTAACCGTTTCATAAATAGCTGAAGCGAGCAATAATTTTCGTTCACGGGTATCCTCGTGCGTTTGATTACCATAGGTTGATTCCATCACTAGGTAGTCGGTGGGTGGCAATGCTTCAGTGACAGGCAGCAATGGCACTGGCGGGTTCCCCAGGTCGCCAGAAAAAACAATGCTGGTATCCTTACTGGCCAGCTGAATAAAGGCTGATCCTAAAATATGACCAGCATCATAGAAGGTAGCAACCAAATCGCCTACTGGTTTAACCTGATGATAAGATACTGCTTGAAAGTGTTGAGTTAACTGTTCCACTTCGGCTTCGGTATACAATGGAGCTTTATGAAAACGGTCGGCATCTTGAGCAATAATATGGGCACTATCCCGCAATAATAACTCGGCAAAATCAAGAGTGGCGGCAGTGGCTATCACCTGACCGCGAAAACCGTAGCGCATCAATTGCGGCAATCGACCAGAATGATCAATATGGGCATGAGTCACCAAGACGTAATCAATGGTACTAACATCAAATGGGAATAATTCAAAATTAGCTGGATCGGTAAAATGTGATCCTTGAATCATGCCGCAATCAACCAATACTTTGGTAGCGCCATGCTCGACTAAATAACACGATCCGGTCACTTGTTGGCAGGCCCCGTAAAAAGTAACCTTCATGCCAGTTGCCGTAAATAATAGTGAGCAAATTTACGGACAGCTTTAGAGCGATGGTCGTAGCGTTGTTTACCAGCGATGCCCAGTTCGGCAAAAGTTAAGTGGTCGCCATGCGGAATAAAAATAGTATCGTATGGCATTTTGGGTTTGCGCTGGCCACGTAACTGCCGAATTAATTTTCCACGACACTGCCCTTGAAATAGTATTGGATCAACTTTAGCAGTTGGTTTATAGGCCAAATAACTACAAAAATAAGCGGGCTGATGCTGGCTAATAAGTTTAAATAACCCCTTAAAACCAAGGGCAACAAATAACAAACGTGAGTAGGCTCCGGGAAATTGCTTATACCCACTAAAAAATATACCGGTATCATCCACCAGCACCGGCCCTTTACTACGAGCATAGGCTTGGTTAGCTTTATCGCGAACAATATCAGGGATATGAAGAGATTTTATTTCGGGCAAATCAAGTTTGTGCCAACGCACGGTAATGCCGTATGGCTGCAAGGCCCGCTGAATTTCACGAGCTTTTTGTGAATTACTGGTCACCAGTGTTAACGGTCGCGGCATTAAGGTTAATTGGAATCAGTAATTTTTTTCTTACAAATTTGGCAATAACCTAACGACACTCGATTTTCACCAACAACATTATACTGCCGATAGTGCTTACCTTTAAAATACGCGATGTAGGTGGTGCGATACGATCGTTTAATTTGAACGGTTTCGCCGTGATCAATGGGGATAAATTTTTTAGCATTGTCAGCCACTACCACACCTGGGCCACGATTCACTTTTACAGTGATGGTGGTATCGCGCGTTACTACCAAATGACCAATGTTGTTAATGGTATTATTAAAGGCTACCCCTAAACCATCTTGAAAAGTGCTATGAGTCACACTTTGATAATAGCCAGTGCTGCCTAAGGCTGTGGCCACAATTACTCCATCACCTAAATATTCACCGCCATAGTGCTGCTGATCGAGCAACACATTATAGCGTAAACTGGTATTCACCGCGGCATGAGCGACAATCACATCATTTAATCCATAGACCACGTGATTTTTTATCTTAGCTTCAAGCAAAGGTTGTTCCGATAAGGCGTATTGACCTTTGCTTAATAATTCTAAAATAACCTCTTTACTTAACCGAGCGCAGTTGGTACATACTCGACTATTACGAATCATTACTTTTGGAATACCCGGGTACAAACGTTCGGCATACAGTAATGTACCATCACCACCATAGCATAGTACAAAATCTGGCTTGCTCCGAACAATTTTAATGGTGGGAAAATGTTTCCGAATGTATTGCGTCAGTTCGCGTTGTTGCAAACCAGCAATGCGTACGTTCATAGCTTATAGTATATCATAACTATCAACACACTGACTAATGCGTTGTAACGCCAGGGTAATATCAGTGAGGCTATGGGCAAATGACAAGCGCACATAACCATCCTGGCCAAAATATTTTCCTGGAACCAGAGCTACTTGCCAACGGTGCAGTAATCGCTCGCAAAATTCTTCTGAATCAGCGGTGACACCTTGAATATTCAACCAGCAATAAAAAGCCCCTTGGGGAGGAATACATTGCAATTGAGGTTGCTGCTTCATCCAATTCATAATAGTAGTACGACGCTCCAATAACTGCTGCATAAATGTTTGCCAAATACTATCATCAAGTTGTAAGGCGGCTTGAGCAGCAATTTGAGCAATGTTATTAACATTACCGCAGAGATGCGATTGTAAAGCCGTCATCGCAGTAATAATTTCATCGGGACCAGCCGCATAGCCTACTCGCCAACCAGTCATCGCGCCTGATTTTGATACTCCGTTTACTATAATGGTACGACTAGGATACAATTGACCGAATGATTGAAAGGTTGTACCTGGATAGATAATTCGCTCATAAATTTCATCAGATACCACCCATAAATGATGCTGTTCAGCCAGCTTGGCCAGGATAGCGAGTTGACTAGGTGAATAAACTGCTCCGGTTGGATTGTTAGGATAGTTCAACACCAATACTGTAGTACGTTCGGTGATACTCTGGGCAATGGCATCAAGCTGGATTGGCACAACCTGTCCACCGGCCAAATGAATTTGCTCGCCATAGCTTACCCAAGCTGGCATTGGTACCAACACTTCGTCGCCAGGATGCAATAATACTTGAAAAGCGCTGTACAGAGCCTGTTTGGCACCGTTGGTCACAATCACTTGATCGGGCGTATATGATAAACCGTGTTGTTTAAATAGATACTGGGTAATCGCCTGACGCAGACTTGGTAAGCCTTGCGGAGTGGTATATTTATTATGGTTAGCCTGAAGGGCTTGAGCTACCGCCGTTAATACTGGTTTGGGTGTTTCAAAATCTAGCTCACCAACTGTTAAATTGATAATGGTATGGCCAGCTGCTTGGAGAGCTTTTACTTGGCTATCAAGCCGAATGGTAGGTGACGTGGTCACCTTAATCATAAATTTCTTCGCGTTTTTCTCGAATATAGCCTAACCAATCCTCAAAAATATCTAAAATTAATTTAAACGGCGCTTCGATAATAACGTCTAAAAAGAATACGATAAAATTATACTTAGCAAAATTGACCGATAACCACCGGCCAGCCCGCACAATTGGGATAGAAAATAAATCAATGGTAGCACTTAACAAATTATCTTTATGATCTAACACCACCAAATCCTTGGCGATTTGACGCACCCGTAATCCAAAAAAACTTACTAAGGTAAGGAACATCACAAAAATAACCCCACTCATCCAATTGAAATTTAAAAAGATTAATAGCCCAATCAGTACGCCAAACGTAAAGACAAACGCCAAAAAATAAAAAATTCGGAAAAAGAAATTCACTACAGCTCCCCGGGCAGTTTTTGGACGAATTTTATACACCACTTCTTTGCCATCGTAGTTATAAACCAAATTTTTTATGCCCTCAATTATTTTTCTAGTATTCTCTTTAGCCGGGATATGAATCATCAGAGCAATAAAAAAGAGCAACATCGGATGAAATGACACATTAATAAGTAAGGGGATATAATTGAGATGGCCTAAAAAAATAAAATCGTATGGCACCTCTAAAATAAACGCCACTAACATTTTGGTGACAAATAAATAAATAATACTACGCAAACTGGTTCGGCGCAGTTTTGATTTAACTTTTTTATATTCTTTGCGCGTTTCTTCTTCAATGGCCTCTTCTAAGGCCGCCGGATTTTGTAACAAAATGATTGGATCTTCGGTTTGATTAAACACATTGGCCAAAATCACAAATAACGCATTGATTTTTTTGACTTGGCGTAACAATCGATCCTGCAACGAATGCTGAATTTGCTTAGCAAGAGTAGCTTTAACATTGATGATATTACGCGCTACTCGATTAATGGTATCTTCTTTATGTTCCTTCCAATCGGGATAAAAGAAATTCAACAAATGGTAACTGGTTAAATCATGATCGTAACGGGCGTGACCACGCAATACTGCAATATAAATTTGCACTTTACGCTCGTCTTCAGTAATTTTTTTAGAAAGAATATCAACTCGTTCTAGTAACGTAACGTAAATAAATTCAATCACAGCCCGTTTTTCCCAGGCCGGGGTAACAATTTCTTCAATTTCACAAGCGGCCATGGTAACCACCCACTGAAAAATATCATCGCGCTGATCTTGCTGTTCAATAGACGGAATGGCTTTACCGAGTAACCGGGCATACTTAATTAACACCTTAGCCACTTCATCCAAAGCAGTTTCCGGTAGAGTATTATTGCGAATATAGCCAGCATGAATTAATTCCGTGATCAACGGTTTGGCAATGCTGGCAGGATCCATCCCTGGCACAAAGCGGCGCTTTAAAATACGCACCGTAGCCGATTTTACCAGCAAATTTTCTTCACGATATTCTAGAGCATTGCGTAATTTTTCGTAAAAAAAAGCCATCCGGCCAATGGCTTCACTGACTTTAAATTTTGGGACGTGTTCTAGTTCAGCCCTAGCGCGACGCTGCTTGTTATAATCTTTAATCAGGCGCTGCACCGAAACGGGTATGGTAAAATGACCTTCAGACATAACAGTAGGACTATATCACTTTTTCTGAATTTTGTCTAGCTTGACGTAATGGTTCAATACTCACCCATTGCCCAGCTTATGACCAGTTTCATACTAATACTATATCAAAAATGATCTAGAATACACAACCCTTCAATATGCGGTGTGCGTGGAAAAAAATTATAGAGTTTAATATCTTGTAGCCGGTAGTGAGTGGCCAATAATTGTATATCTCTGGCTTGAGTAGAAATATTACATGATAGATAAATAATCCGACGCGGTTGGTTTTTAAGCAACGCTTTGATGACGGTATCGTGTAAGCCAGCTCGGGGTGGATCGATTATAATAATCTGCTCTTTGGTAATAACATCAGTGCTATGTTCAGCGGCTGATAATTGTACCTGGCAATGATGTAATTGATTAATAGTAATGTTCTGTTGAGCAAACTGTACGGCTTCGGTATTGCTTTCAACCAACACAGCCGCGGCATAGTGTTGGGCGAGTGGTATACTAATAGCACCGACGCCGGCATAAAAATCTATCACCGGTAAACTACGATCAAGCCAGGGTTGAATATCAACTAACACGCGCTGAAACAACGGCAGATTCACTTGAAAAAAACTATGCAAGCCATACCGTAGCTGATAATCCTGTACTATCTCCAATAAAGTTTGATTGGTATTGCTATACAATAACTCGGTTGGTAAAGCAGCTGGACTACGCGGGTCAGAATAGTACACCGCCAACGGTAACTCGGGTACATCAGTCCAGGTAATACGCTCGCGTACAAATAATCCAACCATCACTGCACCAGTTAACGTGCTGCGAATAATGGTGCTTTTTAATTGCAGTCGAGTATAGTGCTGCTTATTAATCCAAGCCAATAATCGGTTAGCTGCCTGTTGGATAACAGGATCGGCCAAAACGCACTGCTGAATTGGATAACGACGATGTTGGCCACGGCCAAAAAATGCTAATGCAATAGTACCGTTATCGAGTTCGTAAAAACTGAACTCCATTTTGTTACGATAGCCAGTAGTACGATCATCACTGGCAATTGGTATGGCATCGGTCCAATTGATTTGACCAATGGTGCTGTAGGTGGCAAGAGCAATGCGTTGTTTCCAATAATTTTCTTGATCAAATGATATAATTTGCCACGGACTACATGATAAAAAATGCTCTTCCAGTGGCACTAGCCGATGTGGTGACGGCTGATTGATGGTAGTAGCAACCCCTTCATAAAATGATCGCTTTTTCTTGAGTACATCTACCATCACTTGCTCCCCTGGTAAAGCGTTCCAAGCAAACACTACCTGCTGGTTAATCCGGCCCAAGCCTTGGCCACCAAACACCAATTTATCAACCTGAAGTACTAGGTTTGACATTGCCAGCTTTATTGGCGAGATGAATTTCGCGAATTGATAACCATAAAAAGAAACCGAGCAGCAAAAAGGTATTCACTGGCGCTAACCAAAACGGCGACTCTTTGCCAAAGCTTTCCAGTACCATTACTGCCCCCAGCATACCAATAGAGTACATGGCGCCATTTTTTAAATAAGCAAATTTGGTCACAAAATCTAGCCCTCGAATAGTCACTTCTCGTACCACAATGGCGCCAATGCCATTACCAATCAAAATCAGTGGCACCGAGGTAGTAAAAGCGAAAGCGCCAATTACTCCATCAATTGAAAACGAAGCATCTAAAAATTCTAAGTATACAATTTTACTCCAAGCCGACATATTGGTTTTGCCGCTGATTAATTTTTTTTCTGTATCTTCAGCGTTCTTTTTAAAGCCATCGGTAATAAAAAAGGCGGTTGAACCAATCGAAGCTGATAAGGCTAAAATCGGATTGGTTTTTAATGATATAAAAATAACTAGAGTGATAAAAATTGAAGCCACGGCATAAAACCAAATCGATTGGCGGTGAATAAAGTGTTCTACTAAAAACGCATATTTTTTTTCTTCTAAAAATAACCAGGCTAAAAATACAAAAAACAAATACACTCCCCCACCCAACAACAACAGTGGTTTGGAGGCTTCTAAATAATGGCCGATATTTTCGTTATTGGAAAACACCGCCGAGAATAATTCCACCGGGCCTAAACTTGGATTTACCAGCCAAACAATAATGAATGGTAATAAGCCGCGTACCACAAACACCGCAAAAAAAATCCCCCAAAATAAGAATATTTTACGATACTTCTCTGGTAGGGTTTTTAAGACATGGGCGTTCACCACCGCATTATCAACACTGCTGACTACTTCAAATACGATCAGCCCTAAAATAATGATAGCAATTTCTATAATCATTGCGGTATGATAAATTCGATTAAACTATCAACTACCCGTTGCAGGCGGTCGGCCAGCTTTGGATCTACCGTGTTGCCAGCCTCATCAAATAACTGTTTGACCGAACACAAATTCATTTCTGGTTGTAATGGGATCATTTGTAATTCAATGAACACTTGACGCAATTGCTCAATCGCCCGGATGGCCCCGGAATTACCGCTGGAATAGCCAATACAGGCTACTGGTTTATGATTCCATTCTTGATACAAATAATCCAGAGCATTTTTCAGCACGGCGGAATAACCATGATTATATTCGGGTGTCACAATAATAAAACCGTGATACTGGGCAATGGTAGCGGCCCACTGCGTGGCAATTGGATGGGAATATTGGCCGTGCAAAGCTGATGGGCTGGCTGGTTCAGCATAAAACGGTAACGGCCAATCACGTAAATCAATCAAATCAACGGCGCAATCGGTGCGTGACTTCAGTACAGCATGGGCCCATTGACCAACCCGTTCGCCTTGTCGATTTTGACGAGTACTGCCAATAATGATAGCGATTTTTTTCATAAATATTGTGCAATTATACCGTTCCGCTCGAACTTACTTTATCAAAAATTGTTGAAAATTACCAGACCCACCCCGCGGCTTCTGTGCTTAACGCACAGGCGGAACCGCTCCCACCCAATCCCGCTTTCGACGGGAAACAGGCGGCGGTTTTTTGGAAGAAGAAAAAAGTGAGGACAGATTGGTAAAGGATAATGCGCTTGCCCCACCCACCCGTGCGCGCACATTGTTTGTTTTCTCCCCCCTGAAAATTGCATAAGTTCAGATACATTTGGCACTCCTCATAACTGAGGAACTATGCGCCAATTCAATAAATTTCGTAGCACAAAGGGATTCATTTCCCTCTGGCAAGAGATGATACGCTTTCGGTATATGATTACCGAACAAGCAAAACAAAGGTGCCGTGTCCTTGCTTTCTGGGAGCGCCATGGAAATATGGCAACCAAAGAAGCTTTTGGCGTCTCCACGCGCACCCTTTATCGCTGGCAAAGCTCACTGACTCAGAGTGGAGGAAAACTTGAGGGCCTCAATGCGAAAAGCACTGCTCCGCGCGGCAGAAGAAAGAGACGCATCCCCGATGAGGTATCGGGATGCATTATGGCTCTCCGCGCTACTTATCCGCGCCTTGGAAAAGATAAATTGCATGCCCTTCTGGCGATGGAGGGATATCAAGGGAGTATATCAACTATTGGTAGAATACTGGCCGATCTCAAAAAAGTCGGTAAATTGCCGGATCCGGTAAAACTCTCCCTGTCCGCAAAAACCGGCCGGCTTATTGAGAGAAAGCCTGGGAAACGGAAGAAAAAACTGCGCCGTCCCACTGGCTATCGGGTTCTGGAGGTGGATACGGTGGTCCGCTTCATTGACGGCATGAAACGATATATTATCACCGGCGTTGATACGGAAAAACGCACTGCTTTTGCCGCTTGCTATACCAACCATGGTTCCGTATCAGCTGCCGATTTTCTTCACAAAATAAAAGCGGTCTTGCCCGAATGTCCATCGGCGGTACAGACAGATAATGGCAGTGAGTTTGCTCTCCATTTTGCCAAAGCCGCAGAAGAATCTGGCTTGACTCATTTCCATACTAATCCGCGCTCTCCGAAAATGAATGCGCATGTGGAGCGATTCAACCGGACGCTGGATGAGGAGTTTCTCCGTTATCATCGGGAACTGCTTCGCGATGACGTGCGGATGTTCAATGAGAAGCTTATTGACTGGCTTCTCTGGTACAATGGCGAACGACCGCATTATGCGCTTGGACAAGTAGCTCCTCTTCGTTCTATGATGCCATTATTATTAACTAAAGAGTGCCAAATGTGGTGGACGCAAGTACGTGAATCCGGAAATTCGGAGTTTGTTTTAAGATAGCCAAAAAAAGCAGGTAGAGTGGAGATGCATTACTAACCCCACCGCCATGCTCTCTTTGGAACAGAACCATATCACGGAACTTTATGTTTGGGTAGACGATTCACTCCCAAAAACACTTGGCAAACCCGGAGCAGGAAGGCCTTCACTTCTTTCGGACAGCGAAATTCTCACCGTGCTGCTCTGGAATGCCATGCTCCTCAGGCAGAAAAATCTCAAAGACATTCATCGCACAATGAGACTTTATCACTTCAAAGATTTTCCCATATTCCCACAGTACAGTGCCTTTGTTTCTCACTGCCATAAACTCATTCCAATGCTCCACTTTCTTCTGCAAAGTTTACTGGAAGATACGGCTCCTCTCCGCATATTGGACTCTACCATGCTTCCTGTTTGCAAACTCATACGTGCAGACTCTCATAAGGTTGCACTGGGCGTGGCAGACTTTGGTAAAAACTGGCAGGGTTGGCACTTTGGATTCAAACTGCACGCCAGTATTACTCCAAAAAATACCCTCTCCGCCGTTGTCCTTACTCCTGCCAGTTTCTATGACGCCCAGGCCATGCCAAAATTGCTCAATAAGCATGCACGCTTAGCTGTTGGAGACACACTTTACGGAGCTAGTGTGATGGGAAAAAAGATTTGGGAAGAATATGGAACTATTGTTATTGCGCCACCTCATCCAAAACAAAAGAAGAAAATCGCTACCTTTTGGCAGATCTTTCTTCTCGAAATGAGACCGAAGATTGAAAGTGTCTGGGACTACCTCAAGGAACACATGCACCTCATTTCTTCCTTCCCACGCTCTGTCTCTGGTTACATACTCCACTACCTCCGCATCCTCCTTGGTTACCAACTTTTAGCTCTCTCTAGCCTATAGCCGAATTTCCGGATTCACGTGCAAGTGACTTGACAAATTTATAACGCTACTATAAACTACAGACATTATGATAGACAGATCAATTCAAATAACTACCACAACGACTACAACCACCTCTGGTGGCTGACGTTTGTTGTGGAAATATTTTAAGACTATAAACACAACCGACCTCAGCCAAGAGGTCGGTTTTTTTAATGTTTAATTCAATCTATTATTATGAAAATCCTTAAATTCGGCGGCTCGTCGGTAGCCAATGCAGAAAATATTAGTAAAGTCATTCAAATCATTTCTAAATCTCTAAACGAAAGTAGAGGTTTGATTGTTGTTGTTTCCGCTCTTGGCGGTGTAACCGATAATCTAATAAAAATTGCTTCACTTGCTTCTGCGCACAATGACGAATACAAAAAATTGTTAGATTTGTTAGTAAATCAGCACAATGAGACAATTGAAAAACTCATTGATTCAAATGGACGAAAGCTAGTGCTAAGACAAGCTCAAACTAAATATGATGAACTGAGCGGGTTACTTCAAGGTATATACCTACTTGGTGAGCTCCCTCTGCGCGCTTTGGATAAAATTATGAGTTTTGGTGAGCAACTGTCGGCTTATATCATCAGCGAAGCGATAGGGGCCAAAAAATATAGCTGTCAATTCGTTGATTCACGTAATTTGATAAAAACTGATGATAGTTTTGGTTCAGCCAATGTAGATGTTAGCAAGACCTATGAGCTGCTTGCAGATTATTTTCAGTCCCATCAAGGACTCTCAATAATGGGAGGCTTTATAGCCTCTAACTTTGATGAGATTACTACCACTCTTGGGCGCGGAGGCTCTGATTACACCGCTTCCTTGGTGGGAGCGGCAGTAAATGCCGAGGTGATTGAAATATGGACCGATGTTGATGGAGTAATGACAGCCGACCCTCGCAAAGTAAAAGACGCCTTTCCACTTTCTCAAATATCCTATGAAGAAGCTGGTGAGCTTGCTCATTTTGGCGCAAAAGTCATTCATCCAAAAACTATGAAACCGGCACGGTTGAAGAATATACCAATTGATATAAAAAACACATTCAACCCGCAGGCTGCAGGTACGAGAATAGGTAATGGACAATCCGATCAAAATTTTCTGATCAAAGGGATATCTTCGTTGGGCGATATTGCATTATTGCGCGTGCAGTCAAACAATGGAAAAAGTATTGGAGAAGTAGCTGCAAAAATTTTTGACGTTTTTTCACGCTGTGAAGTTGAAGTGTTGCTAATAACGCAAGCCTCACATGAGCGCTCTATTTCAGTTGCGATAAATAAAAACCAGGCAGTGAAAGCAAAAATTGCCATTGAGAATGCTTTTGCGCTTGAGCTGAAAGCAAAAGAGATGTTGCCCGTTTCTGTCGGAGAAAATCTTTCTATAGTCGCGATTGTGGGAAAACACATGAAGGGGGTACACGGCATATCGGGTAAGTTATTTAACACTTTGGGCACAAACAAAGTCAATGTGGTAGCTATTGCTCAAGGGTCATCAGAATTAAATGTTTCTGCCGTCATTAGTTCAGACGACGAGGTGAAAGCACTGCATGCAATACACAGAGCGTTTTTTGGCGCAGAAAAAGCGCTTATCAACTTGTTTCTAATCGGTACTGGATTGGTGGGCTCAACGCTGCTTAAACAAATTAAAGATTCGCAAGTTCCTATTCGTATTTGCGGTTTAGCAAACAGCAAAAGCGCATATTTTGATAGTAATGGGATTCCTCTGCAATTTTGGGGCAAAAAACTAGCCAACAATAAGCCGATTACTGCAAAGGACTTTGTTAATCAAATGACCAAATTAAATTTACCAAACAGTGTTTTTGTTGATTGTACTGCCAGCGAAGAAATGGGTACAATTTATGAATCAATTTTGAAGGCTGGTATTTCCATTGTAACTCCTAATAAAAAAGCGAATTCAGGCTCGCTAGGGCTATATCGAAAATTGCATGATCTGGCCAAAGAAAATAATGCGCATTTTCTATATGAAACCAATGTAGGAGCAGGCCTCCCAATTCTTCATAGTGTGCAAAATCTTATGAGCAGTGGTGACAAAATAAAAAAAATAGAGGGCGTACTTTCCGGAACGCTCAGTTACATTTTCAATTCTTTTTCATCTGGCAATAAAAAGTTAAGCGAGATTGTTCGTGAAGCAAAGAAGAAAGGATTTACAGAACCAGATCCACGAGACGACCTAAATGGCAAGGATGTAGCTCGAAAAATACTTATTCTTGCTAGAGAGATCGGTCTTGCGCTAGAGCCTGAACAAGTCCAAGTTGAGCCATTATTACCAGCCAAATGCTTTTCGACCAACTCCGTTGATGATTTTTTCTTTGAATTAGAGAAACTAGATAAAGATTTTGAAAAAAGAAAGAAACAAATTGTTAAACAGAACAAAGTGCTTCGATACATTGCAGTACTCGAGAATGGAAAGGCGCGGGTACAACTTCAAGAAATAAGTCAAAACCACCCCTTTTACCATCTCTCCGGCAGTGACAATATAATTTCTATATCAACACAGCGATACAACAATACGCCACTTGTCATTAAAGGGCCCGGAGCGGGAGCCGAGGTAACTGCCGGTGGAGTGCTTGCGGATATTCTTAATATTTTTAATCATTTCTCTTATGCAAAACTCAAATAGCAAAATTCAAGTTGGTATTCTCGGCGCGACTGGCATGGTTGGCCAACGATTTATTTCTCTACTAGAAAACCATCCGTGGTTTGAAGTAGTTTGTGTGGCCGCTTCAGTGCGTTCTGCGGGGAAAAGCTACGCTGAGGCAGTTGCAGGGCGATGGTCACAGAAAAAGCCGATACCGAAAAAAATCGGCGCACTCATGGTTTATTCCGTTGCGCATGATGTAGAAAAGATTGCTGGCAAAGTAAGTTTTGTTTTTTCAGCTATTGAGGCTGAGAAAGATTTCATCAAACACATAGAAGAATTATACGCTTCGTATGACATCCCAGTTGTGTCAAATAATTCCGCTCATAGATGGACTGATGACGTACCGATGATCATGCCCGAAATAAACCCAGACCACCTACGCATGATTGATTTGCAACGCAAACATCGTGGTTGGAAAAAAGGATTTATCATCACTAAACCAAATTGTTCAATCCAATGTTATGTGCCACTACTGCAAGCTTGGAGGAAATTTGAACCGCAAGATGTTGTTGTATCAACGTATCAGGCAATTTCAGGCGCAGGCAAAACTTTTGAAACTTGGCCTGAAATGGTTGATAACGTAATCCCTTACATTGGCGGAGAAGAAGAAAAATCCGAAAACGAACCCTCGAAAATTTGGGCAGAAATCAGTAACAATAAATTTGAACTGGCCGAAATACCAAAGATTTCTGCAAACTGTATTCGTGTACCTATATCTGACGGACACATGGCCGCAATCAATATTCGATTCAAAAAAGAAGTGAACAAAGATGAGCTGATAAAGACACTCAAAGAATTTAAAAATCCTTTGAGCTCATTGCAGTTACCATCCGCGCCAGAACCCTTTATCACCTATTTTGAAGAAGATAATCGGCCACAAACCCGCCTTGATCGCGATTTGCTGGGAGGAATGGGCATTAGTGTTGGTCGGATAAGAAAAGATTCTGTTTTGGGTTGGAAATGCGTTGCATTATCACACAACACATTGCGCGGTGCCGCTGGTGGGAGCGTACTAAATGCTGAATTGCTTTTCAGAAAGGGTTATCTAACTTAATGCTATGAAATTATCGAAATCACAATTTGAAAAATTTTTGGAAGAAAACCGACTTATTTTGAGCTTTATCGGAATGTCCAATATTGGAAAGACATACTGGTCTAAAAAGCTGCAAGATTTAGGCTTTAGGCACATTAACTGCGATGATTTGATTGAAAAAAAGCTAACTCCAGTTCTAAAAGAATTGGAATATTCAGGAATTGAGGACGTTTCAAGATGGATGGGGCAACCTTATGAAGAAAAATTTTTTGCCAACCAGCATAAATACGTATCATTTGAAAAAGAAGTGATGGAAGAAATTTTCTCAGAGATTAAAAATATCAACAATAGAAACATAATTATAGATACGACAGGGAGTGTCGTTCACACTGGTAAAAATATTACTGAAAAACTCAAACAATATTCTATGGTGATTTACATCGCGGGTTCTGAAGATATGAAGGAGGAAATGTTCAAGAAATACATGGAAAAACCTAAACCCGTAGTTTTTGGCGATGTTTATAATCAAGAACAAAGCGGGACACAACTACAGGCATTGAGTAGATGTTATAGAAAATTGCTCAACCTACGAAGCGCATTGTATGCTCAATGTGCTGATGTTGTTATCCCCCGAGAGGCAATCGTCAATGATATAACTGTTAGTCAATTCATTTCACTTATAAAACACGCAATATGAAATTTTACAGCACTAACAAAAAAAGTCCCGCAGTTGATCTTGAAGAAGCCATTATGAATGGTCTCGCTCCCGATGGTGGCCTCTATATGCCAGAGGCTATACCTAAACTCACTAATGATTTTTTTAATCGAGCAAGCTCACTCTCATTTCAGGATATAGCCTTTGAGGTAGGCAAAAACTTTTTTATGCCAGTGATACCGGAAAATGTGTTGAGAATCATGGTACAGGAATCATTTAATTTTGATGTTCCGATAGTCAAACTCGATAAACACTTACATGTTCTTGAGTTATTTCACGGCCCTACCTGTGCTTTTAAGGATTTTGCCGCTCGGTTTATGGCTAGGCTCTTTGGTTTTTTTGCGGAAAGAGCACAAAAAGAAATAACAATTCTTGTAGCTACGTCGGGTGACACTGGTAGTGCGGTTGCGCATGGATTTTTGAATGTCATAGGAGTTAAAGTAATTATCCTTTACCCAAGCGGAAAAGTAAGTCCCTTGCAAGAAAAACAGCTCACGGGAATGGGGGAAAATATTACTGCACTAGAGATTCAAGGTACTTTTGATGATTGCCAAAAACTTGCGAAGCAGGCTTTTCTCGATAGGGAGCTAAGACAAAAAATAAATCTTGCTTCGGCAAATTCCATTAACGTTGCGCGCCTATTACCCCAATCTTTTTACTATGTATACCTTTGCGCGCAACTTAATGATAAAAAGCTGCCAATAGTTGTGTCTGTGCCGAGCGGTAATTTCGGAAATTTGACGGCTGGAGTCATTGCTAAAAAAATGGGTTCTCCTATAGCGAAATTTGTTGCGGCTACTAACAGCAACGATGTCGTACCAAAGTATTTGCGTACAGGTAATTTTCGGCCAATACCTTCCGTTTCTACTATTTCAAATGCTATGGATGTTGGTAATCCCAGCAATTTTGCAAGAATGCTTGATCTATACGCAAACGATGTCGAAAAAATGAGGACAGACATATTTGGTATAAGTTTTTCTGATGTTGCCACAAGAGGGGCAATTTTAGATGTTTTTCAAAAATACCGCTATATCATGGATCCTCATGGAGCAGTTGCATATCTTGGGTTGCAAGATTTTCTAAATAAGTCTAAAGGCTATTCAGGTATATTTTTAGAAACCGCTCATCCAGCAAAATTTTTTGAAGAGGTAGAAAATGTAATAAAAGAGTCTGTATCAATGCCAGATAGACTAAAGAGTTACCTTGAGCGCGAAAAGCGAGCTTTTTTATTAAAAAACGAGTTTTCGGAACTCAAAAATTTTCTTCTGCAGTAATTTTGTTTTTCCCATCCTCTCAACCACGACAAAAAACCGCCGCCGCCAAAATCTCAAAAAAGAAGTCCAAAAGCAGGCGGGCAAAAAGGAAGGGGGTCTGGGGGAGGGAATTTTTGCCCGCCTGTTTCCCGTCGAAAGCGGGATTGGGTGGGAGCGGTTCCGCCTGTGCGTTAAGCACAGAAGCCGCGGCGAATTTTCAGGGTTTTTTGAACTTTCGGGCGCGCCGACGCGCGCCACTTTTTCGGTGAGCTGGAGGTTCGACATCCCTTGCGATTTTGTGATTCTGTCTTTGCTCGCCCATAGGGCGAGATTTGCTTTGCCCAACAAAAAGAATTTTTGCTTTCTTGTTAGAAATGATATACTTAATTTGCGTTCAATTCCCACAGGTTGTCTTTTTTAATGGCCGTCCTAGCCCAATTTAAGGCAACTTGAATTGAACGCACTAGGGCGGTCATTTAAGTTTTAACCAACAATGTATGCAAAAATTCTTTTTATACGCCCGCAAGTCCACTGATGTTGAGGATAAGCAAGTTTTGAGTATTGAAGCACAGATCACAGAATTGCGCGCGTACGCAAAACAAGAAAACTTAACTATTGCAAAAGTCTTTATTGAGAAGCAGTCTGCCAAAATTCCAGGTCGCCCCTTTTTTAACGAAATGCTGAAAAAAATAGAAAACGGCGAGGCGGCCGGAATTTTAGCATGGCACCCCGATAGACTTGCGCGCAATTCTGTGGATGGTGGAAAAATTATTTACCTCATTGATTGCGGGCGTATTGCGGCGTTAAAATTTCCACAATTTTGGTTTGAACCAACGCCGCAAGGCAAGTTCATGCTGAACATTGCCTTTGGGCAAAGCAAATATTATGTGGATTCTCTTTACGAAAATACAAAAAGAGGATTGCGCCAAAAAGTAAGGCGGGGCGAATATCCAAGCGTTGCGCCAACCGGATACATCAACGACGTGCGAACAAAAACAGTCGTGCAGGATAAGAAAAAAGCCAAGATACTAAAACAAGCGTTTGGGTTATACGCAAAAGGAAACGCAACGCTTGGAGATATTTCCGACTTTTTGGCGCAACACGGGATTTTATCCCGTGGCGGAAAGAGAATCCACAAAGACAGAATCACAAAATCGCAAGGGATGAAGCGCTTTTCCCCAAAAAAGCGCTTGCCAAAGAAATCTTTGGCTCGAACCTCCAGCTCACCGAAAAAGTGGCGCGCGTCGGCGCGACCGAAAGTTCAAAAAACCCTGAAAATTCGCCACAAAACCAATGGGCGGCACTGAGTGCCGCCCTACAATCGGTTGGAAAAATTCCAAAAAGTCAGATATTGGTGGTCACACCTGGACTCGAACCAGGGACCTCTTCGATGTGAACGAAGCGCTCTAACCAACTGAGCTATGTGACCCGGGTGAAGCCTGACTATTGCCTTGCATAGCATGCCTTATTTTTAAAAATCTGGCAAGGTGCTGCTCGTACAATTATAACCAACCAAAATGTTGCAAGCCTTCTACAATTCCGGCTACATAATTACCATTCATGCCCTGGTACCCACCCTGCGCAAAATAAATTTTATCGAGCACGCCTTTTGTTTGAGCCAACTGTTTGATTTCATCTTTAACAGCCGGTGCAGCATTATTGACTACGATGGCTTTATACCCACTGGTTAACGGTTCAAGGTCGTTACCACTATCACCAGCATACACTACTTGATCAGTCGTTATGTTTAGCTTTTTGATGAGGTAATCAACGGCCTGACGTTTAGTGGCACTGGCAGGTAAAATATCTAACAGCCCAGTTTTAACCACCTGGTCAATGCTAAAAATAACCGCGGCGGCAATGGTATGTTGTCGCAAAATCTGTTGGATCTGATTAATTAATGTTACATGATCAATCTCAACTGGTGTAAAATAACTCAACTTAAAGCGGTTCTGTTTAGCTGGCGGTTGTAATGTTAACTGGGAAAATTGTTTTAGCCAACTAGCTATATCTGGACCAGTGTAGCCTTTCCAATCAACCCCAATTTGGTTTGACCAAGCTTCATCAATCACAAAACTATGATCACGGCAACTATAAATAGTAGTGCCTACATCGCTGATAATGGTATGTGCCAGTGGAACGTGGTATTCAGTTAAGGCTTTTTGAATCAGACCTAAATCTCGCCCAGAAACATAGGCCAAGTGCACTTGTGGTCGCTGAACAAAATTCGTAAACAACTCCATGGCACCTGGTGATAACGGCTCAACGCCATTCGGCAACACGGTACAATCAAGATCACTAGCTAATAAATACAGCGGCTGGTTCATAGCTTGATTGCATCTAACACTATTACTTTGTTGGCTGCGCTGGTGCGCTGGGCAATGATATACAATGCCGCATTCCAGGTGAGTTGAGGAGTTCCGCCAGTGGCATAAGTGTCACCGACTCTGTATTCATAAAATGTATTAGCATTGGCAGCCGCTATAGCTGCCAGGTATTGTTTAGCCAAAGCGCTATGACCACGGCGCACTAAATCAATCACGTACCAACCAGTAATCATTGGCCATAACCCCCCATTGTGATAATGATGTGGTTTGTTTTTAAAGGCAAAACTATATGATTGATTTAATTCTGTCCAAGCGCTATCAGTTTCAGTGATCACCGGATAAAAAGCTGGCAATAGGTAATGAGTTTTTTCGGCAAAATGCTCGGCAATAAACTGATCGATAACCCTAGCCTGATCGACATTGGCTAAACCAAATACGCTGGCTAAGATATTCGCCCAGCTATCAAACTGTACACTATAACCAAATGGTGAAAATGATGCCATCCAGTATGATGTGGTGGGCGCTTGATCATACACTGCCTGATGATACACATATTGCTTTTTTGTAGTTCGTTGCTGTAACCAATAGTTCACCGTAATCAGCTGCCACAAACCATCCAGCGCTACTGACTGTTGCATTAACTTGGCATATTCTTGTTGCGCCCGATAATATAATAATTGATCGTACAACACATACCCTCCCCGAGTATATTCATCTGCCCAATCACCTGTATCTGGTACATACAGCAGGCCACGGTTATTGTATTCCCAGGCTTGCAACACCTGTCGCGCTTTTACCAGGTGAGGACGAAGCTGTTCAAGAGTAGTAGTATCGCCAGTAGCCGTATAATACTGCCCCACCCCAATAATAAACCAAAGGGTGGCATCTACTCGGCCGGCACTACCACCGTAACTTACCTGTTGTGTAGTGGCATCAATATTGCTAGCAATTTGACCAGCGGTACCTTGATAGTTTGCCAAGGTTAGTAAACTACAACGAAAACAATCAATCAAATTGGCTTGACCACTAGCCAAGGCTGCTAAACCAGCCAGCACACTATCACGTGCCCAAATGCGTTTGTAATTATCGCGTGGCGTAGGACTAGCAATAAACCCGGCTGGGGTGACTGCTTGTGATAATAATTTTAAAGCCGCTCCAGTTGCATCCATACTAGTGGATAGTATAGCACTTGATTGACTACTATGAAAAAAATTGCTATATTTATGTTCTTGTATGCGCTTGTTAATGATTTCAGATCACTGCGACCCGCTGGCCGAATTAGGCGGTAAAGAAGCTGGCGGTCAAACTGTGTATGTGCGAACGCTGGCCCAATTTTTGAGTGACTTTGGTGTCAACGTTGACGTGTACACCAGATGGGATCAAGCCAGTAAAAAAGAAGTGGTGCAAATGGGCCCCCGCTGGCGAGTGATTCGAGCATTGGCCGGGCCAAAAAATTATGTACCACCCGATCAACGCGTTGGTTTATTAGATTGGTTTAGTCGATCTATTCTTTGGCGTACTAAATATGAACGGCTACGCTACGATATTATTCATAGCAATTATTGGCCAGCCGGTTTAATTGGTTTAAGCATTAAACAATCTCTCCATCTACCACTGGTGCATGTGTATCATTCATTAGCTCGTTCAAAATATGAAGCGATGCGTCGATCTAACACACCAATTGATTTCATTGCTTACCATCAGCGATTGTCGGCTGAAACAACTATTGCTCAACACAGCAGCCGCATTATTTCTACTAGCCCTGGCGAAAAGCAACTGATTCGCCAATGGTATAATGTTCCTGGAGAAAAAATTGATGTTATCCCGATTGGAATTAATCCGGTCATTTTTCATTCAGTCAATCAAGATTTCTCTCGCCGCGAACTAGGTTGGTCGACTAAAAAAAAGATTATTTTGTATGTTGGTCGGATTGAATGGCACAAAGGTATCGGCACATTAATTGAGGCTATGGCCCAGCTGGTCCGTGATCAGCCTGAAGTGTACTTGTATATTGTTGGGGGTGCTAAATCAAAAACTGGTCAACAGTTAGAAGCAGAAGAACAGCAGCGTTTGCAAAACCTAATGCGGCAACATAAACTGGATCGGTACATCACGTTTGTTGGACCAAAACGTCAAGATGAATTAGCACTGTATTATAGTGCTGCTGATGTGACTGCCATTCCATCGTACTATGAACCATTTGGTATCGTGCCATTAGAATCGATGGCTTGTGGTACGCCAGTAGTAGCGTCGCGCACTGGCGGGATGAAATATACTATGGTGGATGGTGAAACCGGTTACTTTGCTGAACCAATGAATGTTGCTGATTTGGCCCGAAAAATAAATCGCATTCTATCTAAGAACAAATCGCACTATACGCGCAACTGTATTTGGCGTGTACAAAATCAATTTTTTTGGCCAAAAATTGCTCAAAAATATTTGACCTACTTTTTGGCTTTGAACGAAAAAAATTCCACATTGCCGGCTCAATCGTAGCATGCTATAGTACGGCTGCTTTGAAAATATCATTGGGCCCGTAGCTCATCTGGTAGAGCGCGTCATTCGCATTGACGAGGTAAGCGGTTCGAGTCCGCTCGGGTCCACCATGCGTCAAGTATTTCGTTATCTGCGTCAAGCTAAATTTCGCTATCGTCCACTAGCAGAAGTTCAGCTGCGTCGAACAGCTCTCTATCATAATGTACGGTTGGTGCAACAAACGCTGGCTCCAGTACAAGTTGCTCCGGTGCTAAAAAGTAATGCCTATGGTCATGGTTTAATTCCAATCGCGCAATTACTCGATAATCAGAAATTACCATTTTTAGTGATTGATTCGTATTATGAAGCCCTAATTTTACGCAACGAAGGTATCCGTACTCCCCTGCTCATTATTGGTTATTCTCATCCGGATAATGTCAGCAACAATCACTTACCAGCTATTGCCTTTACAGTCACTAGCTTACCCGAATTACAGCTACTGTGTCAGCGTATTCACAAACCAACTACGATTCATTTAAAAATTGATACTGGCATGCATCGTCAAGGTATCCTTCTCACTGAAATTCCCGATGCCATCCAAGCTCTACACACCCAAACCAATCTTCAGTTGGCAGGTATTGCTTCACACTTAGCTGATGCTGATAATACCGACTCTACTTTTACTGCACAACAAATTGTGCGGTGGAATAGTGTAGTAGAACAATTTATCCAACAGTTCCCTACCTTAAAATACTATCATTTATCGGCTACTAGTGGTCTGGCTCATCACTCAACTATCACAGCGAATGTGATGCGCTTAGGCTTAGGTTTGTATGGTATATCATCAAGCCCGTTATTGCAGCTTGATTTTCAACCAGTATTGAGTTTAATCACAGTGCTTAGCTCCATTAAAACTGTTTCGGCCGGAGAGCGGATTGGGTATAATGGGATTTATCAAACTACCCAAGCCGCCACCATCGCTACCATTCCCATGGGTTATTATGAAGGAGTGGATCGTCGATTATCAAACGTAGGCATCATGACCATGGGTGATGCGGTTTGTCCGATTCGTGGCCGAGTGAGTATGAATATTACTTCGCTTGATGTATCAGCGGTAGCTAAGCCTAAGCTTAATGATCCGGTGATTGTGATGAGTGCCAATCCAGCAGCGCCAAATTGTGTAGCGGCTTTAGCCAAGCTGTGCGGTACAATTCCGTATGAATTATTAGTTCACTTACCAGCCACACTGCGTCGTACTATTATTGATTAATTGATTGGAATAGCCACAATCCACCATTGGCCGTTAATTTGTTTTACTTTCAATTGATCGCTGGTGATGTTACCAGGTTGACCGGCTAGCATAAATTCAACTGTAACAGTGACGTGACCATCGTTATAGCCCCCGATGGTATACTGTGTCACTGTCCACTGGCTCACCTTGGACCAGGCTTTTTGAAATTTATCTTTTTGTTGGGCTTTATCAGCTACTAAAGTAAGGGCGGTGGTGAAATCGTTATCCTGTATTGCTTGATAAAACGCCGCCGCTACTTTTTCTGGAGAAGTTTGAGCGTCGACTAAAGGATTAACAGCTGGTGGAGTACTAGCGCTGCAACCAACCATCACAACTGCTAAAAAAGTAATTAAGATAGTTTGTAAGTGTTTCATACTATCATATCTAATTTACTTTCTATACATATATTCTTATATTAGCTGATATTTACTAGCTCGTCCAAGTTTTAAAACTAAACAAAAAGCAGCCCCGGACACAATCGTGAGATCATGCCGGGGCGTGAACTTGTCCGCCGGAGCGTTAGCGAAGGTGGACGTTGATTCGAAGGAACGAAGTTTACGGCACCACTTCCACCAGGAAGCCCTGCACGCCGTAGGATCCACTGGGATCCGTCCCGAAGTTGGTGATCAGGGTGATCGGAGGCCAGGCGAAGCTGGTACCGGTGGAGTAGGCCACTTGCCAGGTACCGGTCGTAGGAGTGAACACCACGGCATCGTCTTTACCGTCAGC
>JACPGK010000004.1 GCA_016182495.1 Candidatus Kerfeldbacteria bacterium
TCAAATAAAAGAAGAAATCAAAAAAGTTTCTTTGTCTTCCGCTTGGGCAAATGCTTCAATCAATTATTTTGAAAATGAGAAAATGAAAATTGCCCAAGCGGAAAGCTCTTTCGCCCAAAAAGCGAGAAATGAGCTTGTAGAGATAGAAACAAAACTTGATCGTTTGCTCGACTTACAACTGGACGGCAATTTATCGCAAACGGAATATACCGCCAAAAAGTACAAGCTCATTCTCGCTAAAAAAGATTTGGAAGAAAAAATCACCGCTTTTGGGCGAAAGAGCAATAATCGGTTCGAACTTGCCATTGCCTTTCTAAAAGACGCCAACCAAGCCGAAAAATACGCTCAACAAGAAAATCCCGAAAGGATTCGGGATTTTCTCAAAAAGATTGGTTCGAACTTCCGCATTGCCGACCGCACGCTGGCGTGCGATTTCAAAAATGCCTTCAAAATTGCGGAAAAATACCATGCCGAGGCGCTTTGCGCCGAGGCTGTTTCTTACGATTTCACAAAAAGTGAAAATTGGCGGAGAGGGAGGGATTCGAACCCTCGATACGAGGTTTACCCTCGTATAGCGGTTTAGCAAACCACCGCTTTCAACCACTCAGCCACCTCTCCTGAAGGATGCTTTGGTGAAAAGCGTGATTAGTATAATATGGTTTACGCTGACTGGCAAATCTTGTATACTACTGGTATGGCAGTTGGCGAAAATACCCGTTATGGCAAAATTCTGGCTGAATGGCAGGTGCCAGAATATATTAAATACGACCGGTCGACGACCTGGTATATTGTCATGGGTGGAATTGGAGTAATTCTGTTAATCCACGCCCTTGTCACCCTTAACCTTTTGTTTGCGGTGATTATTCTATTGGTCGCGGCCATTGTCTACCTGCACGATCACCGTCAGCCCGACCTGATTGATTTTCTGATTCTTGATAGCGGCATCGTGCTGGGAGAACGATACTACCCCTATAAACTGCTGACAAATTTTTGGATCGTATATGAACCCCCCACCATCAAAGTGCTCTACTTTGGATTAAGCCGAGCTTTGCGGCGCGAGTTACCGATTCATTTAGAAGATCAAAACCCGGTGATAATTCGTCGAATTTTGTTAAATTATCTGGAAGAAGATTTAGATAAAGAAGACGAAGCCACAGAAGAATCGTTAGCGAGATTATTTCGTTTATAAACGCTTGCCTAATTTAAACAGGTGCGTTACTATACGGCGAGTCATCAACCGACTATCAACCAGTCCCCTTAGCTCAACGGATAGAGCGTAGCCCTGCGGAGGCTGAGATTGAGGTTCAATTCCTCAAGGGGACACCATCACGCCTTCATAGCTCAATGGATAGAGCGCAAGCCTCCGGAGCTTGAAATAGAGGTTCGATTCCTCTTGAGGGCACCAAAATCTCCAGAACTTTGCTATACTGTACCCACCTATGGCAGATGATAAGCGCTATCAAGCTGATCTGACTCATGATAAACAACAGGCTAAACAACAATCCGCTGAAACCGCGGCTAGTTTGTCTATTCCCCGTTGGTTAAAAACCTTAACGGCTCCTCAAACCAGTGCCTTAATTCATACCTTAGAACAACTGCTCGATCATCTACCAACCGTGTTGCAATCTCATGATGCTACTATCCGATTAAATTACTATAAAAAAATTGCCGCCGAGCTGACAAAAATATATTACGTGCGGATGCGTATTATCGAACTGTCCGATACTATGCCCGAACGCGATAAACCGCAGCAACTAGATGCCATGCAACAAGAATTAAAAAACCGTTTGCTGGAAGTAGCCGGCATGATCGATGCATATGCCTAATGCTGCTACCCCAGCCACTACTGTAGTGCAACAATTAGTAGCCAACCCGGCTATAGTGAGTGGCATTGTGCAGCACGCCTTGAGCACACTGCCATTTCCAGTGTCGCCAAATATACGACAACGCTTAACCATGGAATTTAAGCTAACTCCGGAAGATGCCCAGGTGATTAATCAACTGGCGTTGGTAAAATTAGTGGCGGCTCGTCATTTAGCCCAAGCCTTGCATCGATTACACAGCGGCATCGAACGCGACACTAATCAAAATATGCAACAGGCTTCGTTAGCGGCCACGGCTGAATTGGCTCCGAGCTTAACAGCTGGTTCTGTCGAAAAACCAGCTCCCGCCCTCGATGATACTACCACTGATATTATGGCTGGTTTAAGTGAGGGAGGTGGCGAGGAGCCAGGTGAGAAACCGGCTGAAAAACCAGCTACCCGTCAGCCAGTTGCCTCGACTGATTCAGCTAGCGCCCCAGCGGCACCAAGTACTCCACCAGCCACTGATACCAGTGGAGTAAGTTCGCGTCCGCCGCCCCAGCGCCCCCCTGGCATGTTTAATCAGTTTGGCGGCACGCCACAACAACGCGGTCAAACTTTACAGCACTATGGGCAAGAAACCCAAGCCGAGCAACTCGGCGAAGGTGAACAAGCGCCACCGACACCTGATCAAGCCGAACAAGATCAACAAGCCGACGAAGATCAAGACCAAGCCGCTACTTTAGCCATGCAAAAACAGCAAGACCGGCGCCGAAACATCCAGCGTTGGAAATGGGGTGCGCAAGCCATTCAGGAAGCCGCTCAAGACGCCACCGAAGGTATGGGTGGAGATCCTGAACTAGATAATAATTTAGCGGCTTTAACCAAGGCTAGCCGTAATCCGGCATCAAATTCACGCACGCAAAAAGCCATGGCCGGAGCCGGCACCAGTATTGGCAATAGCATCAACGCCAAAATGAAGAGTGGTAATTTTAATGGTTTTTTAGCAGCCGCCCTGCTAGCAGTGACCAAAGATGCCATTGATTTTATGGAACCAAGTGGGGTGTTACCGTTGTTCATAGATTTGTTCGTGACTGGTGCTTTAGGGGCTATTTTGGCGAATCAAGGTAGTTGGTTTTTAAAAATGCTCAAACGTCGTTACCGCGGCAAAGCCTTGTTAAGTATTTTGATTGAATTGGTGCCGTTAATTGAGTTAGCTCCAACCTATACTATGCTGGTGATGATGGCAAAAATAGATGCTGATAAAGAGGTGAAAAAATTAAAAAACGCCCAAGGAATTATTGCGCTTAATGTAGCGGCGATGCAAAAAGGTCATCAACCCAACCAAGACAATGACCAAGGTTGAAACGCTCCGTGGTATTAATCATGGTATCAGTCAACGGTTAGGCAACTTACATATTCAAACGATCTCCCAGTTACTCTATCATTGGCCCAGCCGGTACGAAGATTTTTCTACTGTCCAAACAATTGCGTCTTGTACCGTTGGTGAAACGGTCACCATTGCTGGTCAAATTACGAAAATTCATAATCGCACCAGTTGGAAACGACGCCGTCTCACTATCACCGAAGCTGTCATTAGTGATGACACTGGAAAAATTAAAGCCACTTGGTTTAATCAACCATATCTAGCGCAAAACTTGCACAGCGGAGATGCGGTGTATCTTTCGGGTAAAATCACAGAAAATAAATACGGTCGACACTTTGCCAGCCCCGTCTATGAAAAATATAAAGCTGATCCTACGCATACAGCTCGCATTGTACCACGCTATGCTACTACCGCTGGGGTGAGTCAGCGCCAATTGCGCTATTTTATTAAACAAGCTCTTGAGCTTCACAAAACACCTGATTGGTTACCCAATAATGTTATTGCTGAACAGGAGTTGCTTCCATTAGCCGAAGCCATTCAAAAAATTCATTTTCCGAATAGTTGGGATGATGTTACTGTAGCCAAACATCGTTTAAGTTTTGATGAGCTGTTGTTAGCGCAACTATTTGTGCGTTCTACTACAGCGGCGCTGCGCCAAGAACGGGCGTATGCCATACCAACTGCCGCCAACCAATTAAAACAATTTGTTCAGCAATTACCCTGGCCATTAACCAATGCCCAACGTCTGGCCGCCTGGGATATTATGCGTGATCTCACAGCCACTAGGCCAATGAATCGATTATTAGAAGGCGATGTTGGCGCCGGCAAAACAGTGATTGCTATGTTAGCCATGTATAATACGGTCTTGGCTGGTTACCAAGCGGTGCTAATGGCCCCAACCGAACTGTTAGCTGAACAACATTACAACACCATGGCTGGTTTATTAGCACATACCACTGTGAACATTGGGTTAATGACTGGCCATAAAAAAATAACCGCTAACCAAACTGCCCTAGCCGCCGATATTTTGATTGGCACGCATGCTCTGATTCAAAAAAATGTTGTGTTTCATAAACTGGGTTTGGCCATTATTGATGAACAACACCGCTTTGGGGTAGCCCAGCGCCGCCAACTGAAAGATCAAGCTAAACCCACGGGCTATACGCCACATTTACTATCAATGACTGCTACGCCAATTCCCCGATCGTTAGCTTTAACATTATATGGCGATTTAGAGTTATCAATTGTAGATGAATTTCCGAAAGGGCGGAAACCGATTATCACTCGGCTAGTCACTACTACTTCGCAAAGAAATCAGCTGTATCAATTTATCAGTGAACGCATCAGTGTCGGTGAACAAATCTATATTGTCACTCCTACCATTGGACTGACCGACGACGCTGTAGAAGATGAACAAGCCGACGACGCTGCAGTAACATCGGTCACAAATGAATATAAAAAAATTGTTCAACTGTTTCCGCAAGCTCGGGTAGGACAATTACACGGACAAATGAACAGTGCTGACAAACAATCTATCATGACGGCCTTTCGTGATGGTGAGATTGATATTATGATCGCCACCACGGTAATTGAAGTAGGTGTAGATGTACCCAATGCCACTGTGATGGTAATTGAATCGGCTGATAGTTTTGGTTTAGCACAATTACATCAACTACGCGGTCGAGTGGGCCGATCTACTTTAGCCTCGTACTGCTATGTGTGTTGCGCCGATACAACGACAGCGGCGTTAGCGCGCGTACAATTTTTTACTTCAACCAATGATGGCTTTACCTTAGCCGACTATGATTTACAACGGCGTGGCCCTGGAGCGGTGTATGGCGAACATCAATCCGGTTTTCTTAATCAATTCAAATTAGCTACGCTAGCTGATCATCAACTACTTCAACAGGTTAAGCAAGTAGCTGATGACCTATTTAAAAATCTAAAAAAATATCCAACCGTCCAAGTTCGTCTCACGCAATTTACCAATCAAATTCATTTAGAATAGTAGTAGCCACGACTGGAAAAAAATAAGGCGGCGGTAACATCAAACTGCTCGGGTACGCTAAATTGCAAGCTGATCTCTTGGCCCGGAATCAGAGTGATAGGGTGGTGATCAATGCTTAATAAACAAGCTGTTACATCACCAAACTGGGAATGTTGAGCAGCAACTAGTGGTAGCAATACTTTAGATTGATCAACGGATTGAGTGGTCACCACGCTAGCCCAATCGATATCGTGCCTACCAGTCCAAACCAGTTTAATAGCAATGTGATCGGCTGGTAAATCAAGGTTGATTAAATTCAACAGTTCGCTGTTGGCCCAGTTTTCACGCGGATGTAATCGCTGTAGCGGCTGCCATAGCCCGGTGGTAAGTTGCACAAACACTTGAATAGATTTTGACGTGACTGGAGCAGTAACTGGAGTGCGATGATCGGGTGATTGCATCAATGGTTCAGCACTGTAATCGCGACCTTGAGCAAATAATAGTAATGATACATCGTCATTAGATTCGGGGCGATCAAATTCTAAAATTATTTCATCACCCGGACGGCCACTAAAATACTGTTCATCTTGATTAGCAAGCATGGCCGTACAATGAGTACCAGTACCAGTGGAACACTGTTGGACTGTTCCTATCGGTTCATACGCAACAATAGCATTAGTATCGGTAATGGCTAACGGCCGAGTGTTAGTTTGCGACACTGCCCACAATTGCACTTGATCAAGTACGCTTTTTTCTTGTTCCCACTCTTTGATAGTCAACTGATAGGTGTGGATAACACTGTAGTAGACATAGAAGAGTGATCAAGTATGGCGGCTTAAATATATGCTATTTACCCTGTATTTTATCACTGCTCTGTGATTAACTAAATATCACTTAGTCTACTCTTCCTCTGTCATTATACACACAGCTAGGCTTAGTAGTATACACGTTAACTGATCGCGGATCGGGCGTACTATCAACGAATGAGGTGAAATCGCAATCTGAACCAGTACTGGCCGTATACCACGTTAAACCTGAACTAGGATCACAAGCCGGTACGTTACCATTACATCGAGCGGCTTTGTATAATATCAAGTTATCACTAGGTCGTGTAGTATAACAATAGGCATTATTAGCGATAGTGCTACCAGCAGTGCCGACTACTTGACAATTGGTAGCAGCTAAACCACACTGTTTGCTTTTTAAATCGAAGTGCCACCACTCAACCGAAATAGGGCTAAACTTTCCGGTAGCAGTCATCACCTGTTGTAACTCGAACTGATTATTGGCCAAGGCTTCATCGCCACCACCATTGTTATAACTTTGACTCAACTTACCTTTACTGGTTGGGGCAATCAGCGGGTCGCCGCCACCATAATCATACCACAAGTCAACGGCCACTCCCTTTTGATGGTTACTGCAGCACGGTTTAGCCGCCTTGTTGCAGCTGTGACAGCCTGATGGAAAACCCTCTTTTTTTCGAGTAGTGCCAGCAGAATCAATATACCCTTCATCAACGCATTTTTGGTAACATTCATACAGGGGGGCTTGCTGTTCGGGGCTACGATAGGCCGAACCAACCTGAATGGTACAACTGGCACAAATATTAGCCACCATATTTTGAGCTACTTCTACCAAGCCAGCGGCTACGTTCGGGCAAGCTTGGGCACCATTACCACTTAAGCCCTGCACCGTTGGAATGGGTATTACTTCTACAGTATATGGACACTGGTACTGCACTGGTATTTTAAATACATCAACACCGATATTCACGGTAGCCGGGTTAATCAATAACAAAATGGTGTACGATAACAAGGCAATAATCAAGCCGGCGAGCGCCGAAGTGATAATTTCTTTAGCGCTGGTAATTTTTTGTTCATTGCCGGCGGCCGTTACCCACTGCATACCGCCAAACATAATTAACACCACGGCACCGAAGCTTTACCGCCAATTGGTTGTTCTAAACTATAGCCACCTTCTGGTTTGGAAACATACTCTTCAGCCACGGCTTCACCAGCTCCACCCGGACCACAAATATCCTCTTCAGTGGTGGCTGAACCAACCGCTGGCACAATAAAAACAACCAGGCCAACCAGTACACTATTAATTAAACGTGGCCAAAACTTCATCAATCTTGGCTATTAATTGTTCAACTGACATTGCTTCAGTATATAATCGATCATTCACAAATACCGTGTGGCCATTAATAACACCGACAGTAGTACCATAGTAATAATTTTGATCAACCACTGCTTGATACTGGCGACTATTGAGACACTCTTTCATGGTTAACTGATCAGCTCCCAAGCCGGTAGCTAACGTCTCCCAAGCGGATTGATCGTTACCAGTTGCGGTTGGCAGGGCTTGAATGAATTCCCAAAATAACCCTTGATCGGCCAAACAATGCGCTAGCTGTTGTTTGGTACTAGTAGCGCCATTTGGTTGTGTAAAATCTTTCCACACTAGGCTCACTCGATCACCATAGCGAGTTCGCAAGGCTTCTATCTGATCGATATAGTTGGCGGCGGCTGGATCAGATACATCAGCAAAAAAAATCACAAACACATCAGCGCTCGGTGCTCCCAGCATTGGGTCGGCACTGGATACAAATACTCTGGTTTTACGTTCAGCTTCAGCTTGATCAGCTGGTACGGTAGTAATCAGTGGATCATCAAATGGTACGGATTGTTGCAACAAGGCCGCTCCAGAATACACACTGCCAGAAAATGCTCCTGGAAAAAAACTTTCTAATAACACTGTTGATTTTAAAAACAGTATGGTGGTAAACAAAAAAATAAAGCCCAAAATAGCCACACCAGTGAGCGCGTAATACTGCATTTTGGAAACTGTTTTGGTCATAATTATAACACGATCCGACGTAACCGACCGGTATTAGCTTCTCGATAGTATAACACATCTTCGTTATCAGTCACTAGCAAATCAGTCGGCCCATTCAAATTAGTACCAGCAATGGGATCAGCTGGCGTAGCTAATTTTACAGCGATCCCTTGATGAATATCAATTTTATAAATATCGTGCGGCACATTATTCAATAAGCTTGGGGCAATGCCTCCGCCAGCGGGTGGATTCACCGGCACAGCGCAATACACCGTACTGCCAACCTTGTTAAAGGTACATTTATCAACGGAGGTGTTGAGATTCAATGATTTATTATTATCACCAATGGTATCACCATAGGCATCGACAATATGAAGTGTTGAATTATAATTATTTTCGGCCGTGTAGGTACTGTACAGCATTTGCCGACCATTGTTTGACCATTGATAATTAAAGCCACGCCCTTCAACAATAAAATCTTTAAAATTTTCACCTTTTAAACCAATCGGGATAACTTTTTTAGTGTCGGCATCAATAAATTCACTATAGGCACCAATGGCTTGGCCCGATGGTGACCACTCGGCCAGTACGCGATCACCGTTTTCGCCTAACGGTTCAATACCTAAAGCGCCACTGCCATCGATATTGGCAGTACCTAACCAACGATCTTGCGGGTTATCGGCCATGAACTTAAAGCTAATTTGATCATCCGTTGGGGAAAAATCAAACTCTTGCATATCTTCATGCAAGGTATACTGCTGATCACGTTCAAAATCGTACAAAATATTGAAACCATCTTGCAGTTCAAGCACCGCTTTGTTGGCATCGTGTGACCAGGTGGCTTGCTCAACTCCTTTAAACACCGCCTCACCTAATTGTACAACATTACCATTGGCATCTATCCGGTAAAACCGCCCGGTAGCCGCATCATAATATTGCACGGTATCACCGTCACCACTCAATACCACATTTTGGGCATCATTATTATAAATCACTTGAGCTAAGGTATTGCCACCGTTAGCGGTTTCTGTGAAGGTTGGTAAACCAGCCACATTGTCATTGATCACGCCACGATTGGCATTATTAATAATCTCCGGCAATTGATTGACGTTAATCAATTGCCCATTAATGTTGACGGTTGGTTCGGGAAGCAATGGTTTAAAAAATAGCCAAAAAATAATAACGCCTAAAATAGCGGCCATTAATAAAATACCAGTCGCCAACACAATTCGGCGTTGGGTTTCGGTTAAATCTTCTACCCAAGTGGTGATATTCACAATGACATCGCGGAGATAATTCATAGGCTAGTATATTTATGGTGCGTAACAAAAAGTATTTATTTTCTGAGAAAAAATACTAAAAATATTATAAGATGCAATATAAGAAGAAGAAATGGCGTCTCTTGTAGCCAACTGACAATTAAAACCACTACCTTCATAGGCGATGGGGTCAGTGGATCCAGCCGGTTGCCCCAGTTTACAATTCCAGGCTGCCTCAACACCAGTATTCAATCTCCAATCACTGCCGGCTATTTTTTCTTCACAAAGATCTCCCATTGTTTTATATATAGCAGCCTCCGCTGCCGCATACGTAGTACCCCATGTACCATAATCATAATTAGCCGGAATTGACGGTACTTGAGGTAATAGTTTCATACTGTAGTAAGAACATACGCAATCACGCGTGGCTGTTTCTTTGGTATCAGAACTGCCGATCATAAATTTTTTGTATTTTGCTTCAGTCATGCAATCTTGCACCCATCGACCGCAATCATCAAGCTGGCAGGATAACGCGCTGGCTGGTGTAAGTGGATCAGGGTAACAACCACCATCACCGCTTTCGCAGCGATCACCACGGCAATATTCTCCATCAAAAAATCCTAAATGACCACAGGCGATATCTGGGCAAGGGATATCTTTTTTATCTTCACCGATACAGATATTATCTTTAAAATTGGCCGCGCTGGTTTTGCCATCATCGAATTTATTATTGGAACATTTCGGTAAGTTATAAATACTATCATCGTTCTGCTGAATATCAATTTTAGAAACATCCAAGGTAATATTCACTAGAGTCGGATTAACAAACAACAAAATGGTGTACGATAACAAGGCAATAATCAAGCCGGCGAGCGCCGAAGTGATAATTTCTTTAGCGCTGGTAATTTTTTGTTCATTGCCGGCGGCCGTTACCCACTGCATACCGCCAAACATAATTAACACCACGGCAGGGCGGCATTTTGAATTTTACTCACACCACCAATGGGTTGCTCTAATTGATAGGCAATTTGTTCAACGTAACCAGAATTTTGAGCTTGGGCCGATGGAACTAGTACAAAAATAAAAAAAGCCAGAAAAAGAAGGCATGTTCTGCTGAATGATCGCCAGTTCATGATGGCATGATAACAAAATTAAACGAAAAATTCAAGGTGCTACAACCACTTCACCATATCTACCTTCCAAGCCTCGGCCACTTTTTTTAACTGCAAGCGAGCAGTTTGATTAAAATAGGTCGAGGGAGCAAGCCCTTTAGTTTCGGTACGGCGCGTAGATACTTCAACCGTGGCACCAGTGGCTCCAGCGCTATAATCGGTAATAGTAGCGGTCACCGCTTGGGTGGTAATACTGTAAAATTCCTTATTGGTATCAGCCTTATTTTCAAGCTTGGCGCTGGTTTGCTGCAACGCTTCAGTCATAAATGATCGCAGTGCTTGCAAATTTTCGTGATTACTATCGGAAGAAAAAGACCCATAGCGCTCAATAAAACTATTAGCAATACTGATAATACTGCTGCGATCATCTGGCGCTACCGCCGAATCGGCCACCGGGTTAGTGGTAGTGGCATTAGTGGCTGTTTCACCGGCAGTTGTGGTGGTGGTAACGGTAGTGCTGACTTGATTGGTTGGATTGGTATCAGTAGTATCGGTTGATGACTGCTGACGTAGTAACACTACTGATACAATAATACTAGCGATCAATAACACTCCGGCGACACTGGCTAATAGCATTAAATTTCTTGTATTCATGGTATGAATTATTTCATCTCTTCGGCAAACTCTTTCTTGGATTCCTCAATTTCTAACAACTGTTTAGGATCGGATGTAACAATTTGATCTTCTGTGTACGATGCTACCACTTTAATGGCGGCGTGTCGAGCACCGGCAAAAAAAATACCTTCACCAACATTGCCTTCTAGCAATAAATATTTCTCGCCATCGGTTAATAAAAATGTTTTTTGGATGTTATCAATGGCCGCCGGCGATTGTTTGAGTAAAATCTGCAAAGAAGAATTGGTCACAATGGCCCGGCCATAGGGTGATAACAAAAAGTCATTGACATCTTGGGTAATCGTAGTAACGCCTAAATAGTATTTACGACAACGCTTGACTAGAGCAAAAATAAACTTGGCGGAATCTTCATTTTGCATTAACCACCAGGCTTCATCAATCACCAAAATACGTTTTTTTAATTGCGACCGTACTACGTTCCAAATGTAATTGACAATCATGTACACCCCAATGGGGCGTAATTCATCTTCTAAATCACGCACCGAAAACACCACTAACTGATTATTCAAATCGATATTAGTTAGGCTGGAAAATAATCCGGCAAAGGTGCCTTCGGTATATTTTTTTAAACGTAACACTAAATCTTTACTGCCTTCAAAGCCTTCTAAAATATCTTGAAAATCTTTCATCACCGGCGGTTCAATGGTGGATAAATCGGCCTCGGCGGTAATATCTTTTTTGGCGTAGGTTTCAATTAAGGCGCGATCAATAATAGAATCTTCCGCCGGGGTAATATTACCCAACATGATACGTAATAACCCTTTAATGGTAATCACCGCCGATCGAATGATATCAGCCGGACGATCGGCCCCACCCACGGCGCGCGGTAAATCGAACGGATTAATTTTGACTTCGGAGTTTAACGATATATTTAAAAATGTTCCGCCAACCGAATCGGATAAATATTTATATTCATTTTCCGGATCAATAATAATCACATCCGTACCCATCATTAAACTGCGCAACACTTCTAATTTAATAGTATAGCTTTTTCCGGCACCCGAAGTAGCGAACACTACCGAATTGGCATTTTGCAATTTGAAACGATCGAATAGTATTAAACTGTTATTATGACGATTAATACCGTACAAAATACCGTTATCACTGGTGAGTTCAGCCGAAATAAACGGAAACGACGAAGCACAAGGGGACGAATTCATGTTGAAATAAATTTGCAACTCATCGTTGGCTAATGGCAGGGTAGAACTAAAACCTTGTTCCGCTTGGTAAAATACCCGTTTTGCCACCACTAATTTAGAACCAAACTCGGAATCTAACTTTTCCATTAAATCCTCTAACTGTTTTTCGGTATCGGCGTACACACTCACGTACAAGGCGTATTGAAAAAATTTCTCGGTGCCTTGCGTTAAGCTATCGCGTAAACCTTCAATATCCTTCAAAGCGGTTTCTTTGATGGGGTCGCGCGGGGCGCCTTTTTCGGCATCAGAAATTAATTCGGCCTCAAGCGAACCAACTTTCTTCTTGAGCTGTTTTAAAATAATATCCGATCGCACTGGATAAAAATACATGGCGATATCAAGCGATAAATTCATCATCACCAACGGCGCGAACCAACCAACCGCAATGTAGCGCGGATAGGTTACCACAAACATCGTTGAAACAAACCGACCACCTAAATCAATATGACGCGGCCGCACTCGTAAAGCCGCCGGCGCGATTAAATCGAGTACCGAGCGCACCCCTAATTCGTAGGCTTTGGCCGCTTCGAGCAATTCACGGGCCTGGTACTGCTCGGATTGTTTTTGTTGCTTAGCCAAGGTTAACTGTTCCTTGGTTCTGGGTTTCAAGGCGGCGGTCACTGGTATGGTTTTGCCATCACGCTGGGCAGCGCGTTTAAAATCAATCATGATGGTAAGGTACTACTATCAACCCGTAACTTAGCTAAATCTGGCAACTGTTTATTACTGCCACGAGTGGGATTATACATTTGATAGTACAGTTCAATTAAACTTTGGGTGTCGAGCTGTGATACCTTTAAGCCAATCGAGCTTAATCCTCCCGCGGCAATACTCATCCGACGATCTAACTCTTTTTTATATTTCGCAAACTTGGCATCAGCTAAGCGAATAATGCGGCTTGGAAACACCACTTCTTGGATGCGGGTGAAAAAATTTTTACGCTTTTTTGAAAAGGGCGAGTACGGTACCACTACATAAAACTTTTTTTCCATAATTTCGGCTAAGGTGACCAACTCTTCAATATATTGACGATATTCTTGCGTTTGCACTTTGAGCAGTTCGTTAGGTTGATTTTTGGCAAGCGTATTCAAATCTTCTAAATATGGCCTGATATCCAGCTTACGGGATTGAATGACAATTTGTAATTCAAAATCAATCGAGTTTAAAAATCCCACGTAACCTTGAATAATAGCGTGCTGTTCATCTTCACTTTTCAAGGCAAAATTAATCGAGGATACATCTAACACTGCGCGCAAGGTACCATCTTTTAAAATAACGGTATCCTGCTTCACCTCCGCAATATACACACTATGCTGGGTAGATGGTTTTTTAGATTTAGCTGGGGCTGTTTTTGGCATGTTATGTTTGATCGGCCTGTGCGGGGCTGTATTTACCGGCGGTATCCATAATTAAAGATAATTCAGCCAGCTGCGACTGCGATACTTCTGGTTTGGGTGTAAACTGATCGTTATCTTTATGATCTTTCTTGCGATCTTTACGCGACAGTTTGGTGATTACTTGATGCACCGGATCGCGCCGCCAAATACTTAAGTGCGGCCGCTTTAAGGTTTGAATTAAACTCAAGGCAAACAAATGAAACGGCTGACTATTTACTTTGGCAAAGGCAAAGGTGCCGCCTAAAGTTAACGTGAATACTCCCAAAACAGCAAAAATAACAAAACTAAAAATTTCATAGAGCAAAAAAATCAACCCAGCGGTCACCAATAAAATTAAAAATTGCCGCACCGAAATTGGACCAATCACTTTTGATTCAACTTCAATAAATTGCGGGACAACAAATTGCATGGTGCTTTAAAAACGTAAAGTTCTATTTAAGTCAGCCATGGCATTAAATTCGGCTAAAGTTAACGTAGGCGCGCCTTGATGTTGTAGCTCGGCGATAACATCGGCCACCGACTGGCCAGTAGCAATGGAGCGGTTACCAATATCAAGGTACAACAAATTGAGGGGTGATTCTCGAAAGGCCTTAATGCCATCGGCTTGCTGAATGATTGATTCTTCGCCCAGTAATTCAATTTTATCACGCAGTTTGGTAGCAGCCGCGGCTGGATCAGGCGATAACCGACGAAACTCAATAACGTCCATAGCGCGCAGTTCATCAATGGGGCCCATAATCATGGTTTGATGCAGCTTAACATCATCGACTAGAGCTTTTTTAACCATGCGAGAACGGCGCAATTTTGGTAAAAAAGATCGTTTTGGTATGGCCGGTGGTGTGGCTACATTGGCTGGTAACGTTACTTCAGCGGCTGGTTGTTTGGTGAGCACAGCTGGGATAGCCGGTGGCGTTACTACCGGGGCAACTGCCGCCTTATGGCGAATCGGTCCACCTTTAATGGCAGCCACGATGGCCTCGATTTGGTTGAGGGGATACTGCAGTTCCACCAGATATTGGCGAAACTCCATCACATCCCGTAACCCGCGTAACACCGATATCAACAGATCGGTAAATTTTTTCTCCAATTCTGGGGTAGCAAAAGTAAGCTGTAATTGCTGTTTTAGATTACTAGCGTGTTGATTGTAATTAACGATTGTGGTTTGTAATGGCACCGATTGCACGGCCAGTTGAGTAACAGTTTGAGCATCTTGATCGGTAAAATGGTCAGGGCCGGCGGTATCGGCCAAATCTGGCCCGGGCAAATTGGTTAACGGCCCCTTTGGTACCACCGCCGCCACCGGGCCACGCCCCATTAAGTGCTGAATATCTTCCTCACTAAAACTGCCGGTTTCGAGTAATAATTGCTTATAATTTTTCACAGATTCATGAAATTCGTTAATTTTCTTTTGATCGTATAATTCTAACTGTCCATATTTTATCACACCTTGGTCGGTGGCGTCTTCATAGGGTATTGTTTCTTCTACGCCCGATTCTCTCCAGGAAGAAATTTTCAGTTGTTCATACACTTTAAATAGTATGGTCAATCGATGCTGTTCAGCGCTTGATAATTTCAGGGCATTATCATTTTTACGAAAAAAATTATTTTGGCGTAATACTGAAAACTTCGGCCCCATGTACTCAATGTATTCGGCTAACCAATGACGCGTGGTTGGGCGAGTTTCACGTAAACCGCGAAAAAATTTAGCGCTGGTAATCACTTCATCGTTATTCGATAACGCCTCAACCAATTGTTTTTTAAAGGCATCTCGTTCTTCAAAAATACGAATGTCGACTAATTTTTCACGCAGCCGTTCGGTAATAATAAATTCAAACACTGTGAGATCACCTTCGTTATCCAGATCATAATGTTCCTGCAACGTCATCAGCTCGGTGAGGTGCTGTTGAAATAAATCCAACACCATCGGATTTTCCAGCACCGGTAAAGCCACCCAGCGGCTTTCAATTAAACGCCGATCAATTTCTTTGGCCTGTTCGGGAAAATCAACCCGAAATGATGGCTGGTTGGCAAACCAGGCTTGAAACCACCGATCAGTATCAAGAATGTTAGCTCGGTCGGCAAATACAATATTATTCTGCAAAAACTGCAAACTATCTTGATAAACTTCAGGCTTGGTTAAATCGATATTCACCATACTGGTTTAACTGATCGGGCCAACCCCTTGTTTAATAGAATCTTGTAAGATACCTTTGGTCCGTTTAATACTGGCATTTCCCCAAGCATCCATAGCCGAAACTGCCTGCTGTAAGACTGCAGAATTACCACTATGAATTGTTTGCACTAACTCTCTCAAAAAATCTCGAATTTCTGGCTGACGATGAAACCAACCTTCACCTTGTTGAGCATTCAAATAGCCTTTATTGGCTGAATCTCCCAATTTTGGCATACCTTCGGCTAACACTCGAGCAATTGGATAAAATATTTTTTGCATATATTCTCCAGTTTTTCCATCTTTATAATATTCAAATGCTCCCAAGTGAGTATTTTTGGCTAAGGCTTGCGGACCGCGTTTAGCCGATTCGGTATACACCCGCTCGTAGCGTTCGTCATCATTGCGCCATTGGTATTTACCATTTTTAAAACCAACCGCCTCGGCAAAAATCCAGTGGCCAGCATCACGAGCTGAATTTGATATATCATTCATGGCCGACATTACTGCTTCTTCGGAAATTTTAGTTTGAATTTGAATACGCTTGGCTAAATCGCGCATCCCTTTAACGCTCACTTCTAAACCTTCGGCTTTTAATATTTCATTTAAATGGCCCACTTTAGTGGCTTGCGCTAAACCAGCCAAGGCATGAGTGCCATTTTTTTCGTGCATTTTCTCTTGAAAAAAGGCTACTAATTTATCTTCGTTGGTTTCACCATGGAATTCTTTTTGAGCTTCGGCTAATAAGGCTTGCTGTTTGGCTAACCCTTCAAAATCCATCACTGGCGCCCATGCTTTGGCTCGTTTTTGGGCAGTTTCTAGAGCCTTTTTAGCTTTATCGGCAATCGCTTGATCAACTTTCAACTGTTCTTCAATCACACTCTTCAATACCGCTGGGCTGGTAATGTTGCGACCATTGTAATTATCATTTTTACTGCCCCATTGCGTACGGTCTTTTTTTAAATCAGCCGCTCGTTTATCTAAAGCTTGGCGCATAGTGCCGCCTAAGCTGACATCCAGGTTAATTCTACCGGTTTTTTGAACTAACGCTTGATCAATCAGCTTAATTTCACTATCAATGCGATCACCATCACCATGGCGGCCATCGGCATAAGCTTGATCTCGTTCTTTTTCTTTTTGATTTTTAACTTGTTCTAATAACGTCCTATCACTACTGCCTTCGGTCATATCCCAACCGGCGGTTTCGTGATGCGTTTCGGCATCCTCAATTTGATCCGTCAGTTGTTGAACGCGTTTACGTTTCTCTTCAACGGTGGTGAAATTCTCTTCCAAAGTAGTACGCTTGGTTTTAACCGTTTCTTGGGCAGCAGTATGAGCCGCTTCTTTTTCGGTTAAATCACCTTCAGCAATACCTTGGCCGAATCGACCCACTAATAACCGACCTAATTGACTTTTACGCCAATCACCGCCCGCCCCATACATTAATCCTTGAACGCCAAGCAACGGCATGTACTGCTCGTACTGAAAATCAGCTGCTCCTAACCAGCCTTTCACAAAATTACCTTGCTGGGCGGCTTTACCGGCTTTAATACGCCCTTGCATGACGCGCCGATTTTGAATTTCTTTACGTTGATGTTGCAACAGTTCAAACTGACGCGGAATGTTTAAATCCAAACCCCATTTTTCGTACATGCGATCATTAACGACACCGGCGGCTGGTTTTAAGCCATAGCGTAATGGCGCTTTAGCGATAAACTTACCAAATGAAGATGCCTGACTAGTAATGGAGCCCAGTTCAGAAGAATTATCCTGGGCCATTTTCAAACCAGCCATTAACATCATGGCCGAAATAATAAAACCGGTAATAGTGTTCACGTTCAAAGCGCCGGATTTAGATAGTTGTGAAATTTGCACATCAGCTGGAATAATAGAATCAATGTTTGGGTTAGCGGTTTTGCCTAGCTCACCGCCGGTTTTGGCAGCGATAAACATGGCTAACCACAAATAAAACATCACCAGTGGGCCAACCATCACGTACCGACCAAACATTTCCCACCATTGCCGGTAGTATTTCTCGGTAGCTGGCAATACCGAACAGGCAAAAGCTAACGGCGATAGTACCGTTAAAAACCAAATAAATACCAACCGACCAACTAACACCACCACGTACACTAACTCCACCACCACCAACACCGCTAACATTAAGCCGGCTGCCGCAATAGCCAGTAACCGATTCGATTCCAATGTAGTACCGCTACTTTCTACATTCACACCCGAAGCTGATTCAGTGCTTTGAACATCTTTCAGAGCATCATCGGTACTCAACAGTTTACTCAATTGAAAGGCGGTCACAATACCCTGGGTGGCGGCCGGGGCAATGGCGGCAACAAAGGTGAGCATGATCACTTGCGCAGCATCAACAATTACTCCACAAATGGCCCGCGAGTAGTTAATTAAAATTGCCGCCAACAACATTTTTGGTAACAATTTTTTCCACGAATAGGCCTCAATTTTAAATAACGTGCCAAAGGCAATCAACAATAAAATGGCAATAAAAAACATGTTGGAGATATCACGCACCAAACTCCAACTTTCGATAATAATTGGCTTGTCGGTAAATCCAGAAAAACTGGAAGTGTACACTAACAACTTGGCACCCACCGTAGCAAAAAAACCCATGATGTAAATCAAGAAAAAATACATGATGCCGGAAATAATAAACAACAAATCATCCAGCCCAAAGCCAAGCCAGGCCATGGTTGGTCCGCTTGGGGTAATTAAGCCAAGTGTTACGGCACACCCCACCGCTGTCATGCCGGCATACGATAACGACCGACGCGTCAATAGTGTTAGGATGGATTTAATGACAAATTGAAGAAAAAATGACATACAGTTTAATCAGTGCTAACCAGGATATTAAATGACGGTGTATCGTAGGTGCCGCAATCGTTACCAATATTAGTGGTGCTATCGCCACTAAAGCGATGATCGCCGGCTCCTTGAGCGCCGGAACAAAAATTCCAGTGATCCAGCAAGGTAATCTGCGGTTGAAACTCACAATCGGTATCCACATTACCATCAATATCGGTATCCACATTACCATCAATATCATAGCCGGCGTATTCTGGGCCACAGTTGTAGGCATGGGTAAAAATATGGGTGGTGGGAGCAGCTTCCCAGGTAAAGCGGTTAGTGTTGCCATCGCCCCAATCAATGTAAATGAAATCCAGAGCGGTTTGTTCAGCATTCACCGTTGACGTGAATTGAAATTCAAGGGTACGGCCGGCTTCAACATCGTAACTGCCATCAGCAAAATCACTGGCAGCGGTATGGCCATCCACGGCAATCACACCACTGGCAATGGCTGGTAAAATACCACAGTATTCATCGGCTTCATCACTGGGCCGATCAGTCAAAATGTTACCATCGGCATCGGTACAAATTGACATATCAGCAAAAATGTTACCATCGCCATCATCCCAATAATCGGGTACACCGTTATTGGTATACACTGTTCCAGTCAGGCTGGTAAAATCCAGTTTGTAGAAATCGCCAGCAATATCAGCAAACACATGTTTTAAGCGTTCACGAGCATTATCTACTACTCCGGTAATTTGATCATCTAAGGTATCGTACGTGCTGGCCAATGTTACCAGGCCATCGGCTAATCCTTCCGCGCTAACTTCGGCATCGCCAATGCCCATGCACACGCCGTTATCACCGCAATCACCATCATCATCACATTCATTACCATTACTACCGCTTTCACTGAAACTATTCACACAAAAGCGTTGATCACATTTACCAATGCAGCTTAATGGCCGCCCGGAGTGTGGCGCCGAACTGCTGGCAACGATTGGCTGGTAGTTGAAAGTCCCATCAATATAGAGATTAATAAAGTTTTCAGGGTCAACAGATAAATACGGATCCCACACCAATGGAGTATCATCTTGGGTAGTGATTGAACCGTACGGTGAATTATCCGAGCCAAATTGAATGGGGTTATCACTTTGACTATTGATGGCATACCCATCACTGCCATTAGCCGCCCGGCTGGCCCAAGCTACATTATCACCATTGGGAGTGACATCTTGAGAAATCACCGCGCAGCTTTCGCGCACTTGCAAATCAAGAAACATGTGTTGGGAGTAAGTCAATTCCACACCTCGATCGGTATCCGGCGTGCCATCGGCTCCAACATACAATAAATAATATACCGCTTGAATATAGCCCTGCTCATTCACATCCAGCCACAAGCTAAACAAATTATTTCCACCATCCGCATCTGCCCCGCGTTTGGCTTGGATATCTTGTAACGAATCCCACCCTGCCCAGCTGCCTAAATCATCTTCATCAAATACATAGGTAGCGTAATCTTCGCTGGTGATTTGATTTTCTACGATATTGTTTAACACACTACCAGGTACATGGTTCCAAGGATTGCGTGAACCATTGTTATCGGTGGTGGTCCAGCTAGCCACTTGATTGCCATCACTCGAATCAATCCCCATCACCTGTTTAACGGTTTGTTCAACACAGGGTGAGGCAAACATATCGGGTTTACTTTCGGCGGTAACTAATTGATTAAAGCGGTATAAATATTTATCTTCATCATCGGTATCGGCCTGTTCACAATGATACAGTAATTCACTTTCTTCAGGGCCGTTATCAAGATCAAAATTACTCCAGGCCCAGTTATACACAATATCCATGTTATCGTAACTACCGGCTTGATCTTCATAGTAAGTGGGTAAAAATTCACTGTCGTACAAACCCCAATTACGGCAACCAAAGCCTGGTACTTCAACGTCAAAGCCAGCGCAATCATTCCATGGTTCATAATCACCGGTAGCATCGTTACGACTAATTGAACCTTCGAAAAAATCAGTTAGCACCCAATTACCGTAGGCGCTGCAATCATAACTACCGCAATTAGTGGGATCATCCGGATAAGCCGGCGTGCGATCATACGGCGATACTGAAGCATTCTCAAGATCAGCTCCATAACCCAGCTGGCCCCAATATTTATATTCATCTGTGACTCCTCCGGTTTCACCGGCGGAACCGGTATTGTAAATAATCGATTCAATTTCGCTGATATGAATGTTGCGTAAAATTTCATTGGCCGGGATACGGGCAATCATGGCATGATCATAATCACGTTCGGTATTGACATCAAATACATCTGGCACTTGCCAGCGTAAGGCACGCACGCGGTAGCCGTTATCAATTTCATTATAATCGCCAACATTATCTTCATCCAAACCAGTTTCAGGATGATCCTTTTCGGCGCTGAACGCGGCTACAGTGACAGCTGCTTCAGTATCAAAGTTATCAGTATTGGCAATACCATCATTATGCGTGGGGAAAGTGTAATTAGCCCCTTGGATACATTCACCGCTATCGCACTGATCGTTATTGGTACAAATTTTACCAGTGCCAAAGGTGATTGGATCGTTCGTATCCCAAGTGGCTTCATCACAAAAGCCAGGTTCTTGTAAACCTTTCGATACCAAACAATGGTACACGTTCGATCGACCACCGCTACCGTTATAGCCCGATGGCACTCGCTCGACAATAGATTCTTCACCAGCCAAAATATCTTGTGGCCACCAACTGATACACCGTTGATTATTAGTGGGATCTTGTTCTAAACAATAGCCTTTCCAACCTTTAAATACGCCGCCAGTAGCCTGGGTATAATCACATTGCAAGGCATCGCTTTCGGGGTAGGCTCGGCACGACCGAGTAATAGGATCAAGTTCTTTGCTCACTTCTAACACCGGCATTAACGATACATTATCAATTTGAATGTGTGAGTTATCAGAGGCTAAAAATTCCAAATCAGTCGTTACGTCGACAATTTCGCTGTACGCCGCCTCGTTATCTTCTTGTAATTGCGTAGTGGTGATGGGGCCAAAGGTGTAGGTGCGCATGATTGAATCCATCTGGAAAATTTCCACATCGCTTAAAATACTGCCATACAACCGATCAACAATGGTAGTATCGCCGGCCCAATCTGAACTGGTGGCATACGGAGCAGTGTTATCATCGGGGTCGGTATAATCATACACATCGCCACCACTGGCATCGGCCAGGCTGGCATAGTTGGCACTACACGGGCTACCAGTAGCAGCATCGTCGGCATTATCATTGGCACAAGCCTCGCGACCGTTAGAAATAACATACACCGGCACCGAGGCCAGTTGAGCAGAGCTGGTAGCTTGAGCTGAACCGATATCGTTGCCAATTTCATCACCGGTATCGGTAACAATAATAATAAACCGTTGGGCATCGTTACGGTAGCTTAATGATTCACCGGTGGGCAAGGTATTGTTGGCTATGTTGACTACGGCATTAAATGGATCAACTAAGGCGGAAGTAGCTACCATGGCATCAACGGCTTCAAAGAAAGTACCGCTAGTACAATTATTGCTGGCATCACGGGCATCACACACATCAGCGGTAAAATCTAAATCCAAATCATTAGCATCATCATCCGCTGCCCCATCACCATCTAAATCAAACCGGTCCATATCCACTAGCGCAAAGCGAGCATCCACGCCCGAGGCATCAAGCAAATCGGCTAAATCAACTATGGCCTGTTGCACAGCATTAATTTCTCCAGACATTGAACTAGAGGTATCAATGGCGAACACAATATCAGCTGCCCCGTAACCGCTCACAAAACAATCTTTTCGTTCAACACTGATATCCGTATCATCCGGATCAACCATACCATTATGATTTAAACAAATTGTTAAAGTAGATGGTGATACCGCATCTAATCCAGCATAATTACCATCGTACCGGCCCTCGAACGACAAAGCGTAGCTGCCGCCAGGAATAATATTATTACCATTATTACTTAAATCATATTCTACACCGCTGGTGAAGGAAGTATTGGGTTCATTTTGCGGTTCTACTTCCAATACATTATTAACGTCAATTTGTGGACAATCATCGGTACAATCTGGTACGCGTGGATCATACTGACTCACCTGAACAGTAGCTGTGCCAACAGTTTGCCAACCGCGAGCGGTGTAACTGACATCGTTGAGTGGTGGGCCACCAAATGGCCAATCAAAAAATGCAGGCGTGTTTGGACAATAGTAGGTGGGGTTGGGTTGATCGTCATCAGTGCTAAAAGCCGTGGCCACATCGTCACCGGCGATAATGGTAACCGGATCATTGGTAATGTCGGTATCTTGCAACCGGCTTTCAATTCGGCTGGTAAAACAGTTACCCGCTTCGGGGCTAGCCGTAACAATATCAACTTGCGTGGCATTGGTAATACACGGCTGGGTAGTATCGGCATCGCTACCGGCGCAATACAGGGTTTCAAAATCGTTATGTTCAATCAAATCTTGCCCGCTGCTAGCGCCGCTCTCGCCAATTTCATACATCCAACCATACGGATAATAGCCGTTCACAGCAAATGGATCAGCACAGGTATAGGTTTCCGGATTACAATCATCATTGGTGCTGCAACTGATACCGCTGCCAACACACAGCCCACCGGTACAGGTATCGGTACAATCACTATCGGCATCACATAATTGTCCAGCATACGGCCCAGCCTGACACGACCGGGTGCCTGGCCAAGTAACGCCAGCTTTGGCATAGCCAGTTAGATTAGTCATATCTAACAAGGCATCGGTATCACCTTTGGCTGAAGTGTATTGAATATCTAACGATGGACTCAATTGATCGTAGGCTGGTTTGGGTACCCAGGAGGAACAGTTACCATTGGCATCGAGTTCATTACAAATATTAATATTATAACACTGGCTGGATTGATTACCTTGATCATCAATCACCGTAGCAGCGGTTTCGCAAGCTAACCATTCACTGCACACCCGATCACGGTTCACTTTTAACACGGTATTAGTATCACAGGCATCGGCCTGGTTACGGCAGGTATCAGAATTTGGAGTTAACAAACAGGTGGTGCAATCTTGAGCATCTTGAGCATAACTTTGGGTATCGTAAGTAATATCACGGAAAGCCACACAACCACCATCGGATAAAATATCATTCAAATCAACATCTTGCGTATCACACGAATTGGTACTATCAATTGATTCTTTCTCCGATGTGCCATCAACCGTATAATCGAGGTAATAATACTTATCATTCTGTTTTAAGCTGACGGCATCGAAATACATGGTGGTAGCAGAATGATTCGCCACAAAGGCTCGGGCATACACCGCGTTGCCAGGCCATTCAATGGTTGAACCTAAACCAATATTACCCTGCCAGCGATACCATTTACTCATGCCATCGGTATCCACTTCGAAAGCGGTATCAGAAATAGTAGCGTGATTGGCGACAATATAGGTGACGCTATCATCGACAGTGATACCATCCGCCACGTGATCTACATCAGCCGTATCATTAGTAAAAAATTGTAAACCGATACTAAACTCAATTGGTGTATCGGTGGTGCTATCTTCATCATCAAAGCCAATTTGTGGCATTTTCACCATGGCCTGCAAAGTGTAAAGCTGGTCTCGTTCAAATTCATGGAACTTGATTGGGCTGACAGCACAGTTGGTTAAGGCCAGAGCCTTGGCACCATCAGCGGCTGCTACAGCGGTAGTTTCAATCGCTTTGATAATATCGTTGGCACAACTGCTATCAAAGTCAGTGGTACCATCCAAATCTAAATCGACCGTACTATAATTAACGTCATCAGCAATGCCATCGCCATCGTTATCAACATTGATGCCCGAACCATTTTGTGGTACTGCCCAATAATCCGGAAAACCATCAGGCGTAGCATCCGAGGCATAGTACACGTTATCGAGGTCGCGAGCATCATCTTCAAAGCTCCAATTGTTAATCACTTCGGCAATATTAGGACTATACGGATCAACGTATTCTGAACAACCCGATTGCTCACCGGGACACTGCCCTACCCAGCCAAAATCTGGAGTGGTTAAAGTAACTCCATCATCAACATACTGCAGATAATTATGAATGCCGCCATTGTACACATCGACATCATCAGCGGGGTTGGATAAACAGCGTGGGGCAGGATCACTACTATCCCAATCGGTTGGATAACAATCGGCATCAGAATTACATAATTTATCCACTTTGCTGCTAGCGACAGTAAAATCATCATTCAAGTGCACACTATTACTACTACACACGCCGCCCAAAGGCTGTGATGGATCGGCATACTCATACTGCACCGGGCAATCGGGCGAGGCAGCGGCACTATCTTTTTTAAACCAACCTTGCACCGTGTTACCAGCTTCGTTGGTGTATTCTTTTAATTCACAAATTTTATCGCCGGGGTCTTTAAAGTACACTGTGCCATCGTATTCCGAATCATATTGGCGACACTGCAGTTGCGGTTGTTCACATAAAATTGAAACGTAATCATCGGGTCGATCCAACAGATAAGTTGATTGGTATTCTAAAATTTCTCCAGTCCGTTCATCAACATCGGGTAAGCCAACTTCGCTACAGCCATACACTGTTTGAGAACATTGATTATCGTCATCGTACACCAAAGTAACCGGCTGATCGTATGGCACAATCACATCATCTTCGTTGTACTCATTATTCAGGTTATAGCCTTCGGTAAACGGATTAGTGGAATTGGCGGTATCAATCATTGCTTCACAGCCGACAGCGGCGGTATCACATAACCGCTGGAACGATTTTAAATAGTGGGTGACAGCAGACCGATCACTGTACTCACGACAACCTTCAAAACCAAGACAAGTGTTGGCCGTATCCTGAATTAAATATTGGCTATTCGATTGCGTCAGCCTAATGGTATCAATAAAGGCTTCGGCAGCGGCACTGCCACCGGTATATTGCAGAGTAAACGTTTCATCACCTGCGGCAACGCTTTCAGCTGTATCCACAATCACCGGTCCAACTTGATAGTACTGCCAACCACCTTCACCATTGGGATCAAGAGTGACTGACACTGGCGTACTACTGGCTCCGCTGGTAGTAAAGTAGTAGTCATTCGCTAGGCCATCAAGGTTAAAGGTGGCGCTGCCGGAATTCCAGCTGGCCGCTGCTCCGGTACAATCGGCAATGGTAGTATAGGTTGCATCAGAACAACTGCCACCATCCACTTTGGCCCAAAAGGTAAGAATATACGAACTACCAGCATTTAATAATCCAACTGTTTCGGTATCAACCGTGGTAAATAGATTATATGAGATAGCCGCATTAGTGGCATTGGCTGCATCAGCGTCGTGCAGTTGCAAGGAATAATCGCCCTGGCTTAAGGCTTCGTTACTGGTAGAGGTAGCTCCGGCCCAAGCTTCGTACGAGTTGCTGGCAAAAGTTTCATTAATCACCTCTTCAGTTGCTCCGGCATCGGTACCACGATATTCACGACATCCCACTTCGGCAGCGGCACAACTATTACTGTCATTCGGTATGGCATAGTATACGCGGGTATCTTGCGAATTACGCAGTGGAATACAGGCATCGGATACTACAATCACTTCAGATTCATAGCGATAGTAAATGTTGCCACTATCATCCAAAAATTGACGACAATCGGCGTTGACACCATATTCTTCATCATCAGTACTGACATCACTGTTATTGGCAATGCCATCGTTATCTAAATCACCGCTGGGTCCACAATCATGAACGGTGGTGCCACTTTCGCCATCTTGGCAATCGGCATTAAACTCTTCACTCTGTAAATCAAGCTGGGTGCAGGGAGCGCCAACATAAGGAACATCATTAGCCACTTTGAACAAATAATCATTAATCCGTACGCCACCGCTATCATCACTGCCTTCGAATGTATGGAAGGTGGCAATGGCAGTATCGTTGGTTTTAACGCACTGCTTCAAATCGGTGTAATATTCTAAACCTTCACCACCTTGGGCTGCGGCATCAAGGTTGGTGTATTCTTCACAACCCACCGCCGAAATACCGCACTGATCAGCCGATGATGGCACAATGGATAATTGTAATTGACAGGTGGCTCCTGAAACGCAATCAGTATCGGCAAAACAATGAGTGACACTATCATTACTGCAATACCCACCGTAGCGCTGCATCACTCCTGGTCGTTCTGTAACATTATCCAACCAAGGCTCATCCGTGGTGATAGGAGTGGTGTTATCTAATCCTATCTCTTGGTAAAAACCGCACCCTACAAAATAATCATCAGGCTGATCAAGGACTGGGTTACCATTACATTGGTTACAGGACGGGTTGCTATAATCGTAATCACCGTTAGCGTCGACACAAGCGGCTGACCCGGCATTGGTAATTAAACCGGGGATACCTTCTTCTTCATCCCGGCCAGCTTCAACATACAATTCGCAACCAACATCTGCGGGCTCGCAACGTAAGGTATCACCATTAAGATAGGTAGCGTTATTGCTTAAATAATTTGGATAACTGTTCGTAAATGAATCGGCTTCAACCAGAGTAGCGGCTTCGATATCAATAGCGCAGTTGGCGTGTTCGTTGATTGATACGGTAATGGCGCTACCTAAATCAACCGCCAAATCAGACTGGTTCGGGAAGGTGTGAGTAACATAATAATCACGGAAACTATCCGAATAACTGGTAATGGTAGCATCACTGGCATCGGTAAACGACGTGACCGTTTCGATATCATAGCCATTGGCATCGCCAATACTAAATGATAGGTCGCAGGTAGTGGTGCTGGCATCAAGGGATAAGGCCGAATAGGCAAACGTAAAGGTACGATTTGATACATTTTGACCAGTATCTACTGTTATGCTTAAAGCACCATCACCGCTGCCATCCGCCACCAAGTGAGCATAATTGGTACTGTAATTAGTGGTCACAGTGCTGGTAAATGAGGTATCTGTACCGCTGGTGAATATATCAACCACGGCGTCATCTTGAATCCAACCAATGCACTGACCTTGAGTTTCTTCGGTATCAGCGGTATCGCCATCGCCGTTAATATCTTCGGTACAAGCCGCGCTACTATCGCAACCACTGCCATCGTGTGAACAAAAAGCGACAAAATCTTGAACGGTATCATCAAGATTATTCTGGCTTTGATCATAGTATTCAAAAAAGGTATTCGGAATCAAATTGGTATCAGATTTCAGCCGAATATATTGTTGACAACCGGCATCGCCACTATCGCAACTTTGGGTATTATCATCAAAATATAATGTATCATTTGATATGGCCGGCTCTTCTGTTACGGTACCAATCACGCAAGTATTGCCTCCGGTACTGGTACAGGCGTATAAGCCGGCGGCTATCGCGCAACTATCCTGCAAGGTGCAGCTGCCATTAACACTGCCATCAGCATCGATATCGCCATCACTGGTATCGATGTCACCATCAACACAATCATTCCCCAAACTATTACTGCAACTAGTTTGACCATCAAGTACCGTACAAGTATCACCACAATTCAAATAGCCAGTGGTTACTTCACAGGCTGGTGCATTGGAATAGGTAGAATAATCCTCGGTGCAACTGGCGCCATTATCTAAGGTACAGGTTAAGCTAGTAGTGCCGCCACCCTGTATATCAACCGTCACCGGACAACTGTTATCACCGCCAGCGGCAGCACACGTATTTGATAGTGTGCAGGTACACTGTTCGGTGGTGGGATCATAGCTTGGGCTACCCGCTCCACAGGCACTGCTTAATTCACATAACGACTCGGTGCCATTACCATTAGCTACCTCACACTGCCAATAGTCATATACACTATCAGTGTTACCATCAAAGCCTAAATCAGAACCGGCTGCCACCTGACAAGTACGGTCGAGCGTGCAACCGCATACTTCATTAGCATCGTAGGTTAAGCCATAATCAGTAGCCGTATCTTCGGTACAGGAAACAAATGTTTCGGTTGGACTGGCACAATCAAAACTACCGCTAGCGTTTTGACTTAAACAATACCATTGACAGCCCGGATCGGTAGCACAATCATTATAATTGAGTGAGCTCTTCAAATACGAAACCGTATCGCCAGCTTCATTGCTAAAGGTTTGGCAAGAACTGTATTCCGACTGACACGATTCTCCAGCGAAACGATAAATCCGTCGCTCATCGGTACAATAGCCGTAGGCGGTGCATACTCCTTCTTGAACTTCCTCAATACAGCCACGACTATCCGCACAATAATTTAAACGACTAAATTGAACTGCTTGCTGTTCAGCCGCGGTACCAGTTTCAAAAGTATTGATGCTGGAAAAATCAGGACCCGGCGCCTCGCGTTCACAAAAATTCTGCGGTGCTTTTAATACCCACTGCGGATCAACTAACTTACAAAACGGCGAGTAGGTAGTAGCGTTGCCATCAGGATCATTCAGTAATAAAGTACAGGCACCGGCACTATCACCACCGCAGGCATTGTAGCAATCAACCAAATTTTGCAAGGTGGGAATATTACTGGCATACTTGGCATTAATATATTCAGCAGCCAATTGCCAGCCCACCGGGGCAATGCGATATTTTTTTAACAGTAGAATACCTTTGTAGGTAATGGCGGCATCATCAATAATAGAGGCGGAATCGCTGTTATTATCAGCGAAACGGTATTGCTTACTATTATCATTCAAATAATTGATAAATTCTTGCACCGACCAATGTTCAGTGATGGCGATTTGCATGGCTGCCCCAATGGCACAGTTATTTACAGTTGGACCAAAGCCATCATCACCGGTGAGACAACTGCCTAATTCAGCTAAAATATCAAATGAACCAGTGGCGGCGAAGGTGGGTTGTTTCAGTTCGGCAAAGGTGGCTTCGGCTGCTCCGCGGCCAGTGGCGGCACCGGAACTGACTCCCGAAATAATGCCAGCCAAACCGCTACCTTTTGATAAGTTGGCAATACCATCTTGCAGTCGTTTCATTAATTTACTCACTAGAGTGCTAGCAAAAATATTAATGGCATCGGTAAATGGCTTACCCACAGTTCTAAGAGTTTCTTTGGTAGAATCGCTGGCATTCTTAAATCCGCCTTCTATCAATGAGCCGGGTGTGAGAATAGTTTTAGAAACTAATTCAGTTTTACTATCAAAGTCACCTTTCGAACGTTTAATTTCGGCATCTTTTTCGGCGGCATCAGTCGCTGAAATAGTAACATCTTGCGCTTCTAAAAATACGCCGGTTTGATTAGCCGACGGATCGAATTGCAATTCAAAAAATTTATTAAAATCGGCATCGGCATAGGCCTCTTTCCAATTACTCCCTAACTCGGTTAAGGTACAAGCTGGCTTGTAAGGCGTTTTGGCATTACCAGCATCTAACCCAAAGGTTAAGTTCACCTTAAAGGTTTCACCAGGATCACATAACCCCGCCACATCTAACCCCGCACCGCTGGCTAACCCTTCAATGGCACCACCGGCAGCGGCATCCCCCAAAGATTCCATATACTCGCCTGGTGGTTTACTAAATACTAAAGCATCTTGGCCCTCGCCTCCGGAAGCAATAAACACGGCTGCATCATGGGCAAGTTTACCCAAAAACGCATTGAGAGCATTACGGATCATGGCTCCGAGCATATCTAAAATAACCTCTTTAACAGTGCGTTGAGTATTAAGAACAGCGGCATCAACATCAACTACCGGAATAGCAACGGCAGCTGCTGGCATTGGTTTTACCAACATAGTCATCATCACTAGCACAAGGCACAGGCTGGTAAAAATACGGCGCAGCAGTATCATAAATTGCCGGTTTGACCGGTGGTAGTATCTAATAAATCAAGCTGACTGCTTAACGTATCCTGATAAATTTGCTGCAAGGTAGCATCGTCAATGCCTTCTAAATCGGCGTCGGATGCTCCGCCCTGTTTTAACAAATTCCGAATTTCGGTAACATTCAAATTTTGCAGTTGATCAACTGATTGTGGTTGAAATGCTCCCACCCCCGGAGTATTGGTATTCAACAATAGATCGGCGTATGGATCCGCCGTGGTGTTCGTACTCACAACGGCCGTAGCATTTGATTCGGCCGCTACGCTGGCATAGGTATCAAGTAACTCCTGGTCGGTCACTTGATCAAGCAAACTTTTTGACACTCCGCTACTAGCCAATTGTGTACGAAGTTCGGCAGCACTTAAATTGGTTGGCAGTGCAGTGGTGTTGGTGTTAGTGGTGGCGGTAGTGGTACTAGCAGCCCGAGTAGTGGTACAGGTGTTACCTTCGGCACAGATAGGGTCTTTACCTTGGGCTAATTCAACATTATCCGCCATACCATCAGCGTCAGAATCTGCTAAATAGGCACTGGTTTTGTGCACATAGAGTTCATCAAAGTCGGTGATGGTATCACTATCAGAATCCTTCAGTTTTAAATCGGCTAATTCTTGTAAACGTTGTTGCAATGGGTTACGAACTTCACCAGGAGTGGTATCAAGGCCAAACAAAGTGCTTGGTAAGTCATTCACCCGGCTTGAAAATGCATACACACCGCCAATCATAACAATAACCCCACACAGCAGGTATGCCCAAAAAAACCCTTTAAATTGGCGCGTGGAAAGTTCATTGGCTTCTAAATTCACAATAAAATTATATCATGAATATTGTCAAATTGTCAACTAGCTGCAACCACTGTTTCAGGGATAAATCTTGGGCTCGAGCCTGCTGCGAAATACCAAGATGAAAAAATTGCTCAAGCAAGGCCTTTTTTGGAATACGGGCTGATAAATTTGATACTAACAGCTTTCTTTTTTTTGAAAAACCCAACTTAATCAACTGAAATAACCTTGTTTCCTGATCAGCCGTCACAAAACATTGTTGCCGGATATCATCCAGTACCACTATCGCACTATGCACAGCTGGGGCTGGTTTAAAAGCCTGCGGTGGCACTGTACAAACCAACCGTGGCTTGGCCCATAATTGCACCGCTAACCCTAATATACTCATCTCTCCTGGCTGGGCTACCAAACGTTGAGCTACTTCCCGTTGAATAAGCAGCACCATCCGCCGAGGATAATAGTGGGTGCTTAAAAAACGACGAAAAAACTGACCGGTAATTTGATACGGTAAGTTAGCAACAATATCATACTGGCCCGGCTGCAGCTGATGAGCTTGAAGATCAAATTGTAAAATATCCTGCTGCACAATGGTCAGGTTGGGATAGTGTTGCTGTAGATTATGGAGTGTTGGTAAAAAACGGCGATCAAACTCTACGGCTGTAACTTGTTGAGCACATTGCACTAATTGCGCTGTCAGTACGCCTAAGCCTGGACCAACTTCCAACACTACTCCATTGCCATTATCGACCCGGTAGGTATCGACTATGGTGTGCAAGACCGTGTCATCAACTAAAAAATGTTGACCGAGTTGTTTATTTGGGGTTAATCGGCCCATGGCGATAGATGATAATTTTTTCGCCGCGACAAGCTACAATCGTAGATGACGGGGTGCGTTTTAATGTTCCAATATTAAGAATGGCTTGATCTGGCAATGATTGTAATAATTTTTTTTCGGTTGAGCCAATACTGTATACCGTCGGCCGACCAGTACGATTCAAACTAGTTGCGAGCAGTGGTTGACCAACCCGGCGGGCTAACGCTCGCGCGATTGATTGTTGTGGTACACGAACAGCATAGCGTGATGATACAACAATTGATAGTGGCCCTGGCCAATATTTTTTTGCTAGCCGGCGTTGAGGGGTTGTGAGCGTAAAAAATTTTTCGACTTGCGCCAATGATGAAGCAATTACAGTAAATTTTGGATCAGTGCGGCCTTTTAAGGCCATAATCTGACGAATGGCTCGTTTATTATTATAAATGCAACCAAGCGCATAGGCGGTATCAGTTGGATACACTACCATGCCGCCTTGTTTAAAAATCTGTACAGCTGCGCTAAGCGAAATCATTGTACAATGATATTGTAGATTTTGCCTGGAACGTAAATCACCTTGAGTGCTTTTTTACCGGCTAATAATTTCTGTATTTTCTCCGATTGATCTACTCGTTCTTTTACTGCTGACTCATCAGCATTCGGCGCCACCGCTAATTGATCGCGCCGTTTACCATTAATATGAATGGTGATGGTCACATCATCAACTTGTTCAATATGATCACTGCGTTCTGGCCAGGCTTGAAAAATATCTGCGCCAAACTGGCATTGATTACGTAATTCTTCAGCAATATGCGGCACAAATGGATAGAGCAGTTGTAAATACTGAATGAGTGTTCCAGTGTTCACTAGGCCACCCTGTTCATTAAACCCATTCAAACAAATCATTAATTGCGAAATAGCGGTATTAAATTTAAAATTTTTAATATCATCAGTTATTTTATTAATAGTTTGTTTCAAAACAATTTCGATATTTTGATTAGTAGCATTTGGTTCAATGCCGTGGGCAAGATTGTTTTGGTAAAACTTCCACACTCGTTCTAAAAAGCGACGCACGCCGCGAATACTGCTGGTGTTCCAAGGTTTAACATCTTCAAATGGTCCCATAAACATTTCGTATAAACGCAACGTATCAGCGCCAAATTCGTTCACAATATCATCTGGATTAATCACATTACCGCGTGATTTACTCATTTTTTGATGATCTTCACCTAAAATCATGCCCTGATTACGCAAAGCCTTAAATGGCTCACGCCCAACCTGCTTGGGAATATACCCAAAATCTTGCAAGGCTTTATGAAAAAACCGCGCATACAATAAATGTAATACCGCGTGTTCGGCGCCGCCAACATACATATCCACCGGCAACCACTGGGCTAATTGAGCGTAAGCGGCAAACTCCTGGGCATTGTGCGGATCGCAGTAACGCAAGTAATACCAAGAAGAACACACAAACGTATCCATGGTATCCACTTCAAAACGCCATCCTTTGCCATACCATTGTTCTGCTCGCTGTTGATACTCTACAGAACTACCAAGCGGTGAAGTACCTTTGGGGGTATAGTCAACATCAGTTGGTAATACTAAAGGCAAATGCTCCACCTTCACCGGATGAGGCTGACCTTGTGGATCGTACACAATGGGAATGGGTGCGCCCCAGTAGCGTTGCCGAGAAATTAACCAATCCCGCATTTTATAATTTACTTTTTTAACTCCACCCACCTTCTCTGTAATTTTCCATTTAGCTATTTCACTATCTAAATTATCAAATTCATTCGACTGCTGTAATTTACCCATCTCATTAACAACTACTTGCACAGCTAAATCATAGTGCTGGGCAAAGGCCGCGTCGCGTTCATCATGTGCCGGCACAGCCATAATAGCTCCAGTGCCATAACTGGACAATACATAATCAGCAATCCAAACTGGAATTAGGTTTTGATTAGCTGGATTGATCGCATACGCACCAGTAAATACACCGGTTTTTTCTTTTTGTAGACTGGTTCGCTCTAATTCTGTTTTTTTGATAGTGTCTTCTTGATAGTGCCGCACAGCTTGGCTTTTTTCTTTCGTAGTGATTTTTTCAACTAATGGATGATCGGGTGCTAACACCATATAGGTTGCGCCAAATAATGTGTCAGGACGAGTTGTATATACCTTGATGCTTAATTCATGATTCTTAATTCTAAATTCAATGTCTGCCCCTTCGCTACGCCCAATCCAATTACGTTGCATTATTTTAATCGGTTCAGGCCAATCAATTATTTCCAAATCGTTCAGTAATTGTTCAGCATAGTCAGTAATTTTGAAAAACCACTGCTCTAGATCTTTTTGTACCACTGCATCTTGACTACGTTCACATTTACCATCAATCACTTGCTCATTAGCAAGCACTGTTTGGCAACTATCGCACCAATTCACCCTGGCCCTTTTTTTATAGGCTAAGCCATGCTGGTACATTTGCAGAAACATCCATTGAGTCCATTTGTAGTATTCCGGCGATGATGTATCAATGACGCGGTCCCAATCGTAACTTAAGCCCAGCCCTTGAATTTGACGCGTGAAGGTTATGATATTGTTGTGCGTTGAAGTATCGGGATGCACCCCACTTTTAATAGCATAATTTTCGGCCGGCAAACCAAATGCATCCCACCCCATGGGGTGTAGTACGTTGTGCCCGGTCATACGTAACCAGCGCGACATAATATCAGTGGCGGTATAGCCTTCGGGGTGCCCAACGTGCAAGCCCTGGGCCGAAGGATACGGAAACATGTCTAAACAATAAAATTTCTGTTCAGCAGAATCATCGTCAGCGCGATCTAATTGAGCACTGCGCCAATAGGCTTGCCATTTTGGTTCAATGACATTCGGTTGATACAATTCCATGACAATTAGTATATCACATGATGAAACCAATCGGGTCGTAGGCTACCCCATTGATGATCACTTCGAAATGAATGTGAGGACCGCTGGTACGTCCGGTCATGCCAACAAAACCAATCACTTGGCCACGACTAACCGATTGACCATTAGTAATATTAAATGAGCTTAAGTGAGCATAGCGCGTCACTAAACCATTAGCACTGCGTACATCTATTGCATTACCATAGCCATGTCCCCATTGTCCGGTAAAGGTAATATAGGCGGTGCCAGCTTCAGCGGCATAAATTGGTGTGCCAACCGGACAAGGAATATCACGAGCTCGATTAGCATGCCCCCAATACGTGGTTGGCGTATTGCGACAACCCACCGGCCAATTTAATTTGCCTCCAGTAATAGCTCCATTCGGTACATTGCGTTGTTGGTATACGTTATAGGTACCGGTTTGTCCATAGTAGGAACTTTGCACTGGGGGAGGTGGCGGTGGCGGAGGAGTGCCATCGACTACTACAATTTCTGTACCAACAGCTACTAAACGATCTTCACCGATATCGTTTACCCGAACAGTTTCTTCTAAGTCACCCTTATATTTTTCAACGATTTTTTCTAGAGTGTCCCCTTCAGCCACGGTATGTGTAATACCAGAAGCTGGCAAAATTTTTAAAGTATCGCCTGGTTTAATATAACTGCTCGACGTTAAATTATTACTCCATAATAACGTACTAACGGTCACGCCAAAACGATTGGCAATATCACTAACGGTATCACCCTGACGCACTTTATATTCAGTAATGCCAGCGCGTACTCCAACACTGGTCTCAATCACCGAGCTGCCTACTAGAGCATCTTGGTTAGCCAGCTGCAATTGATCACCAACGGTCAATAACGGTTGAGCGCTTGGATCAATAGCTGGAATATTAGCGATAATACTACCATCCGTTGATACATATGAGTGCTTAGTTTTGGTTTTACTGGGCAAGCCTTGTTCGACAATATCGACATTGGCAGCATCACCTGGTTTAACAATCTTATACAAACCAGACCGTTTGCCAAATTCTGGATCAAAATTTTCTTTGGCTTGTAATAAATTTGTACTGGCAACAAAAAAAGTAATCGTGACAACAATCACATGAATAAAATATTTATTGCCAAAAATAAACAAAATTTTATTCTGCATAAACGCCGAACGACGCACCTGGGCCATGATGGTAACATATTGACGATACACCATTACTACCACCGGCCGGAGGATAAATTTTAGTATCACAATAAACGGATTAGCCAGCACCAACCCTAGCCACCAGCTGGCTTTTAATAGCAATGCAGCCAAACGCAACAACCGCACCAACGCAGTCACCAACAGTTGTTTCAGTCGAATTGACACGCCAAACAGTCTAGCACTCAACAATCTAACCGTCAATGCACTAGTCTTACCTGAACCCATAAATTCAGAATCATTAGGAAAATAGCAAAAAGAGCATGTACAATGGTAAGTATCTAACGCTTAACCATAGAATACTATGCTCTCTTTGGAAAATAATCGTATCACGGAATTGTATGTCTGGGTAGAC
>JACPGK010000005.1 GCA_016182495.1 Candidatus Kerfeldbacteria bacterium
CCTTCCACTAATTGAAAGATGGCATGTTTTCCAACGATATGATTGTCAATGTCCATAGTAGTCGTGTTGTTAATCCAGTACTTCCCCAAGAGGACACGATGCTCAACAGACTATGGGGACATTATAGCTGCTCGCCTACAGGGGGCTTTACAAAAGTCCTGATTTCGTCTATACTGTTGTGTCATTAAAAAATCACTCTAGCTCTCTTGGCTGCGCTCAAGTCTTTATGGCCCATGGTGCAGGCAAGAGACATAGAGTGATACCGTTTACGCCAGATATTTTTTTATCTGTTGATCGAACATTGCTTTATTACCGCTACAGTCGAATTGATAGGCGGGGTGAGTAGATGGTTGTTCTAGCTGATCACGACGCATTACGCGTAATACTTGCCGAGCGACCGCTTCGTTGGAATCAATCACCCGCACATCTGGACCGACCAAATTTTGAATCAAACCTTTAATCAAAGTGTAATGCGTACACCCTAACACTACTACATCAGCGCCGTTAATGCCCTGTAAAAAACCGCCTAACTGATTTTTAGTTAAAGTAGCATGTTCAATAGCACTGGCTAAACCAGAGCAAGCAATTTTGATCACTTGTTTATCATGAGCCAATTGTTGGATTAAGTGGTCAGTGGCAGGTGATTGACAAGTAGCCACTGTTGCCAGCAAAGCAATTTGGCCGTTTTGGCTAATTTGAGTAGCTGTTTTAATTACTGGTACTACTCCAATAATTGGAACAGCAATCATAGAACGCAAGTATTCCAAATCATTCATTGAAGCAGTATTACAGGCAATCACAATAATGGCACATTGGCTGGCTAAGCGCTGTAAACCGTGCAAGGTAATGGTCCTCACTTCATCCGCCGGACGATCACCAAATGGCATGTAGCGCGTATCCCCATAATACCAAATTGATTCATCCGGTAACACAGAGCGCACTGTCTTAAAGATGCCTAAACCGCCAATGCCTGAATCGTAAATACCGATCATAGTTATTTTGGTTTACTGAATAAGCGCGCTGCCAAGGTTAATAGTACAGCAGAAAATCCCACCAGAATAATAATATCAATCCAAGCTGATACATTATGACCAAATATGGTAAAAGAAAAACGATTAATGGTATCGAGTGGAATGTGTTGTTGAGTCAGCACGATTCGTCGCATTACATCAACAGCGTAGCTGGCTGGATTAAGCCGTACTACAGTTTCCATCCAGCTGGGTAGTTGCCCTAATGGAAATAAAGCGCCGGATAAAAAGAACATGGGCATATTCACAAAATTAACCACAAATTGAAAGCCTTCTTGGTTATCAAACAGAGCCGTTAGCACAATACCAATCGAGGCTAAGGCTAGCGCCACTAACCAAATAGCTGGTAACAATAGCATAATCATTACCGGAGTAAGATGCACCCCAATAAATGGGCCCAATATTAAAATGAGGGTAGCCTGAATGGCCGCGGTGGAAGCTGCTCCCAATGATCGACCGAATACAATGGTAGATCGTGGTACTGGTGCCACTAAAATTTCTTTTAAAAAACCAAACTCTTTATCTTTTACCGTATCCAAAGCCGAGAAGATGGCATTAAAAATTAAACTCATGGCAATCACTCCAGGAAAAATAAATTGTACATACGAAATGCCATCAATCAGACTGGTGTTGCCTTGACTAAGCGATGATGACATGCCGCCACCAAAAATAAATAACCACAACATCGGCATGGTTAAACCAACAATCGCTCGTACTCGGTTACGCCAATAATGGAGTAAATCTCGTCGCCATAGTACCCAAATAACCGCTAGATAGGCTTTCATAACAGTTCATCTTCACGAATGCCATGACCAGTGGCTTCTAAAAATACTTGATTCATCGTGTTGACTTGGTAACGTGTTTTCAGGGTGCTGGGCTGATCCAAGGCAATAATTTTACCACCATCAATAATGGCCACTCGGTTACAATTTTCTACCTCATCTAAATAATGAGTTGTTAAAAAGATCGTCATGGATCTGGTTTGACGAATTTTATCGATATAACGCCAAATATGTTCTCGGGTTTGTGGGTCTAGGCCTAGAGTTGGTTCATCTAAAAATAGTATTTCCGGTAAATGCAGTAATCCACGAGCAATTTCTAGCCGACGTTTCATACCACCAGAAAATTCTTGTACTATTGAATGAGCTCGGTCACTCAATTCAACCATGGCTAATAATTCAGTAATCCGTTGTCGTCGGGTAATGCGGTTGATACCATAAAGTACACCATGGAAATTAAGATTTTCGTAAGCGGTAAGCTTATGATCAAGTGTGGTTTCTTGGAAAATAATTCCAATTTTTTTACGCACCTGATCGCGCTGCTGTTGAATATCAAAACCGGCTACCGTAGCAGTCCCACTACTTGGTAACAATAAGGTCGTCAGCATGGCGATAGTGGTACTTTTGCCAGCTCCATTTGGTCCTAAAAAACCGAATAATTCCCCTTGTTGTACTTGAAATGAAATATGATCCACCGCAGTAATGGTGCGGGAATTACGTCCTTTCAAACGAAATGATCGAGATAATTGCTCAACGGTGATGACCGACGACATAGTATTAGGAAATAATTAAACTACGGCCAGTCATATCGTTTGGTATTGGCTCGTTGAGTAAATGTAAAATGGTTGGAGCACAATCTTTCAGTGTGCCATCGTCGCGTAATTGCATCTGCCGACGTTGATCATCGACCAAAATAAATGGCACAAATGAATCGGTATGAAAAGTATGTGGACAATTCCACTGTGTATCCCACATTACTTCGGCATCGCCATGATCGGCCGTAATTACCATAATAGCTTGTTGTTGTACAATTTCTGTATAAATGAGTTTAAGGGCTCGATCAACTGCGGCAATCCCAAGCAAAGCAGCTGCCGTATTACCGGTGTGCCCTAACATATCAGCATTCGGAAAGTTAATGATATACACATCAAAGGATCGATCACGTAAATGTGTCACCGTTTCTTCAGCAATGGCTTGAGCTTGCATGGCCGGTTGTAAATCATAGGTGGCTACTTTATCTGATGGAATGAGAATACGTTCTTCACCTGGAAATGGATCTTCCCGCATGACGTTAAAAATTTTCGTCACATATACCCATTTTTCAGTTTCGGTCAGGCGCAGCTGTCGATAACCGCGACTGCTTAATACTTCACCAAGGATATTTTTGGCAGCCAATTCAACTCGGGCTAAGGCCGTTGGTGCAGTCATGGTGTTGTAATATTTCGACATGCCCACATAGTGTAGTTGTGGCCAGTGCCGCCGTTCAAAATGATGAAAATCACTTTCAATCAAAGCTTGGGTAATTTCAATTTCTCGATCTATCCGAAAGTTGAAATTAATCACCACATCACCTGATTGCATTGTACCAGCTGCATTGATGACGGTCGGTTGAATAAATTCATCAGTTTCACCACGGCTGTAGGCAGCCTTAATCGCTGCGTCAATAGTAGTATAGTGATGTAAACCTTCACCCAGCACCAGTAATTTATAGGCTGCCTCAACCCGTTCCCAACGGTGATCGCGATCCATCACCCACCAGCGTCCTTGCAAGGTAGCAATAGTGCCGCTACCAGTTGTGGCTATAGCTGTTTTTAAACGAGCCAAATACATAGGGAGAGATTGTGGCGGTACATCACGACCATCACTGATAATATGGATATAGACCTCTGGTATTTGAGCAGTCTTAGCCATCGCCAATAATTCATGACAAGCAGCATCGTAGGTATGCACTCCACCATCGGATAGTAAACCCATCAAATGCAACCGACCAGTACCCTGTTTGGCTTGGGCCAAAGCTTGTTGCAGTACAGTATTATGTTTGAACTGGCCAGTGTGAATGGCTTCAAGTAGTTGCTGCTGGGGTAATAGTAGATCGCGGCCAGCACCCATAATAAGATGCCCCATTTCGGTAGAACCAGGGTGCCCTTGGGGCAAGCCAATATGTGGGCCAGCTGCTCCAATTGGTTTATTGGGGTAGGTCGCCAAAATATGATCAAGCGTTGGAGTGTTGGCCATAAAAATGGCGTTATGCTTATCATCAGTGCCAATGCCCCAGCCATCGAGAATAATAAATACAATTGGTCGTTTCGTTTTCATGATCCTCTAATCACGGCTAGTAATTCAGCTGTTTTAGTGGCACAAATGTCCGCACTCACTGCTTCCAAGTTTAACCGCAACAGCGGCTCGGTATTGGAGGCCCGAACATTAAACCAATAATTTGGATATTCAATGGTAATGCCATCTAACTGTGATACAGCTTTAGCCGCACTACTATAGCGCTGTGTAATTGCTGTCATGACCGCGGAGACATCACGAACAGTTGAATTGATTTCTCCAGAATGAAAATATGTACGAAACGAACGCACTTGATCAGCACTGGTACCGTGATGAGCGCTAAAATATTCAAGTAATTTTAACGTGACAATACAGGGAGCTTCAAACATGCCATGATCCATCTTTACAAAAAAGTGTCCAGACGATTCGCCGGCAAAAATAGCTCCCTCGGCAATGGCTTGCTCTTTAATAAGAGAATGACCTACTTTAGTGACCGATGGTTTGCCGCCGGCTGCCACAATCATATCGTAGGTAATTTTACCTGGTCGAATATCGTAACAAATGGTAGCACCAGGCTGTTGTTGCAATAGTATTTGAGCCATTAGTCCACGAATAATGGCCGGTTCAATTAACTGGCCTTCATTATCAATAAAGAAAATTCGATCACCATCACCATCAGTGGCAATGCCTAAATCGGCTTGTTCCGCCACCACTCGTTCCATCAAACTGCGGTTGTTCTCTGCTTTAAACGGGTCAGCTTCATGGGCTGGAAAAGTGCCGTCCAGTTTAAAATTCATTGGTAGTAACTGACCAGGTAAGTGTTTAAATAATTCTGCTAAATACGTTGCCCCCATGCCATTGGCAGCATCGGCTACAATTTTAAACGGTTTTATCTTAGATTGGTTCTGACAAAACTCTAAAGCATAGGCGACGTCGGCCGCAACAATATCATCCCGCGAGCTGACCTGACCAGGCGTTTTTGTTGTACCAAAGGCAGTATCGGCTACTACGGCATCACGTATGGTTATAATGCCAGTATCTTTACTAATCGGTACACCGCCGGCCCGAACCATTTTTAAACCATTATATTGAGGCGGATTATGTGATGCTGAAATCATGATGCCACCATCATAACCGTATTTAGCGACAGCAAAATAAAAAGCCGGTGTAGATACCAAACCAACATTAACTACCTGACACCCTTCATCACTTAAACCCTGCTGTACGTGCTGATGTAAAGCGGGCGATGATACTCGCATATCAGCGCCTAACACTATGGTTAATAGTTTACCGGGCTGTTCAGCTTGTAATAATTGAGCCAACGCCCGAGCAGTTTTATAAACAATCAGCTCGGTTAATTCGCTACCGTACACTCCTCGAATATCATAGGCTTTGTAAATGTTAACGGCTACGTCCATGGTGTTGATACACAACTACTGCGCTACCAACCGCCCACAATATCAAACCAAGTTGGATGATGCTGCCGATCACGACAAACGGTGACGGTAACACACTGAACAGTTGAGTGGCAGCATAGTACAAGGTGACGCCAAGCAGCATTGGCCACAACAGATTTTTTTTATTCATTAATAATAACTGACCCACCGCAGTGCCAACATATATTTTGGCCACATATAACGTGATGCCAAATAATACAACACCAATCAGGCTTAATGGTAAACCAATCAAGGTGAGTAATAACACCAGTAAGCCAAGGGGCACTACCAGTACATAGGCCATTCCCCACACTAAGCTCCGCCACGGTTGGGCTAGCATTTGTTGTACAATAGCAGCGGTCCGTCGAGCGAATAACTTCACCAGCACTACACCGACCAGCAATAATCCTAACCAGCCGATTATTTTTACACCGATTAACCAGAAGTTAAATTGATGACGCCAATCAGTAGCTTCAACCTGCACATCAACATCCTGACCAACATAACCGTTCAAAGTAAAGTTACCAATTTCACCTCGTAGAGATCCATTCACTGCCCCGGCAAAGATCACTTCGCCGCCACTGACAAATAGATCTTTACCAATCAAAGCAGCTGGCGTAATAAGTACTGTTCCGGCAAACAGCGTCACATTACGGTCAACATTGTTTGTAATAGTAATGTTACCGCCCGCCGCCCGGACATTACCATGGACTATGGCGTTGATTGTAATAGTAGCTCCAATGGCAATCACATCACCATCAACTATTCCATTAATAGTAATATTTTGACCAGCCACAATCACATCATTTTGAAAATGTTCTTCAACCGTAATATCATTATTAGCCATGATGAAAGTTTCTGGATGCACTGGTAATTGCTCCAATGTAGGTTCAGGGGCCTCATCTTCAGTTGTTTCAGTTGTTGGTGATAACCAAGCTGCATCTACTCGTATAAACGAAAAAAACAGTATCCCAACAACGAGTACTGCACTAAAGGTAAAAACTAAAGGTAATGTTTCCCTGAAATCTTTCAATTTCATTGGTGTATACTATACTAAACAATCACCTTTTTGGCAAGAGTAACAATATTGTACTGATGGCTGGAGTAGGCTTGGGTAATTGGCTCCCAACCAGTCTGCTGCAGTAAGCTGGCTAATTCTGGAATAGTAAAACCGTGATAGTAGCGTTGAGCTAAAATTTTTCCCTGATCGTTTTTCCACGGTATTAAAAAATCATTATCATCAAAGCCATCAGCCTGGTTAGCCCGATATGATTGGTACCGGAGTTGGTGTAAATTCCAATTGGTCATAAATAATATCGCTCCGGGCTGACTAACTCGATAGGCTTCATCTAAGCACTGTATTTTCAATTGTAACGATGGTATATGTTGTAGGCTGGCAATCATGGTAATAACGTCGAAAGTGTGATCAACTAATGGTAATGCCAACATCGAACCCTGGATAAAGCGTTGGCGTGAATGCCGCTGTTGAGCCAGGGCTAGTAAGTTAGCCGAGAAATCCAAGCCAGTATAGTGTAGCTTGATTTTCTCTGCCAGTTCGGCTAGTCTGCCACTACCACAACCCATATCCAATAACTGCTGCGACGGCTGTAACACTGCTTCAAGCAGAGCAAACTCTGGCCAAGCGGCTTGACGAGTGCTGGCAAACTGTGGCGCAATTACATCGTAATCTTGTTCTAGTTGCTGCATTAATTGTTTGGCCAATGACAGAAGCATTACACACTATTATTACACAATCATTAGAACGGCAAGTGAGTGATGCCCTAAGTTTGCGTACTATTAAAGCCGAAGTGGCTAAACAGTACGGGGTGAGCATGCCTACCAATGCTAGCATATTGGCTGCCTATCACAAACTACTCACCGAACAACGTCAGCTCGCTGACCAAAAGTTTTTGCGGTTATTACAAGTGCGTAGCGTGCGTACGTTATCAGGTATTGCGCCAATTACTGTGCTGACAAAACCATACCAATGCCCGGGCCGCTGTATCTATTGTCCAACCGAAGCGAACATGCCAAAAAGTTATATTGATACTGAACCCGGAGCAATGCGGGCGTTGGCCTTGCGCTTTGATCCGTATCAGCAGGTCACCAAACGGTTACAGGCTTTAGAACAGAATGGCCATATTCCCGAGAAATGCGAACTGATCGTATTAGGTGGCACCTGGACAGCCTATCCCAATGATTATCAAGAGTGGTTTATGAAACGATGCTACGATGGCTTTAACGAAGATCATCGGGTTGATGGAGCGGCCGGCTTGGCCGAAGCCAAGGCGTTAAATGAAACAGCGCGCTATCGGGTAATTGGATGTACCTTAGAAACTCGGCCAGATCATATTGATGAAACTGAAGTAAAACGGTTGCGTTGGTTTGGGGCTACCCGTATCCAAATTGGCGTACAGTCGTTGAATAAACATGTGTTGGCTTTAAATTTACGCGATCAAACTAATGAGGGTGTGCAACACGCTACCAAATTACTCAAAGAGGCCGGTTTAAAAATTACCTATCACATGATGCAAAATTTACCCGGCTCTGTACCGGCCAGTGATTTACAAGATATTAAAACTATTTTTTCTGATCCTGGGTATCAACCGGATCATATTAAAATTTATCCATGCGTGGTAGTGAAATCAGCTCCTTTGTATCGCCATTGGAAAGCCGGCCGTTATACAACCTACCCACCGGCCGTACTCACAAACTTGTTAGCCGATATTAAAGCTAACGTACCACCGTATGTGCGAATAGAACGCCTGGTGCGTGATATTCCGGCTAACTCTATTATTGATGGCAATACCATCACCAACCTGCGCCAAATTATGCAACAAAAAGGAGTCCAGTGTGTTTGTATTCGCTGTCGTGAACCACGAGCCGATACCACTGGAATTGAGCAAGCGGACCTGGTAGTACGTGAATATGATTCGGCTGATGGGCGTGAATATTTTATGTCGTTTGAAGATCCGGATCATAAAAAATTATTTGCCTTTGTACGTTTGCGCTTACAACACCGATTGAAGCATTGGTATGAAGAACTGCAAGACGCTGCTATTATTCGAGAGCTACATGTGTACGGGCAGTTAGTGCCAGTGATGGAATCCTTCGACCAACTCGAAGCGTCTCCAGGTGTACAACACAAAGGGTTTGGCAGAAAATTAATGGAGCAGGCTGAACAGATAGCGCGCGGCCAAGGGTTCAAAAAAATTGCCGTGATTGCCGGTGTTGGCGTACGTCAATATTATGAAAAACTAGGCTATCATTTAGATCAAGAGTATATGATTAAAATTATATGAATATTGTATGTGTCTCGATTGACAACAATACATACATTGTATATACTAAGTATATATGAATACAGCGATCATCAATATTAAAACCGACCCTAAAGTAAAACAACAGGCGCAAAAAGTAGCTGAAGATTTAGGCTTGAGTTTAAGTACGGTTATCAATGGGTATCTTAAACAGTTTGTACGTAATAGAAGTTTTCAAGTCAGTTTATATGGTATCGAGGAACCATCTGATTATTTAATTCAAGCATTACAGACAGCACAAGCTGATGAGGCTGATGGTTGGGTATCGCCAACCTTCACTAATCTGCACGCTATGACTACTTGGCTGAATAATCCAGAACGGATATATAAAAATGGAAGTCGCGGTTAGTAGAAATTTTACCAAGCAATATAGTAAAGCTTCTCATAAAATTCAATTGGCGTTTCAAAATCGAGTACAGTTATTGTTGTCTAATCCACAACACTCGCAATTGCGGTTACACCTATTACAAGGTAGGTTAAGAGGTTATTATAGTATAAATATAACGGGTGATTGGCGAGCACTCTTTATCTATCGTAACGACCAGACGATTGTTTTTCAGGCGATTGGTACGCATAGTCAGTTGTATAAATAATATATGTCAACACAAACACAACTGGAATATTATTTTCAACCATTACGCGAAGTGTATCCTAAACTGACTGCTGCCCAGCGCTTACTGGTGCGTAGTGTACTAGCTGAAAATTTTTTTGATGTTATTCGAGAGCAACTGGCACCACAGTTATACCTGGTATCAGATGAAAACTTTATTGAGGAGATGAAACAACGGGTAGCTGTTTTTGTGGCAACTGATGAAATCACCAGTCCTTTGCTTGAAGGTTGTTTTCAAGCAGCTAAACAGCACGGGTTGAATTCAATTTTAGCGTTATGTGAATATACGGCCATACAATACAGTGATGCTGAACGGGACTTGCAACGCAATCGAGTATTAGCTAATATTGATGACGATACTCGTGAAAGACGGATTGATACTGTACATCAGCAGCAGGTTGAGTTGTTGAGCCAGATTGGAGAGATTTTTCCAGAAATGGCCCCTACTCTCAACGATGATTTGACTGAACGCCGTCGTTTGAAATCATTGCCAGAACGTAAGCTTTTCCGCGAACCGATGCACTAAACTATGTCGTCACCTCATCAACTATTGGCAGAATACCAGGCCTTAAGCTCGCCTACACAACAGCGACTGATTCGAGTGATTGTGAATACTATACTAGGACGAGCAGTCAGAAATTATTTTGAACAAGGCTATGCTAACGCTGATACGATGGCCCGCATTGATGCTGTGGAAGCCGCTCGAGACCAGTTTATTCATGGCGATCAGGCTGAAGCGGTATTACATTACTGTCTACCCGCCGCTGAACAATTACAGCTGCATTCATTGGCGGAACTGTGTGGTCAGTGGTTATTTGAATCGCTGCTGTATACTAATCCAGAATATCGACCACGGTCAGATATGCTTGAAATTGACCCAGGTAACATTGATCCTACACCAGTTGAAAAGCGGCCGTTAGTGCGCCTAAAGTTTCAACTGCAAGAATTACAACGCAAGCAAGATCAATTACAACATAGTGGTTTGGATCAAACCATCATTGATCAAGCCAGTCAATATGCTCAACGATTAATGACCGAGCACCGACTGGAACACCCCCAAGATTATCCAGCTGTAGAAGCTCAAGCTCAATTACGTAAACTCACTCGCCGAACAGAGCCATTTCACTAATAATAAAATATGCTACAATGCTAACGTTAGCTTATTTTTAATTTTTTTATCCACATGCTGGAGCATCTTCGCCAAACCGACCCTGATTTAGCCCGTTTAATTGAGGGTGAACTGAATCGGCAGCGTCATAATGTAGAACTGATTCCTTCTGAAAATTTTGTATCGGCGGCCGTACTGGAAGCGCTCGGTAGTGTGTGTACCAATAAATATTCCGAAGGGTATCCTGGCAAACGGTACTATGGAGGTCAGGAGTGGATTGATCAAATAGAACAGCTAGCGATTGATCGCGCTAAACAAATATTTGGAGCCGAGCATGTTAATGTGCAGCCATTATCAGGCGCGCCGGCGAATTTAGCCGTATATACTGCCTTATTGCAACCAGGTGATACCATCTTAGGCATGGATTTGTCACATGGTGGGCACTTAACGCATGGTCATCCGGTGACATTTATGGCCAAGATTTATAATTTTATTCGTTATAAAACTGGAGCAGATGGCTTGATTGATTTTGAGAATTTGCGCCAGATGGCCTTAGAGCATAAACCCAAGCTAATTTTAGCTGGATTTTCGGCCTATTCGCGCGATCTCGATTATGCCAAGTTTAAAGTCATTGCGGATGAAGTTGGAGCTTTAACCATGGCTGATATCGCCCATATTGCCGGCTTAATTGCTGCTGGCGAACTGAATAATCCAGTACCGATTTTTGATGTAGTCTCTACCACTACCCACAAAACATTACGCGGTCCCCGTGGTGGCATGATTATGTGCCAGGCCAAGCACGCCAAAGCCATTAATAAAGCTGTCTTTCCAGGCTTACAAGGAGGACCACACGAACATCAAATTGCTGCCCTGGCCGTAGCCTTAGGCGAAGCTATGACTCCGGCGTTTAAAGACTATGCCAAACAGATTCGAATAAACGCCAAAGTATTGTGTGCTGCCCTAAAAGCAGGCGGTTTGAAGATTATGCATGGTGGCATGACTGATAATCATCTTATTTTAGCTGACGTTACCCCACTAGGCATTACTGGTAAAATTGCTCAAACTGTACTAGATGAAGTGAGCATTACTTTAAATATGAATACCATTCCAGATGATCTCCGTGGCCCACTCGATCCATCCGGTATCCGCTTGGGCACACCAGCCATGACTACCCGTGGCATGAAAGAATCCGAAATGGAACAAATTGCTGGCTTGATTTTAAAAACACTACAACAACCTAACAATGCTACAGTCAAAGCCGAAGTCAAACAGGCTGTACATGATTTAACTGATCGGTTCCCCTTGTATCCAAATTTTTAAACAATGAGTTTACAAATCGGTATTGTTGGTTTGCCTAATGTTGGCAAATCAACCTTGTTCAAGGCCCTAACAAAAATTCAGGTTGATGCCAGTAATTATCCGTTTTGTACAATCGATCCTAATGTTGGAGTAGTGCCAGTGCCTGATGAGCGTTTGCATCAGCTGGCTGCCTTGGCCCAATCAAAAAAAACCGTCCCAGCTGTGATTGAGTTTGTTGATATTGCCGGCTTGGTAGCTGGTGCCCATAAAGGCGAAGGTTTAGGTAATCAATTTTTAGCGAACATTCGGGAAGTGGATGCGATTGTGCAGGTAGTGCGAGCCTTTAGTGATAGTAACGTAACGCACGTGCATGGCAAGATTAACCCCACTACTGATGCCGAGGTGATTAATTTAGAATTAGTGATGGCCGATGTTCAGCAAGTGCAGAAGTACCAAGAAAAATTGGAGAAAAAAGTGCGTGGCCAAGATAAAACTGCCATAAAAGAAAAAATCGTGGTTGATAAATTATTGACTGCCTTACAAGCTGGCCAGTTAGCCAGTAGTGTAGTACTTGATCCTGAACAAGAAGAGCCCCTAATTACACATTTGAATTTACTCACTCGTAAACCAATGTTGTACGTGTTGAATGTGGATGAAAATAGTCAAACTGATACTAGTGCTGTAGGCATATCAATTTCTGCTAAAATCGAAGCGGAATTATCAGAATTGCCCGAAGCCGAAGCCAAAGAAATGATGACGGCGTTAGGTGTGCAGCAAACTGGCTTAGAAAAATTAATCGCGGCTAGCTATCAGTTATTAAATTTACAATCGTTTTTAACCACTGGTCCAGATGAAACTCGAGCCTGGACAATTCAGCGGGGTTGGTTAGCGCCGCAAGCGGCCGGAGTGATTCATAGTGATTTTGAAGCAAAATTTATCCGGGCTGAAGTGATTAGTTGGCAGCAATTAGTCGAAGCGGGCAGCTGGAGTGCTGCCCGCGATCGAGGCTGGGTGCGAATGGAAGGTAAACATTACCAAGTGCAGGACGGCGATGTGATGGTATTTCATCACGCTGCCTAATTGCTATTTTTTCACTTTTACTTTCATGGTAGAACCTTCTACGATGTTACTGGCTAGTTGTTGTTCGGCGGCAGTACCGTAGGCTGCTCGGCGACCGAGCGAGACGGTAAAGGTATCGCCCACTTTAAGTTTTCTGGCACCTTTATATTTCAGTACAGCCGCAGCGACATCTTTCACTTTAATGCGATCAACTTCTTTGTCATTGATATATAAAATTAGCTGATCACCTTTGCTAATACTTTTACTGGATACCTTCAAACGAAATACTTCACCTTTGGCCGTGACAGTTTTGGTTTTACTAGCGAATAAACTCAACACCGCATTGGTTTTTGGCGCTGATAAAATGGTAGTTTCTTCAGTTGGTTCAATTGGTAATTGTTCATCCAAATGCAGCACATAAATGCGCGATTGATCAGTAGAATTTTGAGTACCAAACAGTAACACTTTTTTATTCTTACCGTTATCGGTAATGGTACGGTTAGCCACGCTCACTACTTCACGTTCATCCGCCCCGCCGCCTAAACCACTATCAATTAATTGCATCAGTTCATTATCAGTGTTCAGTGCCAAGGTGCGTGTGCCGAACTCGCCATTACTGGTAAACAGGGCTAGGTATTGTCGATCAGTACCAAAGGTATGGCTCAATGTCATTTTATTGATGATCTCATCACTTGATTCGAGTTGCACAATTTCTTCCCAGGTTGGTTCAGTCGCAGCTAAATCGTAAGCAAACACACTGGCGCCATTGTCGACATCTTGATTGCCAACATAGACATGATTATTAAATACGGCCACGGCTGGTAAATTATAACCCATGGTTTGTTCGCCAGAGATATCTTCTAAATACCCCTCACCAATTGTCACATAGGTTGCGCCATCAAAACTCATCACCTCGCCACTAGTGAAGGCTAGGTAAATTAAACCATTTGGATCAGGTTGACTGGCCTCTAACGGCACTCCAGTAGGTTGACCGGGTAAATCAGTGCGGTCGCTCCAGGTAGTACCATCCCACAAAGAAACACCGCCAGTGAAAAACATAACTAGTTGTTGATTATCTTCGGTGCCAACCACAGCCGCAGTGGGATACGATGTATTCATATTGTTCCCTTGATCGGGCTGATCAGGATTTTGTTGATCAGGTGGAGGAGGGAGTGGCTCACCTTCTTGAATAGCAGCAGTAGGCTGTTGGTCATTACTATCTTCGGTGAGGTTAGTATGTACAATGGTGGCAGAGGTTAAATCGGTTTGCTGAAATACATGATTGCCATCTTCACAGTTAGCAGCAAAGTAGGTAGCATTGTTATACATCAACATAGTATGACGACCAATTTGACCGCAGGTATGTTCTGCTAATGGGTTCGTATCAGCTTGAGCCCACTCTAACCCTAGAGCATCTTCTGCCACCCACAGTTCAGCACTATCAGAGTTAGTGGTATAGGCAAAAAAACCAGCTTGATCAGGAATAAAACCTAGCACTGATTCGGTGTTGGCGCCAACGCTAGCTTCTAAATGAGCCACTTCGTACAAGGCTCCAAACACGGTACTATTGGCTGTGACCGTTTCTTCAGCGGCCCTACCTGATTCTACCGTACTGACTAAGCTGGTAGTAACCACAGCCATAATCATGGCTGCTAACGAGGAACCAATCAAATGACTATTTTTTACTTTCATAAGAGTATAAGAGTATAAGAGTAATGACTCTAAATATTTATTTTTTATAATTCACTTTCCTAAGTATACCATAAAATGTATCTGTCTGGCAACCTTGGCTTGCATCCGTTTATAAATAATGGGTTGATGAAATACTTGAAAACCATTCTGGTCGATGGCCTGTTGCAGCGACATTGTTTGAATAGCGTTGTATCGAACCCAGGCTGGTAACGCTAACACTACTCGAGCATCGGTTTGTAGTAATTTCGGCAAAGTGTGCAGAACCAATTGATAGAATGTCGTCAGTTGGCGATGAATCTTATCAATCTTATGAGGGTGCACTGGTCCAAGGTAACCTTCACTAATCACACAATTAATTGAATGAGGCGGAATATATTGATCTAATTTTAAAACGTCAGTTTGATATAATTTTGGCAGAGATGTTGCCTGTAATGTTGGTACATTTTTTTGTAACCATTCCAAGTTCGTTGTTGTATCCTCAATCGCTTTAGCCGAGATATCACTACCAATGATGTTAGTATACCCCAAGGTTAAGGCTTCTTGCAGCACGGTTCCCGAACCACAGAATGGATCGAGGAGAGATGTGGCAGGTAACGTTTGCGCAGACATATTTTGCATACCAATATTTAACATCATCCGAGCTACTTTAGGTGGCAACATGCCAGAGTGATGATCACGTTGTGGTCGTCCATAATCGTGATCAGAAAATTGACGATAGTTTTGAACAGCAATGGTTTGAGCTAACAGAATTTCATGTTTATACAGCACTACCATAAAATCGGTTTGGTTATCCAACAGGTGTTCTTTGTGCACAATCACCGAAGATAATTCTGGTTCATCACTCACCACAAATCGAACCGATCGCCCGGCTGCTCGTAATTGTTTTTTCCAAATAATACCAGTGGCGCGTAATTTTTTAGCGTAATGTTTTACAACGGCTGCATCAATTTTATTATCACCTGCATACACACTAAAACCGAACCATAGTTTTTTATCAGCCGGTAAACCTGCCAGCCAATGGTACAGTTGTTCTAGCCCAAATAAATCTCGCGGAATACGGGTAATCACTCGACCTAATTTTACAGTGCCACCTAATCGGTCCAGCACTGGCAGCTCATTTAACACCGCTACCTGACCACCAGACCAGGTTACTCCTAATTCAAGAGCCGATAGTTCAGGAGTGTTACCCAGAATTGCTAGCCAAGTCATATCTTACGACCATACCACCACCCGGCCACACTGGCTAGGGCTATAAGACACCAACTTAACCACCACACCCCAGTCAGTAGTTCGCGCCCAGTGAGGTTAGGCTGATTGACTGGATCACCTAATACTAATTGACCAGCTGGTTGTAAAGCTAGTAGCAGTACACTAATACTAATTAGCACTATGCCTATCGCTACTAACCATAATACTACTTGGTGAATCGGCTTGGTCATAGAGTGGTTAATGAGTAAATTTGATAACTGGCATTTTCAAAAATAATGTGATTAGCTGGCACAATTTTTTTCCATAAACGGTATTCTGGGCCGTTTTTCCAAACCAGCGCATCGGTGATACCTTTGGCAGCACGGTAAGCCTGGGCTGCAGCACTGGTTGGTTGAGTAACAACGGCATACAATCCCTGTAAATCAGCGTACTGCGGTTGCACCTGCTGGGCGATAATATTTTGCAGTAACACACTCCGGGCTGAAAAATCTAATAAATCACGATGATTCATATCAGAAAAAGGATACGCCACAATATCACCAGTATAGAATAAACCAGCATACTGAATTTGACGATTATGAATATTCGCTACGCCCAGCACAAAGGTATCAGTCGTTCGATAGCGTTCTAACCAACTGATGGCTTCTACAAAATCTGGCTGTGGCAAAAAGCGTTTGGCAATATCATCAGTATCACTCCGAATAAATTGCCCAGCGTGAGCCAGTTGAGCCAAACTAATAGTACACAGCATTATCATCGTTGTTATCATCGGTAGTTGTTTTATGAAATAGGCCAACGCCATCATGGCAAATAGTAGTAGCGGCAGCCAGGCAAAAGCGATCATACGATCGGGTACGAGTTGGATACCAAAATAATGTAATTCACCACCAATCATGGCAGTGAGTCCCAGGCCGATACTAAAAGCGATCCGTTGCCACCAGCCTTGACGCATACTCCAGGCTAAGCCAAAACCAGCCAACGGAGTAATACCATAGCCCCAAATAGCTAAATGATCCCACCATGGTTTTACCACACCGGGCGCGTTGATTCCCTGCACGTAGGGTAATAAATCTAACGGCCACCATGATTTGATAACATAACTTAACACGGTATAGGCAACGACACTAGCCAGCCCCAACCACCACCATTGTTTTTGAACGATAGTCCAAGCAATACTGTAGCCAGTTAACGCTACTGCTGTGACGGCAAAAGACAATGGGTGAATACTATATAATAGTATAGTGCATAGCCAAGCTAGGCCAAGCCAATGTACAGCTGGCCAGTGATTTTTTTTAGGCAGCAAGCACAGGGTAATGATTGCTAAAAATAAAAAACCGAATAAATTGTGCGGTGTCATCACCAGGCTTCGTACTAACCCTAAACTGGTGATAGCCAAAATGCCGCCAACCAGGCTCAACCACGCTGTGTTGAATAAGCGCTGTACTATACCAGTGACCACTATCACCGTGCCAACAAATAGACTAATCGCCAATACAATCACGGCCAAGGTAGTATTGCCCCATAGTAACCAACCTAGGCCAGCAGTGACTACTTGAATAACGGGATAGGTGGATTGAGTCCAACACGGGGCATAGTTTAAATAAATACCGTGGGTTTGATTACTGATGAATTCGCCATCAGTGAGCAAGTGTTGAGCAGCACAGGCCAGTTGTACACCATCGGGACTAGGATAAAAATCGAGCGTTGCATAACTAATGACGCCAAATCCTGCAGCCAATACAGCTACACTCAACCATTGCCACCAGCCTAAACAATCACGCATAGATAGATAGTATAGCAAACTTTAGGCTTTACTCGGAATCAGTTTTTTGATGTAGGATAAAAAGATTGTCCTATCTTCTTGATTTAACATTACAATGCTTGAGAGCGCAATAATACCACAGCCAGCCATAACTAGGCTAAGGAGCAGCGCGCTCACATGCTGAATAGCTGGTAAGGTGAGATACAGTACACTAGCTGATAGTACTATCACTGGTAGAGTCCGTAACCACACTGTTGCTTGAAATAACCAACCTATTTTGAGTTGTCGTTCAGTGTATCGTTGCATGAGCAGCAACACCCAATGTGCACCAATAAAAGCTAGCGCGGCTCCAGGTAATCCCCAGGTGGGTGTGAATAATAATAACAAAGTAATATTGGATAGAGCAATACCAACCATGAAGTACATACTTTGTTTTTGTTTATTAAAACCAGCCAAAAAGGAAGTTTGAATACTGGTGAGGCTAAATAAAGAATAACCGATAACACTTAATTTCAACAAAAAACCACAAGGACCAACATACGCTTGTCCAAGCCACAATTCAATAAGTTTATCAGAGTACACAACCAGTGGAACACCCATGGCTACTAAACCAACCAGGTTTACTTTGGTGGCTTTGATATATAAACTGATTAATTCAGCTGTGCGTTTCTGGGTGTCAAAAGCAGCTGATAATGGGAATAGTATTTGATTGATGTTAGCAATAGTACCATGTATTTTTGTGCCAACTGCCGATGGAATACTATAATAGGCAACATAACTTGGACCATATAACCAACTGACGAATAATCGATCAACTTGAAACAATAGTCGGTTGGCGATGATAATAAAGAATGTGCTGGCCGAAAAGCTGAACAACTGTTTAAAAATAGCGTAGTCGAATACGATGCTGATGCGGTAGGTGGGTAAAGTTATTTTTGTAATTACTAAATAAGTCAGCATGAGGGTTGCGGCACTGCCAAGATTGACTGCCATTAAATTTACAACCGATGGCTGATAATAGAGCACTAAAAATGTTACACTTGTAAATAAAATAGTATTGATAATGAGTACTATATTTATAGTGGTGAATTTTTGGTAGGCTTGCAAGACGGCATTATACACACTCATAATGAGAAAAGCTGGTAGAGACATGACGGCTAATAGTAATGCTAGACGGGTTTCGGCATACAGTTCTGATGGAATGTTCATGATTTGAATTACGGGTTGCATTACTACTATTGTGAGCATAACTAACCCAACACCTACTCCAATAAAAATAATGACATTCATGTTGATGATGCGATTCAATTTACTAAGGTCACCAGTTTCTCGAGCTTCGGTAATAAAACGGATCGATGAATAGGCTAGACCAAAATCTAAAAAATTGAGTAGACCAGTGACAGCAAATAAAATGGCATACACGCCATATCGGGTATCATGTAATTGGTTGATGGTATAAGGCGTGACGATGAATGCTGAAATGGCCAGTGATAAAAATCCTAAAAAACTAGCAATCGAATTGGTGATAGTGTTGTGTGCAATATTCACAAGAAAATAGTGTAACAGTGATGGATTAGTTTGACAAGATGATTTTACTCGTTAGTATAGTAACTTAATGACCATGATTACTAACCAACGTATTTGTTTCGTTAACTACTATGTAGAAAATATTTATCATCCAGAAACCAAAGCCATCTTTGGCGGGGCTGAAGTGCAGTTGTATCAATTGATGACAGCTCTATACCAAACCAGTGATTGGGCTGTTCATGTATTAAGTCATAATCAACGTCGACCAAGGGTCGAGCAGTATCGTAATATCATCTTTTGGCACGTGCGAGAGTTACGCAATCGGCCACTATTTAATTTATATAATGTGCTGCAAACATTTACTGCAATGATTAAGCTTAACGCGGACGTGTATGTTACCCGGGCGGCATCATTTGATACAGGTTTAGTAGCTCTGTACTGTCGTTTGTTCCATAAAAAATTTGTGTTCATGACAGCACACTCGTTAGATGTTGATGGCAGTTTTGAACGTGATAATAGTTGGTTGGCTAGGTATATGTACCGTTATGGATTACAACATGCCACAGTGATTTTAGCCCAAAATCATGAACACATCTCTGCCTTACAACAACAGCATGGTGTCACTGCTAGATATTTACCAAATGGGTTTATCATTCCACCCATGCCAGTGCATCATCAACCCCACACCATTTTATGGGTAGGGCGCGCCCATGCTTCAAAACAACCCGAGGTGTTTGTGCGTTTGGCTCAACAATTTCCGGCTGAACAGTTTGTGATGATACTCAATCCGCAAGAGCCAGCCATTGAGCAGGCCGTGCAGCGTTTAACCGCAGCGCTACCCAATTTGTCTGTGGTGAAAGGCGTGCCATTTTTTGTAGTGGATCAATATTTCAGTGAAGCCAAAGTATTCATTAATACGTCATCTGCCGAAGGTTTTCCTAATACGTTTATTCAAGCGGGGATTGCTGGTTGTCCAATCTTGTCCTTGACCGTTAATCCTGATCATTTTTTAGATACCTTTAATACGGGTTGGTGTGCCCAAGGTAGTGAGTTAGAACTGCAGAAACAACTTAGACAGTTATTGGCAGAACCAGCCCTGCTGCAAACCGCAGGACGTAATAATCGTCAGTATGTTGAAGCACATCATAATATTAATAATACGATCACGGAGCTGCTATCTCATTTATCCGTTATAACGAAGTAGAGGATAATGTAGCTGACTAAAAATAGTAGGGTAGCATTAATTACATCTAGGGTACTGCTGGAGCTAAATGTCCAAACATAAGCCAGTGCAGCGCAGAGGGCAACACATCCAATGCTGCTAGCTTGTATAAATGATAAACCTCCCAACGCAGTCTTTGTAGAATTGTTATTAGGTTGATTATGGAACACCCAAATAAAACTAGCTATGCTCCATACCATGGCGAGTTTTAAATACATTAGAATGGTGTCATCGGTCAGCCAGGTATTATTAAGATGACTATACGTAAGCACGCCAAAGATCCATAGCCACAAGGCTAGAGTAATGCTATGAGCGATGGTGTAGCGATTGACGCCGTACGGCATACACAATGATGGTTATGACTGTAGTAGTTAGATCAATAAACCAAACCCCTTCAAGTGATGGTGCTAATAAAATCGTTACGTGCAACAGGTATATGATTAATGGTTGTAGGGTGAGGCTAATCCCAAAACTAATAATACACCGGTCCAGCCATGGCAGTTCATTAGTTTGTGGATACATAGCCCAGGTCCAACTAAAGCCATACAAAAATAGACCATAGACTATTCCAATAGTGAGGTAGGTGATGGCGAAAATAGAATTTAGATCAGTCTGTAGGGACATAACGCCATAATTTTATATCATTATTATCGAACATTAGCCGAAAATATTTTTGGTCATCGAAGTTTTCGAGATTAGCGCCATCGAGTGACTGTTTACGAAAACCCAGACTGTCCCAGGCTTGTTGGTTATATGATTTTACTAGTGAGTAGGCAATATAAACGGGTTTCGTAGGATCAATGGAGCGTAGGGCGATTAATTGTTCAATAGCCGATGCTGCGGTTTCCGCTGAATCAGCATAGAAAATTTCATTCGCCAGTTTAGTATTACGTTGCGTCAGCGATGAATCTAGCTCAGCATTAATTGTTCCAAATAGTCGATTGCTAATGACGACATTGTTAAGCTCTGAAGGCAGTAATATAAATAATGGGTAGCTAGTAGCTTGAGTGAGAATAACGCTATTAGTAATGTTATGTTCAGTAATATATTGCAAGACGTTAGTTTCATTACCCAGAATATACCCTAAATCAGTAATATCAGCATCCTGTTTAATAAAACCAGTGGTGATAAGTAAGCAGCCAATGATACTGAAGCGTAGGATTTTTTTTGGTAGACGTTGTAGATAGTATAAGAGTAATGGAACGGCTCCAATCCATAAATACACCAGCATGCGCGTTGGTAAAATAACGGCATAACCAAGTACAGGGCCTAACCACGTCATGGTTAGGCCAAATAAAAATAGCAGACACGAGGGTAAGATCAGTAATGTGGGAATCACTGCTCGACCTGATGTACGGAAACGATCGATGATCAAAACTATTCCACCAACTGCTATAATCATTGTAAAGAAAAAGCCCAAGTACGAAAGAGTATTTCGTAATGTTAGACCAATACCATCAAGTAGGTCAGTATTATTTTGATTATAAATAGTTAAAAACATAATAGTGACAGATGCCAGTAGCGTATTTCTCCCCAAGGTGATCATGTATAGAATGATACTCAACATGCCAATACTAATCCACTGCCAATACCGTTTGTAAGTAAATAAGTAGCGCAAAGCAAGGCAGCCAAGTACAATGATACTTACCAGCACGCCAAAGACATGGGTAAGACTAAGGGCAGTAATTAAGGCGATCAACAGGGATAGAGTGATCCATGAACTGGGTTGTTTATATAGTTTGCAATAGGCCCATAATACCAGTGGGCAGATCACTAAACTAAAGATTTGTGGACGGGTTTGAAATAGTTCGTAAAAAAATTGTTCCCCTATCACCGTCATGAATGCACCGGTTAACGCTATAAACTCATTTTTGAATAATTCTCTGTAGAATAGGTAAAAGAATAGAAGCGATACTGAAAAAATAATGGGCAGAACAATACGCATCAAATCAAAGACACTGATGTTAGTTAGGCGGTGTACGATGGTTGTATAGTAGTATAGTAGTGGCTGATGGCTATATAATCGATCTTGGTCGATTTGTTTATTTTGAATGAGATAAGCTTGAACTGTGTAGTAATCACGATAAGTGTCACTACTGGCAAAATATGCGTAAGGACTCAAATAACTGTAGACGCTAATAGCAGTAAACAGCACAGCAAACACAATTGCTGCCGTAACAAGTTTTTTATGTCCAACCTTTTCAGTATCCCTCATCACTTTTTATGCTGAATAATATCACGCTGTAGGGTAGTATATACTAATTTAATGAGTTATGCTATAAATTCAAACTGTATGGAAACAATTTTAGTAACCGGAGCAGCTGGCTTTATTGGCAGCTATACCTGCAAAGCCCTATTGGAGCAGGGATATCAGGTGGTAGGGATCGATGATCTTAATGATTATTATGATCCTGCGCTAAAAGAAGCCCGCTTACAATGGTTGCGCAGGTATGATCAATTTCTATTCCACAAAATTGATTTCCGTGATTTGGTCACTACCCAAGGCATTTTTCAACAATATCAATTTGAGCGAATTTGTCATTTAGGTGCTCGAGCCGGAGTGCGCGCCTCGGTTGAAGATCCGTTGATATATGAAGCTACTAATATTCGAGGGACTTTAAATTTATTAGAGTTAGCGCGGCAATACTCCATTCGTTATTTTGTGTTAGCTTCAACCTCATCGGTGTATGGCGGTAACACCAAGCTACCATTTGCCGAAACCGACCCAGTTGATCATCCAGTATCACCGTATGCTGCTACAAAAAAAGCGGCGGAAATATTAGCCTATACCTACCATCATTTATACCAAATACATTGTATTATTCTACGTTTTTTTACAGTGTACGGACCATGGGGCAGGCCTGATATGGCCTTATTTAAATTTACCCAGGCTATTCTCAACGATCAGCCAATTCAAGTGTATAATTTTGGCAAGCAGCGGCGCGATTTCACCTACATTGATGATATTGTGGCAGGAGTAGTAGCCGCCTTACACAGTGACTATGCCTATGAAATTATTAATTTAGGCAATTCTAATCCAGAACAATTGATTGATTTTATTACAGCCATTGAACAGGCCACCGGCAAAACCGCTCGTCAACAATTAATCGAGGCTCAACCTGGCGACGTGGTTGAAACCTACGCTGATATTACTAAAGCTAAACAATTACTTAAATTTCAGCCTACCACTAACCTTGTTCAAGGTATTGAACAATTTGTTCGGTGGTATCGTGATTATTACCATGTATGATTGTACTGTTTATTATCATCAACGCAGTGATTAGTGCAGCGGCCCAAGTGGTGCTCAAAATTGGTGTCAACCGTATTGGCAGCGTCAGTGTAGATCGCAGTCTTGATTTTTTTGTGCAGGCGGCTACCTCGCCGTATGTTCTTACTGGTACCGGCTTGTATGTATTATCACTGGCTTTATGGCTGGTGATTTTAACCAAGGCCAGCGTTAGTTTTGCCTATCCAATTATGAGTTTAGCCTATGTATTTGGTTTAGTATTCGCCATGCTGTTTTTAGGTGAACGAGTGGTTCCCTGGCAATGGGCCGGAGTAGGGTGCATTATTTTAGGCACCTATCTAATTGCTCACTCCGCCTAATGATTCGGTGGCTCACACCATTACGCGGTACTGTGCCGGATGATATTACAGCTCGCTGTCAGTTGCTGGCAACGGCCCCCAGTGGAATGTTGTTTGGATTTGAGTTAATTTTACTGCAGCACGACTATACCCAAGCGGACGTCATTATGCATAATACCAAAAATATACCGTATCCCATTAGTTCGGTGCATGTGCCATTTCCGCAAATCAATGGTCAGCCAGCCCAGTACGATCTATTCACTCAAGCCGGCCAAGCCAAGTTACGAGCCACTGCCGCCATCGCTAAACAGGTGGGCGCTGCAATTGTAGTGGTCCATTCACAAGTAGCCATTCCAATCAGCGCTTGGTTGCCAGAATATACTACCGTGACTTGGCGTGATAAATTATTTGAGAAAATTTTTACCGTTCTTAAAACTGTGCAAGCTGATTATCCAACAGTGACGTTGTGTTTAGAAAATATGCCCTTGCCGTTATTTGCCGATAGCGTCAATACTAGTACTGCCATGTTGTATAACCCCTGCTTAATCACAGTGGCGGATATGAAGCAGGCCGCCCAGGCCGGTATTCAATTAACGTTTGACGTGTGCCATTATGATTTAATGCGTCGGTTATGGCATAACTGGATACAACGCGATGGTGATATTATACCAGATCGTATCGCAACGCATGGTGGTATTGTGGGAGTATACCCCACTGGGCGGCAACCCAGCTATGCCCAGTTATGGCAACAACTTAAGCCAGCCATTGGCCATATTCACCTTGCTGATTCTAGCGGAATGTGGCACAATAATGGCCGGTTGCCCGGCGGAGGTTTACCATTGGGTACTGGTGATATAGATGCAACCGAATTATACCAGTGGCTGCAACCATTGCTAGCAGATAGCCAACATACCTATACCATTAATTTAGAAGTACGGGATCGTGATATGACTGTGCTAGCCGAGACCGCTGCTTCACTTACCTATCTGCACCGATTATTATATGCCAACTAAACGACGTGCTTTTCTTACCGGTATCACCGGACAAGATGGTTCTTACCTGGCCGAATTGTTATTAGAAAAAGGCTACGAGGTGTATGGCATTATTCGTCGCTCGAGCTCTTTTAATACCGGACGGATCATGCACATTTTTAAGGACCTCAAGCTAGAGTATGGTGATTTATCTGATTCGGCCGTGTTAACCAAACTGATGAACACGATTAAACCGCATGAAGTGTACAACTTAGGTGCCCAAAGCCATGTCAAAGTCAGCTTCGACGTACCCGAATTTACAGCGGAAGTAACAGCCGTTGGCACCCTGCGCTTATTAGATGCCATGCGTAGCGCCGGTTTACGTAATAGCCGGTTTTATCAAGGCTCTAGTTCTGAAATGTACGGTTTAGTGCAAGCTATTCCTCAATCCGAAATTACACCGTTTTATCCCCGCAGTCCTTATGCGGTGGCTAAATTATATGCCCATTGGATTACGGTGAATTATCGTGAAAGTTATCGCATGTTTAATTGTTGCGGCATTTTGTTTAATCACGAATCGCCGCGTCGCGGTGAAACATTTGTGACTCGAAAAATTACCCGAGCAGTTGGTGCGATTGTGCGTGGTGAACAAAAACAATTAGTGTTGGGCAATTTAAAAGCCAAGCGCGATTGGGGCTATGCCAAAGAGTATGTTCAGGGGATGTGGTTAATGTTACAGCAACCCAAACCTGATGATTTTGTACTGGCCACCGGCGAAACACATACGGTGCAAGAGTTTGCTCAAAAAGCTTTTGCTCATGTTGATTTAGATTGGCGCAAATATGTTAAGGTATCGCAAAAATATTTTCGCCCAGCTGAAGTAGATTTTTTACTCGGTGATCCGCGTAAAGCCAAGCGTAAACTTGGTTGGCAAGCCAAAACTAAGTTTGATGATTTAGTTAAATTAATGGTCGATGCTGATTTAAAGGCCGATCACTATAATTTAGCCAAAGATACCGATTTAGGTGATGGCATTAATCCGTATGAACATATGCACGAATAACTATGATTAAACTTATCAAGAACACTTTTTATCGAGAAGAGGACACCAAATCCAAGCTAATTGAATTTATTCGTGGCGCTAAAATTTTAAGCATGAATAAAGAAGTGCTGAAATTTGAGCATGACTTTGCTGCCTATCAAGGCCGCCAATACTGCACCATGTTTAACAGTGGTTCATCAGCTAATTTAGCTTTAATGCAGGCGTTGGTGAATTTAGGCCGTTTGAAACGCAATGATACTGTTGGATTTTCTTCACTCACTTGGGTAACCAATGTTACACCGATGCTGCAGCTAGGCCTGAATATTTATCCGTTAGAGGTGGAATTGAATAATTTAAATGTATCACAACGTTACCTGGCGCAAGGCCATACCCAGCAGCCATTGCAGGCGCTTTTTTTAACCAATTTACTTGGATTTTGTGCCGACATTGATGCTATCGCAAAGTATTGTCAGGCTAATAACATCATGCTGTTAGAAGATAATTGTGAGTCACTTGGTTCAGCCATAGCCGGAAAAAAATTGGGTAATTTTGGATTAGCCAGCACCTATTCATTTTATGTCGCTCACCATTTATCAACTATTGAAGGCGGCGCAGTGTGCACCGATGATGCCGAACTTGACGAAATGTTACGCATGGTACGAGCCCATGGTTGGGATCGTAATTTATCAGCCGACCGTCAGCAGGTCATTCGTCAAACCAATCGAGTGGCAGATTCGTTTTATGCCCAATACACCTTTTATACGCTAGGCTATAATTTACGTCCTACTGAAATTAATGGCTTTTTAGGGCATACTCAAATTCCGTATTTACCCGAAATGGTGGCTCGTCGCCAGGCTAATTTTAAACGGTTTATGACTATTGTAGAAAATCATCCCGATCAATTTGAAGCTTTAAAATTTGATCACATGGATGTGGTGTCTAATTTTGCCATGCCCATTGTGTGCAAAACGAAAGAAATTTTTGACCAATCAACTAAACTACTGATGGAGAACGGAGTAGAAATTCGTCCAATTGTGGGTGGTTCTATGATTGAACAACCATTTTTTCAAAATTTACAGCTGGGTGATTTTTCCAGTCTGCATAATGCCCATCACATTCATGCTCATGGATTTTATTTTGGGAATCATGCCGATTTGACCGATGAAGAAGTAAATTTTGTGGTCAATTTGTTTAAGTAGATGGAGACTAATTTTTACGCAGGAAAAAAAGTACTCGTTACCGGTGGAGCCGGATTTATTGGCTCACATGTAGTAGAATTGTTAGTGGCCCGGGGCGCTCGAGTAACGATTCCAGTGCGTTCTGAACGCAGCAATGTGAGTTTTTTAGCGGCAGTGAAAACCGATGTGAATATTGTCTACGCTGATTTATTAGACAGTACTGCTTGCAATCGAGTTATGGTTGGTCAAGATATAGTGATGAATTTAGCCGCCCGCGTTGGGGGTATTGAATATAATATTAAACATCCCGGATCGATTTTTCGAGAAAATTTAACCGTCTTTATGAATGTGTTAGAAGCCGCTCGTCAAGCCAACGTCGAGCGCTTTTTAGTCACCAGTTCAGCCTGTGTGTATGCGCGTCATTGTGCAATTCCTACACCAGAAACTGAAGGGTTTGTCGGTACACCAGAGCCAACTAACGAAGGCTATGGTTGGTCGAAACGGATGGAGGAATTTTTAGGAGATGCCTATCATCGTGAACATGGTATGACCATTGCTATTGCTCGACCGTACAATGCCTACGGGCCACGTGATAATTTTAAACCCGAATCTAGCCATGTTATTCCAGCGCTCATTAAACGGGTGATTGATGGTGAGAATCCATTAGTGGTATGGGGTGATGGCTCACAAAGTCGATCATTTTTATATGTCACTGATTTTGCTCGCGGCTTATTAGCCGTATGCGAACACTATGCCGTTAGTGATGTATTGAACATCGGCGCCGATGAAGAAACCACTATCAAAGAATTGATTGAATTAATTGTCCGTTTGACTGGAGTTAAGGTGGATATTCAGTTTGATGTTAGTAAGCCCGCTGGGCAACCTCGTCGCCATTGTGATGCAACCAAAGCAAAGGCTACCATCGGTTTCGAAGCCCAGGTTAGTCTGGAAGAAGGCTTGCGCCAGACGATTGAATGGTATAGAAGTAATAAATAATTATTTAGGAGTATGAAATATTCTTTAGTGATTCTGACCTATAATGAAATTGACGGTGTTACAGCCCTGCTTGATAAAATTCCTTACCAGGCGGTTGATGAAGTATTTGTAGTTGATGGTGGTTCAACCGATGGCACCATTGAACTATTTAAGCGCCATACTATTCGCGTGATTGAACAGCAGTCACGGAAAGGGCGAGGCGAGGCTTTTCGCATCGCTGCCGAGCATGCCACTGGTGATGTGATGATTGTATTTAGTCCGGATGGTAATGAAGATCCAAATGATATCCCAAAATTTAAACACTATATGGAAACTACCGGTGCCGATGTAGTAATTGCCTCACGCATGATGCCAGGTGCTCATAACGAAGAAGATAATAGTTGGTGGCGAATACGCAAGTGGGCCAATAATGTATTCAATTGGCTAGCCAATATTTGTTTTAATCGATCTGGCACCTACGTCACCGATAGCATTAACGGTTTTCGGGCAATTAAACTAGATTTATTTAAACGTTTGCAACAAGATGCTGTTGGTTACACCATTGAGTATCAAATGACCATGCGTTGTTTTAAAGCCAAGAAAAAAATTGTCGAATTTCCCACCTACGAATCAGCTCGCATTGGTGGAGAAAGTTATGCTAAATCTATTCCCACGGGCATTGCCTTCTTAAAATGTTTGTGGCATGAACTGGTCGGCTAAACAATATCGTTGGGCTGCACTAGCGATTATTGTGCTAGCGGTCGTTATTCGAGCAGCCTATTTTTTATCGTATCATCCGCCGTTAGTCGTCCATGAAGGCGATGCACCAGCCTATGATATACCCGCTTGGAATATTGTAGCTGGCAATGGTTATGTCTATGAACTTGGAGTACCATTTGCTTCGCGTGAACCCGGCTATGCTTTATATTGGCTGGTGCCCATTTACTTTGTTTTTGGCCATTCGGTGATGGCCGTCAGTATCCTGCAGCTGACTTTAGATGTAGTTATGCTTGGTCTGGTGATGTTATTTTTAAAGCGGCACAATACTGCTGCTGTGGCTGTGCTGGGTGGTTTGATATATGCTATCTATTTGCCGTTTACTTTTCAGAATGGAGAAATTTTAACTGAGCCGATCTATCAGTTTGGATTATTATGTTTGGTCTGGCTGATGACATATCATTTTACTAAACCACACTGGTACACCAGTGGCTTGATTGGTGTAGTAATTGGAGCCATTGCCCTGGTCCGGTGGGGCGCAGTGCTCATGCCACCCTTTGTGATGTTAGCGTATTGGTTGACTTATCATCAGTGGCGTAAAGTGTTGCTACATGGTGGGTTGTTGATTGGTGGAGTGCTCATTTTTACTATGCCATGGATAGTCCGTAATTACTTGGTGTTCGATCAGTTTGTATTTGGACGAATTGGTGGGGGTGAAATTTATTGGACGGGTAGTTATCTGCCCTACGATGGTGAGTGGCATGCCCCCACAGATGTTTCCAGAGCAATTTCAGCAGATTTACCATTAATAGAATCGGATAAAGCGTTTACTAGAGCGGCTCTGGATAATATTCGTCAGTATCCACTACAGGTAACGTGGATTTGGCTAAAGAAACCGGTAAAAATTTATATATTTCCCGAAGCTTTAAATTATCTTAATCGCACGGGGATTCGTGTGTTGCAATTGCGTGATCCCACCATGTTATTGTTGCTAGCGTATGCCATTAGTTTACACTGGTTGCTGTGTGGAGTGGCTGTGCTGGCATTTTGGTGGCGTAGTTTTAGCCCAGCCGTGCTGTGGGCTTGTGGAGTGGTATTAGTATTTTCGTTGCTACTGTACCTGCCACTGAATCCAGTACCACGGTATAATGTACCAGTGATGCCCTTGATTATTATTTTATCAGCGCCAATTTTGTACCATATACTGCAGTATGTTTACCGCCGTGGCGCTAAAATATAAAATTTATTTCCTAGTCTTTGCAGCCATTGTTATTGTCCAAGGGTTGTACTTGGCCATCGTCCAGCCACCACTGCAGTGGTTCGATTCGGCGGTGTATGATGCGGAGGCTTGGAATTTTGTGCAAGGTTTAGGGTTATCATATACTCCTGGGATCCCCGATGCCTTACGCGAGCCAGGTTATTCTGTACTGTTGCTAGCACCAATTTATAGTATCTTTGGCCATAGTTTACTGGCCGTCCAAATTGTTCAAGTAGTGTTGTCGGCTGTAACTGGGGTAATAATTGTAATCATTGCCCAGCGTTTTATTGGGCGCACTGCTGTTGGCGTTATAGCGGCTCTATTATTTGGTTTTTATCCTGGTGTGGTGGTAGCTAGCGGTGAAATTCTAACAGAAACATTTTTTGCTTTTTTGATTATTATATTCACCTGGTGCTGGTTAGAAGCTCTGCAGCGACGCTCGGTTCAACTACTTATGCTTGGCGGGTTCATTTTGGGCTTAACTACCTTAACGCGTTTCGTCGCGTTATTGTTTCCGGTAGTTGTAGTGATAGTTATATGGTGGCTATGGCGTGATTCTAAAAGAACTTTGATCGGTTTAGCTGGTTTTGGTCTACTATTTATGGTACCCTTAGCGCCGTGGTTTGCACGTAATTATATTGTCTTGGATCACTTTATTATGGGGCGCACCGGTGGGGGTGAAATTTACTGGACGGGTAGTTATATTCCGTGGGATGGTGATTGGCAGGGATATCTCTGGCCATTATCCGAATATCAAGCAGCTACTCCCAATATGTTCGATCATGATGCAGCGATGACTCAACGAGCACTGGAGAATATTACAGCGGATCCAATTGGCGTGGCTGGCATTTGGATCAAAAAACCATTAAAGATTTTTTTTCAACCAGAAGGGTTACAATTTTTAATTCATGCCGGCGCCTTCACACCGAGCCAGCTGTTATTATCGGCGCTGGTCATTATTGCATTTTGTGGCCATCTACTGCTGTTAACCTTGGCCGCACTGGGTGTGCTGCGCTGGAAACAGGCCCGATTGTTTTTTATCGTAACGGGAAGCTTGCTACTCTACATGGTGGTAATTCACTTACCTCTTAATGGAGTACCCCGCTATGCGGTGCCGTTTTATAGTCTGATTTTTATTGCATCAGCTATTGGATTATTGGAGTTACTCAACGATGTTAAAACCCATTTAAAAACGCATGTCAAACGGTAGCATTATTTTTTTTGGATATTTTGCCTACGGTATCTTTAATCCTGCCAGTCAGATTGTATTTGGTGGAGCAGAAGTGCAAATTTATCAACTAGCAACCCAACTAGCTAAAACCGGCAAGTCTGTTGCATTAATTACGGCTGGGACTAAACCATACAGCCAATCTGTAATAGATGGAGTGCAGGTTTATAAAGTATTACCGTTGAATCGGCAGAACAGTATCTGGACTAAAAGCATGGCGATAGGCAGGATGTTTTACTACCTGGCTAAGCTACCAGGCAGAACTGTAGTACAGCGAGCGCTAGGCCCAGAAACGGGTATGCTGACATTTTTTTGTAAACTGTTAGGCAAACGGTTTGTGTATATGGTGGCACATGACTGGGATGTGAATGGTAGTTATAAACAAAAGTATGGCTGGCTGGGTAAACTGGCTATTTGGGGTCTGCGTCACGCCAGTGTGGTATTAACACAGAACCATGAACAGCAAGCGATGCTACATCAGACTTACGGAAAAGCTAGTACAGTGTTTCCAACCGTATATCCTATTCCAGCTACGGTGTTGCCACGTAGCCTACGGAAAGGCATTTTGTGGGTAGGTCGGGCTGAACAGTGGAAACAGCCGGAATTATTTATCAATTTAGCGGAGCAATTACCGCAGCAATCGTTTACGATGATTATGCCAGCGGGAAATGATGTAGCATTTTATCAAACAGTGTTAACACGAGCCCGCACATTTTCTAATTTAACTGTACTTGAACAAGTTCCTTTTACCCAGATTGATGATTATTTTAGCCGAACATTATTATTGGTTAATACTTCTACTATGGAGGGTTTTCCGAATACCTTTATTCAAGCTACCAAAAATGGTACACCCATCGTATCGTGGCGCGTGAATCCAGATGGTATCATTACCACGCATAATTTAGGCGCAGTGGCGAGTGATAGTAGCGAACAGCTGGTTGAACAGGTCCAACAGTTAGTCACGGATACAGCTCTCTGGCAGCAGTGCAGTGATCATTGCCACACCTATGCCCAAGCCCAACACGATATTAAGCGTTGGTTACCGGAGTTTGAGCGTCTGGTGCAGGCATAGTGTTGCGCAGCACCACACAATAGTCTTCCGGCATGCCCAAATAGGCATTATGATAGCCTTGAGAAATTAATAGTGAATTTTTAAATAGGCGGGCTAGTGTAGCCACGAGAGCATCAACTGCCAAAGCGAACACATTAAAGAACATAAAAGTGGGTGCCAAAATAATCCAAGAATAGGGGAAATATTGTAGCAAGGTATTCAATAACCGACACAGCGTATTGATGTAACCTGATAATCCAGTGATCGAAACGATCGTAAAGTTGCGCAATAAGTGGCGCAATCCAAATTGAGTAAAGCGCCAGTAGTCATAGGGTTGACCGTGTTCTACAAAAGCAAACGGAGCCGAAATAAAAATGTAACCACCCGGTTTAACAACGCGTTGGATCTCTTTAATAGTAGAATCAAGATCGCGGGTGTGTTCTAACACTTGAGTTGAAATCAATACATCGAAACTAGCATCGGGAAATGGCAAATTCCAGGCTTCACCCACAATATCCACCTGTGCCCCAGGAACAATATCTAGTCCGGTATAGGTAGTAGCGCCCGTAAATACACTGCGGTAGGGCTTAGTGCCACAACCAAGATCAAGCAGGGTGTATTGTTTCGGTAATGTGGCCGCGAAGTGTTTCAATTCACGCAGTAAGGGCTTCATGCCCAGGTAATCCCACTGCCAGATGTGGGGATGAGTTTTATCCGTTTGATGCATGTTGGTTGCGTATTACCATGCAGTAATTTTCTGGTAAGGCCCAGTATTCCCGCCGGTAATGTTCGTGATAGGTTTTTAACGGTCGGCGCAGTATTAATTTCAATACACCTGGAATGAAGCCAAGAATAATAACACGGTATAACCAATCCAAGATTAGAGCACTACAGTTATTCCATAGCACAATCGGGATAAGTAGATATTCAAAGAACGGACGTGGGCCATGATTAATCAAAAATGCATTCAGTAAGCGCCGTTGGGTGAGGAAAAAACCTTGCAGTGGCACAATTCGATCTATCTGTAGATCTCCGGCTAAGGTGCGTAAACCAAACTGCGTGAAGCGCCAGTAATCGTAGGGTGCACCATGTTCCTGAAAGGCGAAGGGAGCAGAAATAAAAATGTAACCACCGGGTTTTACCACTCGGCGGATTTCCGCCATGGTTTCGGTAAGTTTCATGGTGTGTTCAAATACTTGAGTAGTGATTAACACATCAAAACTAGCATCGGGAAAAGGTAGATGCCAAGCTTCGCCCACAATATCCACCTGGGGTCCGGGAACAATGTCTAACCCAATGTATTCGGTAGCGCCCTTAAATAAGGATCGGTAAGGCTTTGAGCCGCAACCTAAATCTAGTAGCCGGTACGAACCTGGCAAGCTATGAGTAAATTGGGTTATTTCCCGCAGTAGCGGTTTCATGCCCAGATAATCCCATTCCCAGATTTGCGGATGTGTTTTATCGCCCCACATAATTAGTAGCTGCTTGATAATTAATTAAAACCAGGTACGTAACCAGTGCTCTAACATGATTAGTGACCAAATATGGTTAGCGTAATCACGGTCGGTAGTAGCATGGGTATCTAATAGCTGCTTGACACGGTTACGGTCAAACCAGCCCTGTTGCAGTAGTTTACCATCTAAAATGGTATCGTACATGTAGTCTTTTAATTCACCTCGAAACCAATGGACTAAAGGAACCCCAAAACCCATTTTAGGACGATACAAAATTTCTCTCGGTAACATTGGTTCCAGCGCTTTTTTGAAGATGTATTTGGTTTCCCCGTTCTTAATTTTTAACAATGATGGTATTTGGGCGGTCAGTTCCAATAATTCATGATCCAATAACGGAGAGCGTCCTTCTAAGGAATTAGCCATGGCGGCAATATCTACTTTGGCCATTAAGGCATTGGGTAGGTATGAATTGATATCGGTGTATAAGATTTTATCTAAATAATCATTACTGCCAGAGGCCATGGCTAAATCGGATAAAATTTGGGCGCTGTCATGTTGGCGCATTCTTTCGGCAAAGTTTTTAGTGTAAATAGATTCCTTCTCTTCGGTAGTAAAATAACAAATGTAATTATAGTAGCGATGTTCCGGCGCATCCGCTAAGGAATGAGCAAAGCGGGCGGCCCGATCAAAAAAAGTAGTTTTAATAAGATGCTTAGCCAAATCAGCTCCTGGCACTAGTAGTCCTTGGCGTAACCAGCTTGGTATCATGGCATATTTTTTGCCCATCAAATGATAATTATAGCGGCCGTAACCAGCAAAGTTTTCATCACCACCATCGCCATTCAATGCTACCGTGACATGTTGGCGAGTGAGTTTGGCTACATAGTACGTTGGTATGGCCGATGGATCAGCGAACGGTTCCTCAAAGTGCCAGGCTAAAGTAGGAAATAATTCGACCGCCTTTGGCTCAACCGTAAATTCAATATGGTTAGTGGCAAACTGTTGGGCAATCATTCGGGCATAACGCGTTTCATCGTGCGAGGCTTCATTAAAACCAATAGAGAAAGTTTTGACTGGCTGGTCAGAATGACGCGCCATCATCGCTACGACGGCACTGGAATCGATGCCACCGCTTAAAAAAGCTCCTAATGGCACATCACTCATTAATCGAATCCGAGTGGCTTCATCCAGTTTAGCAATAATGCGTTCGCACCAATCGGCCTCTGATAGATTGAGTTTATGACTGTAATCTAAATTCCAATATCGTTTTATTTCTACTCGACCATGTTGCATGGTTAAATAGTGACCCGGCGGTAATTTTTGAATACCTTTAAAACCAGTCGCTGGATGTTGCACATATTGTAATGTTAGGTAGTGATGAATAGCCACCTCATCAATAATCCGCGGAATGGCCGGGTCAGCCAAGATCGCTTTCAATTCCGAAGCAAAGGCGATGTGTTTGTCATCGATATAGTATTTCAGTGGTTTTTTGCCTACGCGATCACGAGCCAGCAACAATTTTTTTTGTGTCACATCCCAAATGGCAAAAGCAAACATGCCCCGTAACTTTTTAACGCAATCTTCCCCATACTCTTCATATAAGTGTATGATTACTTCGGTGTCAGTTTTCGAGGTAAAGCGGTGACCACGTTTAATGAGATCGTCACGGAAATCGAGGTAATTATAAATCTCACCGTTGAAGGTGATCCATACGGTGCCATCCTCGTTCGTCATCGGATTATGGCCAGCCGGTGATACATCAATAATCGCTAACCGGCGTTGTCCTAAACCAGCTTGGCCAAAACATTCAATACCAAAATCATCTGGGCCACGATGCTTAATTTGGTTAAGCATCTGGTCAATTTCCTGGTCGGCTAACCGGTACCCAGGATCAAAATATACTTTACCGGCGATGCCGCACATAGAGTTCGCGGAACAACTGATTTAAGCGTTCTAGGGTATATTCAAGTGAGAATTGACGAAGCATAGTTGCTCTGGCATTTTGGCCCAGGCGATCACGTTCAATGGGATGCTGCAGTAAGCTTTCAATATGTTGGGCTAGGGCAGTGCTATTACAAACCTGGACTAGTATACCATTTTGATTCGAGTCAATCAATTCTCTGTTTTCTGGTATATCGGTGGTAATCACTGGTTTAGCCAAACTCATCGCTTCCATAATGGCATTGGAGATGCCTTCAAACATGGTAGGTGATACAAAAATGTCAGTCACTGCCAACAAATCAGTGACATCGCGGCGAAAACCTAAAAAATGTACCAAGCTCCCCAGGCCGACATTGTTGGCTTGTTGTTGTAAACTAGCCCGGCTGGGGCCATCACCAACCAGTAGCACAGTCAATTGTTGATGGATAGTTTCTGGTAATAGGGCTAGAGCAGTCAGCAAGTATTCCAAACCTTTTTGCGGATCTAATCTGCCCACATAGGTAACGATGTCATGATCGGCTGGCAACTGTAGCCGCTGTTTCAATTGTTGTTTCATTACGTTTGTAGGCAATGTTGGTACTACTAAACCATTATGAATGACGGTAATTTTATCAGCTGGCACCCGTAATTGTTGTTCAGCCCACCGCTGTACTGAACTTGATACAGCTACAAAGTGGTGAGCTAATGGGACTGTCCAACGAGATAATTTTACTAACCACGGTTTATCTTTATGAGCACAGCGCAGCGACGATACAATCACCGGTACACTAGCTAGTCGACCAATAATACGGCCCATAATATCAGCGTGCAGTAAATAGGTGACTAGAATATCTGGACGCTCTCGCCGGAGCAAACGCCATAATTTGTAGGGTGCCCGAATATCGAATAGAGACCGTAAATTTAAATAATGCACCGCTGTCCCTAACGCTTCCAACTCCTCACCAATTTTTTGGCGGGGAATAATACTGCACACCATTTGCTGTTCAGCTAATTTCGGCAGGGTCAGCAAGAGCATTTTTTCTGCTCCACCAATCGTTAACCCAGTAATCAAATGGAATACTTTCATTTGCGACACAAGTAGCTGGCACCTGGCGAAACATAATCGTCGTTGCGCTCTAGTGGTCGAAACACAATATTACCAATTTTACAAATCACATACACTATGCCTAGAGCACCAATATGTAGCCAGCGCGCCGGATTAAACCAATTGTGTTTACGCTTCAACATTTTGCCAAACTCGGCAAAGGTTAAATATTCAATGGTCAGCATAGTGCCATAAATTCCGAGCGGTTCAATTAACGTAAAGCCATGGCGTTGTAGTACGTGTCCTAATCCAACCGTGGTAAAACGACGATAATCTTCGGGGTCAGGATGATACGGTTGTAGAAATGGAATGCTGACATATAATTTACCACCTGGTTTTAACACCCGATAGATTTCTTGCAACACAAAGCGTTCATCAGCCACATGTTCCAATACCGCGTTGCAAATAACAAAATCAAAAGTATCATCGGCAAACGGATAACGTTCTGTACTAATATCAAGGTGCTGATCAGCTAATGGATTAAAATCGATGCCAATATATTCGCACTGGGCTGGTAAATATTGCTGTAAACGTTTGTTGCCACAGCCAACATCAAGTACTTTGCCATTGGCCTGGGCTAATACTCGTTGCAATAAACGTCGATCGAGCCAAATGTAGCTGCTAATATAGGGTTGAATGGCATCAAACATACATAACAAAATTATAGGCTAGTAAACAGTAGTGTATACTGTTTAACCAGTTTTTGCCAATTGAACTGTTCAAGAATTTTTTCACGTCCAGCTTGGCCATACTGCTGCCGCAAGGCCGGTTGTTCAACTAGGCGCATAATGTGGTGTTCCAGTAAATTAAGATCGCCTGGTTCGAGTAATAAACCAGTACGTTCATGATCAATTAAATACGGTAGGCCGTTAATATTACTGGCAATACACGGCCGGCCAGCTGCCATGGCTTCCATGATCACATTAGGCAAACCATCACCGTAGGTTGGCAATACTACAATATCACTGGCTGCTAAAATATTTGGAATATCTTGACGCACGCCAGTAAACTGGATGCGATCGGATTGATACTGTTGCACAATGGCGGCGCGACCAGCCGTATTACCCACGATCAAAAAACGAATGGTTGTTGATTGACGACATACTCGTTGCGCTACAGTTAGTACATCGAGATACCCCTTAATGCGATCCAGTCGACCAATGTAGGTAATCACTACTTCATCAGGTTGTTTGATGATATCGGTAGCTGGTTGGGCTTGTAAAAATTGACTAGGATCAATCCCATTATGAATCACTTGGTAACGCAGGCCTAAAGCCCGAGCCCGGGCTTCTAACCCTTCATGGTATAGCACCACCTGATTAGCCAAGTGTAAAATAATTGTACCAATGGTGTGCGCATACAACCACATCACCGCATTCACCAAACGTGACCACGACCACCAATCAAAACCCTGAAAGGCATCAGTGGTAACAATCACTTTTTTGCCCCATAATTTTAAAGGAATAATTGTCCAGGCCATCGGCCACATGTACTTATTGATAATATAGATGTCGAAATCATCACGTCGGCGCCATAAAGAGCGTACCAAACCACGAGTAAACACATAATTAGCCGGTTCAGGAATATACCAAGCTGGTAAGCGTTCGATAGTAACTTGTTCTAATTGTTCGTGCCGAGCGGCTTGATAGGTACAACTCGTGTATACAGTAACCTGGTGCACTTGACTTAAGGCCTGAGCCATTTTTTCGGCACTGGCCATGGCATTGGGGTATTCGTTCAAAAAGGGCGTTACTATACAAACCCGCATAGTCACTTGTGACCGCTTCGTTTTTTCAACACAATATCAAGCTCGCTAAAGCGTCGATTGATTGTGCTGATAATAAAACCAGTTTGAAACACCGATAAGGCCACCAAAATTAAACCAATTGATAAAATGGTCGTAGGCAGACGCAGCACTAAACCGGTCTGAAAAAATTCTACAGTGACACTAATACCGCCAATTAAACCCGGTATAAAAAACACCAGCGATAGTAATGGAAAGAATGTCATTGGCCGATAATCACGTAAAATCCAAAAAATAGTCAGTAAAATTTTATAACCATCACGAAACGTACGCACTTTTGAAATACTACCGACTGGGCGTGCCCGATAAGTGATGGCTCGTTCCAGCACAATGTATTTGCGTTCCAAAGCTTGAATAGTCATTTCTGTTTCTACTTCAAATTCTTGAGCCAGCAGTGGAATATTTTTAACAAACTCTCGATTCATCACCCGATACCCTGATAGCATGTCTTTAAAATCAGCACCAAATAATAGGTTCAGAATGCGTAATAATAGATGATTACCAAAATGATGCAGCCAACTAAAGTTTTCTCGGTCAGCCTTGGCTAAGCGGTTTCCCACCATCATGTCAGCTTCGCCCAGCAGCACCGGTTCAAGTAAGGTATGAATCTCGTCGGCTGGATAGGTGTCATCACCATCCACCATGATATAAATATCAGCTTCAATTTCTTCAAACATGCTGCGAATAACATTACCCTTACCTTTATGCGGTTCTTTGCGAACGATGGCACCAGCCTGTTCGGCCACGGCGATAGTAGCATCGGTTGAACCATTATCGTATACAAACACCCGCACAGTAGGCAGTTGTGCTTTAAAATCACCAATAACTTTAGCGATGGTTTTTTCCTCGTTTAAACAAGGCACCAGCAGAGCAAGCACCGGTTCAGACATACTCTAAAGGTATATCATAGCCTTGACGCTGTCGCAAGCCTTTGCTACACTAGCGCAGCCTAAACAATTAATGCTGCTACTCTTTATATCCAAGTTGAAGCCGAGTCTCGCGGCGGCAACGGGTAGCACTGAAGGAGACGATACATGCAACGACATTATGAAATGATGTGCCTAGTGCCTGGTTCAATGGACGAGGCAGCTGTGCCGATGGTGAAAGATCGGTTGGTGCAGTTATTAAGCACTACAGAAGCAACCGTTACTTTTCAAGAAGATATGGGTCGGCGCCGCTTAGCCTATCCCATTAATCAGCAAACGGCCGGGCATTATTTGGTATTTGAATTTGATGCTCCCAGTACGGCGGTACAACAACTCAATGCTCAACTGAAACTTGATCCAGAAATTTTACGCCATCTTATTATTTCAACTAGCCTGAAAACCCCAGAACAGTTACAGGAATTAGCTGATCGTCGTAAGCAACAACACATTGCTTGGGAAGAAAAGATAGCTCAAGGAAAACAGCCATCAGTAGTTGAAAAAGTAAAAATTGTTGAAGATATTGAATATGTTACCAAGCCAACGGTTGATCCAAAAGTGTCCTTGGAAGAATTGGATAAAAAGTTGGATGCCATTTTAGACGACACTGATTTAGAAGCTAAATTATAATCAGCCAGCCTCTATGGATCTCAATAAAGTTATGATTATTGGTCGAGTGACCAAAGATCCCGAAGTTCGAACTATTCCTTCGGGTCAAACTGTGGCGACATTTTCATTGGCCACCAACCGACAATGGACTGATCAAGCTGGCCAGCGCCAAGAAAAAGCCGAGTTTCATAACATTGTCGCTTGGCGCAAATTGGCTGAAATTATTCAACAGTATGTTAAAAAAGGTATGCGCTTGTATGTGGAAGGTCGGATGGAAACCCGTTCCTGGCAGGATCAGCAAGGTGTAAAAAAGTATCGCACCGAAGTAGTGGCCGATAACATGATTATGCTTGATAGTAAACATAGCGGCGCTGCCTCAAACACTAACGTCACGACCGCTCCAGAACCAGTAGTCAATGCCCCGAGTGATGAAATTACCGTTGAAGACATTCCATTTTAATTAATCTTTATAGTATTTTATGCCAGCACCGACTCATCATGGTCCTCGTAAACGCGGGGCGCGTCATACGGAACCACTCAATATCACGATTGAAGATATTGATTATAAAAATCTCGAATTACTTCGTCGCGTGATTTCTAACTACGCTAAAATTTTTTCAGGGCAACGTTTAGGAGTAAATGCTAAATTGCAACGCAAATTAGCTCAAGCTGTTAAGCGCGCTCGGTTTATGGCTTTAATCCCATATACTCGCCGCTAAGCCATGACCACCTTATCAAGTTTAAAGGATATTCGAGTAGGTGTAGCCATTGATATTGATGCTCAACCTTATCAAGTACTATGGGCCGATTTTATGCGCACTGCCCAGCGTAAACCGGTGATGCGCACCAAGTTACGCAATTTAATTACTGGGCAGGTGTTAGAAAAAACCTTCAAGCCGGGTGATAAAGTAGCCGAGGCCGATTTACAACGAGGTCAAGCCAATTTTATGTATCGCGATGGCGATAATTTTAATTTTATGGATAACGCCACCTTTGAACAATTTGGCTTTGCCTTAGATCAAATCGGAGATATTGGCAATTATGTTAAAGAAGGTAGTGATGTTGACTTATTAAAATTTAATGGTAATCCAGTAGCGGTATTATTACCCCCCAAAGTAGAGTTACAAGTAATCGAAGCGCCTCCCGGAGTAAAAGGCGATTCAGCTGCGAACGTCACCAAACAAGTAAAAGTAGAAACTGGCCATTTAGTGAATGTGCCATTATTTATCCGCGAAGGCGATACGGTGCGTATTAACACGAGTACGGGTGATTATGTGGAACGAGTAAACAAATAACCCAGTCACTATGGTTGAACCAGGTAGGCGGCGCGAACGTCGTCCAGAAAAGGTGAGGATTGATTGTTATTATCATCAGCAAATCAGTTCGGCCGAATTTGTAATTGTGCTATACTGTCATTAAGATATGCAGCCAATAGTTTTAAATCATCTCAAAGAGATTATTGTCCATCATCCCGTGCGCCAGGCTTATTTATTTGGTTCACAGGCGCGCGGTACGGCTGGGGCGCTATCCGATATTGATATCGCTGTTTTGTTTCGATCAGATATTGATCAGGAAAAAGGCGAGTCAATGTTATTTGTTGATTTATCTCAAGCTCTGCACACCGATAATATTGATATCGTTAATATTGAAACAGCTTCGCCATTATTAGCACATCGGGCAGTGCTACGCGGCCTACCAATTCTTGATCATTTACCACACGAAACAGCGTTGTTAAAAACTAAGATTTTACACGCGTATGAGGATACTCGTCATTTGCGTGAAATAAAACAAGCTGCCTTTGTATGACCATCGATCACGAATCTATCATTGAAAAAAAGGCCAAACTGCAACAAGCGATCCGGGTATTAAAACGGTTGCGAGAATATCCGTTAAACAAACTCACTAGTGATGAAATAACCGTTGGGTCGGCCTTGCATTATCTCACCATTGCTATTGAAGCAGTGCTTGATATCGGAGCACATATTTTAACGGAAGATTTCAAAGCATCTCCAGAAACATACGAAGATGTTATTACCTTACTCAAGCAACACAATGTGATACCAGCTAGCTTAGCGCAGCGTTCGAGTGGCATGGGTAAGTTTCGTAATAAAATGATTCACGAATACGCTGATATTAATATCGCAAAAGTATATGCGTATTTGAAAACAGCGCCTGATGAATTTGAGCAATTTGATCAGGCTTTTAGTGTTTATCTAAAGCGATCAGAGTGATAACTATGTCAAAACGGACTAAAATTGTTTGTACCATTGGGCCAGCGTCAGAAAGTAAAGCAACCCTTGCCAAAATGATTCGAGCTGGCATGGATGTAGCCCGATTGAATTTTTCGCATGGCAAATACAGCAATCATCGCCTACTGATTAATAATATTCGATTAGCTAGTCAGCAGGCCAATCGGCCAATGGCGATTATGCAAGATTTGCAAGGTCCTCGTATTCGTATTGGAGAGGTGCATCATGATGGGATTGATTTACGGCGCGGCGAGACGGTGGTATTTGTGCCCGAACAGTTAGTCAACTATAAATTGCTCATTACTGGTCAACAAAAAATTGTACCATTAGGGTACGATCAACTGTATCGCTTTGTGAAAGTTGGCCGTCATATTTTGATCAATGATGGTTTGATTGATGTGAAAGTTAGTCGCATTAAAGATCGTTGTATTTATGGTGAAGTGATCAAATCTGGCATGGTGTTTTCACATAAAGGTATTAATTTGCCCGGAGTAACAATTCAAGCTGATGTCATCACCAAAAAAGATAAACAAGATTTAATCTTTGGTCTGCGTCAGGGCATCGATTACGTGGCTTTATCTTTTGTGAAAGATGCTAGTAATGTGCGCCTGCTGCGAAAATTAATTGGTCGGCACCCAGCAAAAATAATTGCCAAAATTGAACGTAAAGAAGCCCTAGATAATTTTACAGAAATTTTGGCAGCAGCCGATGGTATTATGGTAGCCCGTGGTGATTTAGGTATTGAAATCCGCCCAGCCACTGTTCCATTAGTGCAAAAAGAGATGATCCAGCAATGTTTACGGGCCGGTAAACCAGTGATTGTGGCAACCCAGATGCTCGAATCGATGGTGATAAATGCTCGTCCAACCCGAGCTGAAGTATCCGATGTGGCCAATGCGGTAATTGATCATACCGATGCTGTGATGTTATCTGGCGAAACTGCTTTTGGTAAATATCCAGTCGAGGCAGTGCAGATGATGGCTGATATTGTGAAACAAACCGAACGTTCCAAATATGATGACGTTCCGCTGCATTACTTGAAGTTAGCTCATCAAACCATCCCAGATTCAATTTCGTTTGTGGCTGATGATTTAGCTCATCAAGAACAGGTCAAAGCCATAGTAGTGAATTCATTATCTGGCCAAGCCGCCCGTTTAATTGCTCGCCATCGTCCCGAACTGCCTCTTATTGTACTTACGAATAATCGCGCTACTCTGCGACAACTCGCTCTTATTTGGGGAGCGCAAGGGTATTTTGTACCACCATGTAAAACCCTTGATGAATTATTATTGAAATCAGTTCAGTTGGTAAAACAGCGTCGGCTAGTACAACCGAATAATAAAATAGTCGTTGTGACTGGCCATCCTGTTGGTCGATCACAAGGTATTAATTTGGTCAAGTTACATACAGTGTTAGGAAGAAAACAAAAGTAGATTTTTAAACTCAATAATAGGTTGAGTATTCTTTATGCCGTTGTCAATGGTAGGTGTAAATATCAATATTGGACAGATGCTGTACAGTACCTTTACCAAACACGCGTTCAGCTGAATGAATCAGGATGTTATTGATATCGGTTGATTCATGGTACACAATGACTACCCAGGGGGCGTTTGTCATATTTTTTTCTACGTCTTCAGCAGTTGGTGCGGTTGGAAACTTAGCATTGGTTGCTCCCTGATAATAATACCGCCAAGCATACTGATTATAGCTCTTGCTAATATAAATTTTCCCTGTGCCATCATCTATTCTAGCCACAGCGGCTGTAGCTCCTTTCCAATCTTCTTTTTGTAAGCTACTAAAATAGCCGCCATACCAACCAATTGAACTAATGAGTACTGCCAGACATAATAATCCACGTAACCAGGGCCACGGCCAAATTAACCAGCAGATCAGAATATAGATAAACGGCAACACTAGTAACATGTAACGATCCAGCCAAATCCCTTGGGCAATAAAACAAACGAATGGTGCAATAATGATCAACCAGAGTAAATACAGATTACTTCGAACCGTTGCTTCACTGCGCTGATGGAGCCAGACACTACCAACTACCAGACCCCCAAGTATCGTTAGCGTAGCAACGGTCATTACAACAGTCGCAGTAGTGGGAATAAATAATAGCTTGTTTATGAATAACGAAAAACTGCTCCAAGTAATATTTGGTTGCCACAAGCGATTGGTGTTTGAACTAATTAATGTGGGATAGACTGAAATCCCAAACCAATACATAAATCCGACTACTGTAATAAGGATAGGCAGTGCCGCTGCAAATAACGTTTTCCACTGCCGCCAATGTATGACCAACAACCACACGCTGCAGGCTAATAGCACTGCAATAAAGGAGTAATGGGTATAGATCGCCAAGATACCAATTAAACCGGTCATAAATCGGTTGCGTCGTTCATACAAACACGCTACAAACAAAACAGTTAATACTATCAGCAGAGAATAACTTCTGGCTTCTTGGCTATAAGATACTAGATACCATGAGGTCGCAGTCCATATGGCGCTGTACATACCAATCCCTACGCGACGCGTCATTTTCCAAGCTAAATAACCCGTTACGACTACTGTGCCAATGCCGCTCAGGGCCGAAACCAACCGTAGTTGAAATTCTCCCATCCCAAGTAGGCTGGTCACCAGTTTGGTTACCACATAAAATAATGGTGGATTGGCTCTATCTAACGCTCCGCCATTAATCAATTCTACGATTGAGTGTCTTCGTAATAATATGGCAGTATAACCTTCATCGGTCCATAAACTTTCGTGGCCAAGTTGTGTAAAGCGTAATACTGTTGCCAGTAGCACAATGACTAAGCATAACCAACGATACCGACGCTTCACTGGCATGTTTTTGTTATTATTCAATAATCAGAACTAGCTGAAATTATACATTACACAACCAGATAGATACACTAACCCAGTCACTGCGAACTGATGAGTGATCGCCGAGTCATCTAAAAGTAATACAAATATACTGCTCCGGCGCCAGAACCGCCATCATCATTTTGATCTGATCCGATCAAAACATCAGGGGTGCCGTCGCCATTAATGTCGCCATTACCAGTGATACTATAGCCCGCACCATCACCAGCATTTTCTCCGGTATATTCAGTCCAAGTGGATAAGCTACTAGAGCTGAGTGCACTAGCTTGACCATAAATAAGATATGTACTGCCAGCATTACTGCCTGCCGTGTCTGTATTCGGCGCGCCGATCATGAAATCATCATAACCATCGGCATTAACATCACCTACAGCGGCTAGAGTTTGGCCAGCGAAATCGTCGCTACTGACGCCGGTAAAAACTACCCCGTTCGTGGTTGGCTGGGAAGTAAAATCAGTCCCTTGTCCATAAAAAAGGAAAACCTCACCATTGTTCGATAAACCGGTAGATTCTGCAGCATACGCGGAGATGATAAAATCGTCGTACCCGTCGGCATTGAGGTCACCTACCCCTGTGACAACATGACCGGTACTACTCAGATAGCTCACTCCGGAAAAAGTAACTGCACTACTTAAACTACTTGATGGCAGTTTGGCTGGTCGGCCGTATAACAAATAGGCCGCTCCCGCATCACTGGCACCACTTGCTCCACTCGCCCCAATTAAAATATCATCAAAACCATCTCCATTGACATCGCCGGCCGATCCAACTGCACTTACCAGGTCAATTTCGGCAGCACCCGTAAATTCTCGAAAGCGACTGATGCTTCCAGCCTTAATGCGCATACAATGACCATAGATAATATAAGCCGCTCCGGCACTCGTGCCACCGTCGTCATTCGATGGTGCGCTTGTTAGGATATCGCTATAACCATCACCATTCACATCACCGGCGCCCACCAGTCCTCTTCCCAAACCGTCACCGCTGGCTTCGCCGGTAATTTTTCGACGTATGCCTAAGTTGGCTGATCTGTAGGGTAGGGCTTTGCCATACAAAAGGTAGATTGCTCCGGCATCTGTTCCGGCGGCATCGTTGTATGGTGCACCAATAGCAAAATCATCATAGCCATCATTATTCACATCACCTAAGCCCGCTAGGCTAAGACCTAGATAATCACCCGCCGCCTCGCCGGTAATTTTAATGGCGGAAGCCACACTACCACTAGTAATAGCCGTTGCATCACCATAATACAAATACACTGCACCGGCGTCAGTACCGGCGGTATCATCATATGGGGCAGCAATGGCAAAATCATCATAGCCATCAGCATTAATGTCTCCCAGTATCACTACTTTGCCAGCATGTTGCTCGGCTGTTTCTCCGGTTAACTCTGTCCAAGTTGATAAAGAATCGGCTTGGGCAATGGCGGGTGCAAACATGATACCTAACACAAACAATGTGGATGAAGATTTTAGCCAATTGAGTATAGTCATACGAGTTAATAAAAATGATAAATTAATCGTTGACTATTACAACGTACCAACTAGTAAACTGTGACAAACAGTTGCCAAACTAACCTAGCCCTAGTACAATACGCGGGTACTTTTTCTATAATTATTAACGCTTTCGCCATGGCTACCGATAAGAAAACCGCTCATATTTTATGGTTTAAAGAACTCACCATCGCTGATGTGCCACTGGTTGGTGGTAAAAATGCCTCCTTGGGTGAAATGTATCAACACATGGCCAAACAGGGGGTAGTAGTACCGAACGGCTTTGCTATTACTGCCCAAGCGTACAATGATTTTTTAAAAATTACCGGTGTTAAAGAAAAAATTCGAGATATTCTTAAAACACTCAATACCCATGATTTAAAAAATCTCCAAGAGCATGGTCATCGGGTGCGTGAAACTATTTTAGAAGCCGAACTACCCCAGGCCTTAAAAGACGTCATTGAGCAAGCCTATCAGCAGTTGAGTGATCTTGAAGGTGGTAGCGAAATTGATGTGGCGGTGCGTAGTTCAGCCACAGCCGAAGATTTACCAGATGCCTCATTTGCCGGCCAGCAAGAAACTTTTTTAAATATTCGCGGTCCACATGATGTTATTGAAGCCACCAAACGTTGTATGGCTTCGTTGTTTACTAACCGAGCTATTTCGTATCGGGCCGACAAAGGCTATGATCATTTTAATGTATCGTTATCGGTGGGTGTGCAAAAAATGGTGCGATCCGATGAAGCTGGCTCTGGCGTAATGTTTTCGATTGATACCGAATCTGGTTTTCAAAATGCCGTAGTCATCAACGCGGCCTATGGTTTAGGTGAAATGGTTGTGCAAGGAAAAGTGGAACCCGATGAATACTATGTATTTAAGCCCACCTTGTTAGATGGGGTAACAGTCACTGATGAATCACTCAATTTTAAATATCGTCCAATTGTTGGTAAAAGCCGCGGTCATAAAGAAATGAAAATGGTGTACAGTATCGAAGGTAATAATCCAGTCAATGAAGTACCAGTAGCCGAAGAGGATCGTAAAAAATTTGTATTAACCGACGACGAAGTATTGCAGCTGGCCTATTGGGCTTGTTTGATTGAACAGCACTATGGCAAACCAATGGATATTGAATGGGCCAAAGATGGTTTGAATCATCGTTTGTACATTGTGCAAGCTCGTCCGGAAACTGTCCACTCGCAGTCAGACAAAAAAGTCTTAGAAGAGTATTTGATCAAAGGTACAGGCAAGGTAGTAGTTGAAGGCGTATCAGTTGGTTCAAAAATTGGCCAGGGCAAGGTACGGGTGTTAAAAGATGCCAGTCATATTCACGATTTTAAAGCTGGTGAGGTATTAGTTACTGAAATTACCGATCCTGATTGGGAACCAATCATGAAAATTGCTTCGGCTATTGTCACCAACTCTGGTGGTCGCACGTCGCACGCGGCTATTGTATCACGTGAACTAGGTACACCGTGTGTGGTAGGTAGTAAAACGGCTACCACTACATTGCACACCGGACAAGCAGTAACAGTGTCATGTGCCGAAGGTGAACGTGGCTACGTGTATGAAGGCGATGTACCGTTTGAAGTGAAAAAAACTGATCTCGGCGCACTGACCAATCCCGCCACTGATATTTTACAGATTGTTGGTGATCCATCACGAGCCTTTGATTTTTGCATGATTCCAAACCGTGGCGTTGGTTTAGCTCGTTTAGAAATGATTATTCTCAATGCCATCAAAGTACATCCATTAGCCTTGCTGCATTTTGATCAACTCACCGATGCTAAAGCCGCTGCCGAAATTACCGAACTCACCAGTGGCTATATCAACAAAGCCGATTATTTTGTGGATCAATTAGCTCTTGGCGTTGGTCGAATTGCCGCGGCGTATTATCCTAACCAGGTGATTGTACGGTTATCGGATTTCAAATCCAACGAATACGCCAATTTAATTGGTGGTCGGCAATTTGAACCTCACGAAGAAAACCCAATGATTGGTTGGCGCGGAGCGTCACGCTATTATTCCACCGAATACAAAGCTGCCTTTGCTTTAGAATGTCGAGCCATGAATAAAGTGCGGCTAGAGATGGGTTTAACCAATATGAAAGTGATGATACCGTTTTGCCGCACTCCCGAAGAAGGCCGCAAAGTATTGGCCACTATGGCCGAATTTGGATTAAAACAGCACGAGCATGATTTAGAGGTATACATGATGTGTGAAATTCCATCGAACGTTATTTTGGCTGAAGAGTTTATTAAAATTTTTGATGGCTTTTCGATTGGTTCGAACGATCTTACCCAACTTACCTTAGGCCTCGATCGTGATTCTGGGTTAGTATCACATATTTACGATGAGCGTAATCCGGCTATTAAAATATTATTGGCTCAAGCTATTAAAACCGTGCACGCCGCTGGTAAAAAAATTGGTATTTGTGGTCAGGCACCATCTGATTTTCCGGAAATTGCTGAATTTTTAGTCGAACAGGGCATTGATACCATGTCGGTCACTCCTGATACTGGTTTGAAAACCTGGATCAATGTAGCTGAACACGAAAGCAAAACTCGTAAATAATCCCAAGCATGTTTAAAAAATTTCTAGCTAGTCTGTGTGCCATTGTTGTGCTGGCGTTAATGCCAATTGTTATTACCTTAACGGTGTTGCGCTACACGGTGCTCACCCCACTAGCTTTAAAACAAGCTGTGCGATCGGCTCAAGTGGGCGAATCACTGCCGAGCATTATGGATACTGTGCTACAGAAGAACGATGAGTTTGATGCTGTCATCGTGAAAGAATTGCTCCCCCCGACTGAAGTGTATTCAATTGTGGATCAAGTGATTGATCTCGTTTGGGTATGGTGGAAAACCGATCAACCGCTTGAGCAATTAGTTAGCCAAATTCGTTTAGGCACTTTATCTGATCGCATTAATCAACTGGTTGATATACCAACTCAACCAAATCAATTGTTTGATATCCCCCAGGCTATCCAGCAATGGATGGTGACTAATCCAGCTCAAGTTAAAATCATCACTACGGTTAGTACCCAAATACGTGCTTGGTTAGAATGGATCGCCCAAATTTTGTTGATTAGCCAAATTGTGACGATTGTGAGCTTAGTGTTGATGGTAGTATTACGTTTACCCGTATGGCGATCAGTTTGGCGCTGGCTCGGTTTGGTGGCATTACTCGCTGGACTAGAAGTACTCGTGAGCGCTTTAGTTTTATTTTTTGTACCACAGTTGATTATTATCTTAGCGGGGATACCCAATTACGATGTAGTGATGACGGTAGTTTCTAATGTACTCACAACACTATTACGACCAGGCATTATTTGGTTGCTGTGGTTGGGTGGCGGCATGGTAGTAAGCGGCATACTGTTACAGTTCGTAGCGCACTGGTGCAAAAAACCACAGTCAACTATTCCCGCGACAAATTAACGGTATCAACAATATAGCCTTGAGTGTTAATTGCCTCAATTTTTATTTTTTTGTATCTAGCGGTGATAGCTAAAAAATGGTACACTGCTTCAAATTTTTCTGAATAGGGATTAAGCTCAAGGTTGGTTTGGCCATATAAACTATCATGGCCACCGCCACCAGTGACAATATAGCGTACCCCATTGATGGTGGCAGTACGCTCATAGTCGTGATCATGACCATTCAATACTACATCTACCCCATACTGCTCAAACAAGGGTACAATGGTGGTTTGCATATCTATGGTACTACCATGTTCGCCTGAACTGTATGGTGGGTGATGAAAAAACACAATTATCCAGGGTTGGGTAACAGCTGCGGTCAGATCACTGGCTAACCAGTTGTACATAGCACTGCCAACACTATAATCTAGATTGCTGTTGAGAGACACAATATGAATACTGTCATAATTAAATGAGTAGTAATCTTCTGACGGCCCGCCGGCAGTAGGCATTTCAAAAAAATCTTTATATGGCCCGGCTTGATCGGTAATATAATCATGATTACCCGGTGATAAATAAAATGGTACTTCCGGTAACAAAGCTTGATAGGGCTCAAAAAAATTACTGATAAATTCTTCAGTGGTACCAGAGTAATAGGCAATATCACCGGTATGTAGAATCATGTCAGGCTGCCAGCGCATAATTTGACTAGCCACGGCATATTGATCGGTAGTATTGCGTCCAGAATCGCCGAACACCGCCAATTTGAGCGGATCAGCCTTGGTAATATTTTTTTCAGTTGAAAATTGATAGGTCATGGTTAAGCGATCATCATTTTCGGACAAATAATATTCATAGGCCTGACCTTTTTTTAAACTGGTCAATCGAAAACGATGTTCAGTTGAAGCTGAAGCGCTAGGGCTGGTTTTCCAGTGATCTGCTCCCACTTTGCGATAGTGGATAGTGACGGTGGTCGCTAAATCGGTACGCAGTAAAATGGTAGCGGCATGTGCTGATACGCGCTGCAAATATGGGCCAATCTGAATTGTAGTAATAGCTTGAGCCGCTGTGTGTGGTAGAATGCTTAACGCTAGTATCAGAACAATTCGTTTGATCATGGTTTGTGTTTAGGGAGTTGACGATATATAAAATAACCAATGGTACCAACTATGCCAAGTACTACTATTATATCCAACCACTCACTATAGTGTTTTACTACTGTCCAATGATCGCCTAGTAGTACTCCCACATAGCCTAAAAAGCTATTCCACAAGGTAGCCCCAACCAGTGTATACACAATAAACTTACCTAGGTTCATACCCCCAACTCCAGCCGGTACAGAAATTAAATGTCGCACCACTGGCACAAAGCGGCTAACAAAAATAGCTCGATCGCCATATTGAGCAAAAAAACGCTCCGTGGTGGCTAAATGGTGTTCATTCAATAATAAATATTTGCCAAACTTTTTTATAAACGCCTTACCGCCGTATTTGCCCAAATAGTAGGAGATGATCGAACCAATCAAACTACCAATTGAACTAGCTAGAATAATACCTAGTAAATTAAAACGCCCGGTTGATACTAAAAATCCGGCAAACGGCATAACGGCCTCACTCGGTACCGGAGCAATCATACTCTCTAAGGTCATTAATAGCGCAATGCCAACGTAACCAGTGACAGAAATAAAAGCAGTGATGTAGTCAACTAAAAATTCAGTAATACCCATAGATGCCTATCATATCATAGTAGTGTATCTCATACCATGAACTTGTTCAGTCAGCCATTTTACGCTACAGTGAAGCATATATGCCAACCTGGAAAGACATTAAGCACTGGTTACATCATCCTAGCCCACAGTGGTTAATGATCGCCGGGGCAATCGTTGCGATCATTATCACAGCCGGAATGATTTGGTATGTGTTATCATGGCGACCACAGCATCAACCGGTGGTAGTAGCCAAGCCATTGCAGCCCAATACTGTGACGAAAAATATTTCTAAAAAAGATACTCAACCCATTACTGAACCTAGCATTGTGTCGCGCCGCTTGGATGGTTTATTAGTAGCTAGATCCGATGCCAATACAGTGCCAGGCTGTGTGATGATTGAAAACGCAGCCTTTGGCGGGGTTCGTCCGCAATCCGGTTTAGGGGCAGCCTCACTGGTGTATGAAATTATCGTTGAAGGCGGTATCACCCGGCTAATGGCAGTGTATGCCGGTGAACAAACCGCTACGATTGGTCCGGTGCGTAGTGCTCGCGATACCTATATAGAGTTTGCTTCGGAATTACAGTGTGCCTATGCTCATGCCGGTGGTAGTTATACTGCCTTGTTAGCCTTACAGAATTTTCAAATGCGGGATTTAGATGGCTTACGAGAACCAACTTGGTTTTGGCGTGATCCTGGCAAGTTTGCACCACATAATTTATTCACCAGTTCAGAAAAACTCTATCAAGCTATTATCGAAGGCCATAGTTGGACCGAACCACCCACGTATGATAGTTGGAAATTTGTTGAGGCGGTGACTGCTTCAACTACAGCAACTGAAGTCAATGTATATTTTGGCGGCGCCTATGACGTACGATATACTTATCAGGCGGATAAGAAGTATTATGAACGATATAATGGTGGAGAACTGCAACACGATGCTACCACTAGTGAAATATTGTCAACGCGCAATATCGTTATTCAACAAGTACCGGCCGGCTGGTATGTAGAGGGTAAGGGGCGGATTAATTTTAGTGTTACTGGCGAAGGCAAAGCCTATGTGTTTCGCGAGGGTACTCTCACCGAGGGTATCTGGCGCAAACCTGATCGGCTAGCTCGCACGACATTTTATAATAGCGCTGGCAATGCTATTGAATTTGTTCGTGGTAATACCTGGGTAGAAATTGTGCCGGTTGATCGAACCTTTGATTGGAAATAATTTTTATCATAATTTACATTAATATATGCAATATGAAACACCACATAAGCCACGATCGCCACAACTAGGTGATGCCGCTTTACAGGCATTCAGATCAGCCCGACGACCAGAATTCGCCGGAAATTTACAAGCCGGTGAAGAGCTGGCTAGTAGAGCTGTAGGCGATATGTTTGTTCATAATACTTTTCAAGAACGGTCAGGTATTACTCTGTTAACTGATGATGCTCGTCAGTTAAAAGTTGGCACAGCAATTTTTGATGTTCATGGTTTTTTTGGGCCATGGCTTGAGTTACCGGCAGCGCTTGATGGAGCGACCACAAAAGAATTTCTTGAAGAATCTGAACAGCGCGGTTCAACTACAGTCAAACGGCGTTTGGCCAGATTTGATGGTATCACGATTGTGGAGATAAAGAGAGAGCAGTAGAGCTTGTCGAGAGGCGAAGCAGAGCGAGTGAGGGGAATCGAACCCCCGTCTTATGCTTGGGAAGCATACATACTACCATTGTACTACACTCGCACGATCAAGTGGTACTAGTATAAACTAGTTTGTTTTTAAATGTCTACATAGTAAACAGGATTGCCGCAGTAATCAAGAAATTTTTTAAAATCAGCTCGAGCTAGTTCCAGTGTAGCGGTATTAACATACCGAGCCAGGGATCACTCCTAGATACTGTTGCAGTCGTTCGGACGAGGCAAAACTAATATCTTTTTCATGAACAATCCGAGCTAGTTGTTTTAGATCAGCCCGCTTGTGACTAGGGAGAATAACTAAGTAATGAGTATCACCTTTACGATTGCGTAAAAATAAATTTTTACTTTTAGCACCGGGGATTAAACGGTAGTATGGTTCAGCTTGTTCACAGGTAAACAGTGCTGGATGATTGTGCTGAATATAGGCTAGCTTGAGTTGTTGTAAGATGCTGTAAATATCTGGCATAGTGACGCTAACTGTAGCACATCAAACCGGGTTGACAAATAGTGCAGCAACATTTCACCGAGTGGATAACTTCATATTGCAAAGGTTGCATTTTTTTGAAAGTTTCTTACACTTAAGCAACCTTACTATTAACCGCAACTCTCATGGCCTATCTTGACCCATGTCCAAATTGCGGCAATGAACCCTGCACTTGCGGAGAAATGTAATAGGGTTCATTCGTAAAATAAAAATAAAAACGTAGGGAACAGTCGCGACTGTATCCCTACGTTTTTTTAAAAATCACATTATCGTCGTCGTCGCTGATGAAAACCACCACTGCCACCTCGTCGTCTGCGCTGGGATGATTTATAGACTATTTTTTCTGGTGCAAATTCAGTTAGCTTAGTTAAAGGAAGATTTCTCTGAATCAATCGTTCAATCCTTCGAATATCCACGCGTTGATCCGGCGTAGCTAAGGATATAGCCTTACCAGTTTTGCCAGCGCGTCCGGTGCGACCAATGCGATGCACATAATCTTCCGGATTATCAGGTAAATCATAATTAATCACCAGAGCAATGTCGGTAACATCAATACCACGAGCGGCAATATCTGTGGCCACTAAAATTTGATGTTTGCCAGTTTTAAAACCAGCCATGGCCGCTCGGCGCTGGGCTAATGAGCGATTAGAATGTATTTCGGCTACTTTATACCCGCTATCTCGCAAACTAGCACAAATTCGTTTGGCTCCATGCTTGGTGCGAGAAAATACTAGTACTCGTCCAGAACACTCGCGTAGCAATTTTTCTACCACAGTTGCTTTGTCGGTTTTTTGTACAATAATCATTTCTTGTTCCACTCCGGCAGCGGTAGTACCGGCTGGAGCTACCTCTACCCGTAAAGGCAATTCCATGTAACTGGTGGCTAATTGTACGATCGGCGCCGGCATCGTAGCAGAAAATAGCATGGTTTGATGTGGGGTAGGGACATGTTTTAAAATTTGATGTAACTGTGGAGCAAATCCCATATCGAACATACGATCAGCTTCGTCGAGTACAACAATTTTAACCGCTTGTAAGGTGATGGTTTTTTGTTTCATGTGATCTAATAAACGTCCGGGTGTGGCAATAATCACATGTGGTTTACGGCGCAACCGTTGCAATTGTAAGTGCATAGACTCACCGCCAATAATCATGGCTGTCCGTAGGCCAACTTGGGTACCTACTTGTTGTAAGGTTTCGTCGACCTGTTGGGTCAACTCGCGGGTGGGTAACACAATTAAGGCTTGCACACCAGGCATTTTGGCTAAACATTGAATCACTGGCAAACCAAAGGCCAGGGTTTTACCTGTGCCGGTTTGGGCTACGCCAATAATATCTTTGCCGCTGGCAGCAATGGGAATAGCCCGTTGTTGAATTGGCGTAGGAGTAGAAAAATGTAAGCGCTGTAATATTGTCAGTAATTTTGGAGCAATACCCAGCCCGGCAAAACCATCCGGTGCAGTAGCAGGCGTCATGCCCAGGAGCTTAGCACATTGCCATTATACTGTATAGTCAGAGTCAGCGAGCATAGACTAATCTAACAAAAATGGGTATAGTATTCAGCGCAGTCAATCCTGCCCCAGGAGAGGTGGCCGAGTGGTTTAAGGCGACAGTCTTGAAAACTGTTGTGCCCGCAAGGGTACCGCGAGTTCGAATCTCGCCCTCTCCGCCTACGTCCCTCGACCAGCTCGGAACTCCGGCGGACAAGTCCGCCAAGTTCAGTCAGCTTTAATATGAATCGTTTCTATAATCGAATCGAATAATGGTTGTAACTGTACAAAGGTTGTTTCTGGTCCGTACAGCGACATTATCACAACTCGATCTGTGCTATCACCTAGTGGAATATATACTGTACCAAAGGTTGAATAACCAATCACTTGATAATCTAGTTTAGCTGGAAAACCGTCAATCATACGATCTTCAATGGTGCCTACTGTACCAATATAGTCTTTATCATTTTGTTTAATCCATTTTTCTAAAGATAACTCAACTGGCTGGGTAAGAACAGTAACTTCCAATTTATGTCCAGGAACAGTTTCTGCTAGGCCATCGACTGGTTTTGATACAAAGTCGGCAATTTGAATGTAATCGGATAGTGGGGTAGTACCTTCCCACAGTTGCCAACTACTAGGATAATCGAATCGAATTGGCAGCGTTCGACTATTAAACGTGGTGACTGTTGTGGATGTGATAGCATTAGTATCTTCTAAGGCATCATTACCTTCTGGCAAGGCATCCAAATCAGGCACCGGCGAGTTGATAGTTTTTGGTATGTCAAAAGTTTGCACTGGTGCAACATCGTCAGCCATCACTGCTATCCACCAGCGCGCTGCCATAAAACCAATCACTACAACGCCACCAATTAAACCACTCATCAGCACAACCAACCACCAGCTTGGTTTTATTTGTTCCATAGTTATTTTTGAATACAGGCTACCATATAACCAGGTGCAGCGCAGGCATAAATTGCCTGATACCCTTCTCCCTCACATTTACACTCTAACGTGTAAGTACGGCCAACGCCAGCTGGGCACTGAATTTGTTCACAGGCGATGGTTTCTCGAGAGAAATAGAATCCGGGGGCACAATCACCTTCAGCCGGAGGCACGGTAAAGCCACTCACGGCACAGCCAGTGGCCGATACCACGATGCCATTGTCTAAGACAGTGACATCATCATCAACACTATCAGTAGTATCAGCGCCATCACTAGCGGTGGTATCGGTGTTTGTACTATTCGTATCATTATTGGTTAGGTTGTTGGTGTTGCTACTTTCATTAGTATTTTCATCATCTTTGCCTGATAATTCAATAAACACCAATTCCAATACTTCATCACCAGCTAATGGTGGAGGAGTAATAGATTCTTTACCTTTGGCTTCACCTTTATTTGCCAGTAAAGTTCGATTAATACGTTGTAGGTAAGGTACGATATAATCACCCTCATTATTGGTTGTTAAATACCAAGCGGCTGGTTGCATCGTAACATCAGCGTTCATAACAAAGTTCATATCTTCATCAATCACTGTTCCTGTCACACCAAAACGTTTGGTAGTACGCAGCAAGGCTCGCCAAGCATCAACGTTATTATTTGGTTCAACCGAACTTTTTTCTAGGATTTTTTTTACCAACAATGCACCAAATTTTGGACGCAAGGAACGTACCAAGGCGGTGGTTGCACACACCGCTGGTGTTGACATAGATGTACCAGATAAATATTCATAGCGTTTTGGACTTTCTACCGTCGACCAAATTTTATAACCAGGAGCTGTGACATCAACTTGGGCACCGATATTTGAAAAGTTGGTGATGGCACCAGTAGCATTGCCAGCTGCCACAGTAATGACTTCGTTATAGTTAAGGCCGTTTAATTGAGAATCATAACCCCAATCATTACCAGCTGATTTGCAAAACACGCCACCACCGCGATAGTATTGTTGAAATGATGGACGAATAATGGCATCCAGGGCGGCCGATGTTTGTTGCATGAATTGTTGAGTAAAAGGTGCCAACCCAGCATTGGTTCGTTTGATATTTTTTTTGCGCCAACCCCAGCCCATCGACATGCTGGCAATGCGTACGCCAGGCCATTGTTGTAAAGTGTTGAATACTTGTGGCAAACGAGCCAGGTCATTAATTTTTATCGGTAACACCCGCACCTGTGGAGCAATCCCAGTTAGACCCTCATCATTATTTTGGCGAGCTGCTATGATGCCGGATACATGTGTGCCATGACGAGGTGTAGCATTCAGCGCCGTGGTACTAAAATTTAAAGTAGTTTTGGTAAAAGCTCCTACTAAATCAGGGTGATCAAGCTCAAAACCGGCATCAATGACCGCTACTACTATTGTGCTAGAACCTTTAGTCATTTGCCAAGCTGGCTCTAGGTTCATTGTGCGCAACCACCAACTTTTATTTTTGTCAGTGTAATCTGGATCAGTCGGAGCAAAGCTAGCGGCGTCTGGTTCAAGTAGATAGTTTTGTAAAGCACCAGTCACGCCAGCAGTGTGTTGTAAGGCGCTTACTACCCCTGGCACTTGAGTTTGGTCAGCTACATATACTATACTCGTCAAGGTGGTGGCATCGTCATAACGCATGGTGCCCCCAGCCGCTGCCACTGCCATGGCCCGTTGTTCGGCAGTGAGCTCGGCACTCCAGCCAACCAAAATTTCACCCTGCACCACCTCCACCGCTTCTTCATTGGTAATAATCGTAGTTGGATCCATTGGTGGAGGCAAACCGGTGGCAGGGGCATTGACTATTGGTAGAACAATCACTGGAGTTGTGTCAATCATAGAAGAATCGGGATAATATCCTTGAGTTATTTCATCAACCAATTGGGCGCGTTCATCGGTAGTTAAACTGGAATTAGTGCTATCACCAAACAGAGCATCAAGTTCGGCGATACTAGGCGGTGTAGCATCAGGATCTTCATCTAAATCAAGCAGCACAGCAGCATCACCACTGCCTACAGTGATGCTATCATTGGCTCGAGCTAACTGGATTGTAAAATAACCAGTCTGGTCTGTATTCACTTGATCAAAGCTACTTACTACTACAACATCTGCCAATGGGTTGCCTGCTAAATCAACTACTCGTCCAGTATAATAATGTGGCGACCAACGCCAAATCATTAATCCAAACACTACCGCTAATAATCCAGCTAATAGTACTAGCCACCATCTCCGGCGACGATGAATCATAGAATTATAGTATACCGTAGATTAAGAAAATTGTTCAACTTCTCACTTACACAAAACTTGATTGATTGCGAAGATCTCCGTATACTGACTAACACTATTTTTGGAGAGGTGTCCGAGTGGTTTAAGGAGCACGCTTGGAAAGCGTGTGTGCGGTAACGTACCGCGGGTTCGAATCCCGCCCTCTCCGCCAAGTTTTACATTCAGCGAAATTGAAAGAGGTTGCCTCGGCGCTTCGCGCCTCGGCATGGTATTTCCCCGCGAGAATCCAAGCATTTTTGAGGGGGAACGAAAGCGTCCGCTCGGCAATGCGGAAGTTCCTGTGCGAAGCACAGA
>JACPGK010000006.1 GCA_016182495.1 Candidatus Kerfeldbacteria bacterium
ATCGTTGTTGGTGTCGCCACCATAGGTGTCGTCTTTGTAGGACGTGAAGATGATGGGTTGGTCACTGGTGCCACGGGCATCGAGCGTGCCGGAAACGGTGAGAGTGCTGGTGGTGTTGAGGAATTTGACGGTCGTGCCAGGTTCGATTGTTAATGTATTACCATTAGCAACAGAAACGCTACCAGATATAACATAAGGACTATGACTCTGTACCCAAGTTGTTGTATTAATAGTACCAGTTGCGTATACAGTAATTGTAAAATAATCAGTCGCAGACTTGCCTAAAGCATCAGTGACAGTTAATGCAACGTAATAACTACCAGGATTATTAAAGGTGTGACTAACAGATGCACCGCTATCAGTTGAACCATCATCAAAATCCCAACTATATGAACTAATTATGCTGTTAATGGATAATGAACTGGAACCATCAAAAGTAACTGCCAAAGGTGCTGTTCCATGATTAGTACTGGCAGAAATTGAAGCTATCGGAAATGAACTGGCCGTATTAATACCGACTGCTGTAAAAGTATCAAAGATCGAATCACAATATGATAAGGGATACGTTGCTGGATCGCTTTGGTATAAATCAAAACAGGCTTGCATTGTTCCGTTAAAGTCATCATCAAATGTAGCGTTGGTTGCTAAATAATTATTATTCAAAACTTGATAGTAAATTTGTTCAGCCGCTTCTTTGCCAATTGGAGCAGCTACACTTAAACCACTGTAGGGATTCGTTCCACCATTTACTAATAAATAGAGTGCGTTGCTAGGAATGGTACTATTCAGATGAACACAACCGTAATCATCGTTTTCCAATCCATCACATAACGGATGCGTATAATACACTTTCTGCTCTACGTGAGCCGCTTCACCATTATTATTATCTGCATTATATGGTTGTCCACGATCAAAGCCATCTTGATTTGGATTTGCTAAATCTCGAATTGGACCACCAACTAAGTCTTCTCCTATTTTCCAATCAGTTATTCCATTGACAGTTTGTTCAACCAGTTCTCCAAAAATATCGGCATACGATTCATTCAGCGCGCCAGATTCATTTTCATATTCCAAAGTATCATCATCGGTTGTCCCCACAGCATATTGAATCACCCCGTGTGTCATCTCGTGACCAGACACGTCTAAGACAATAAAATTTTCTCCATACTTCATGCGATAGCCATCCCAAAAGGCATTACCTATTTGCTTACAATTAAAATGAATATCATCCCACTCTTCATAATGTGTATAGGATTTAATTATGCTACCTTTAGCATCAAAACTATCGCGCGAAAATGAATTATAGTAATACTCGTATATATTTCCGGCATAATTATGAGCTAATTCAGCTTGGGCATCGTATGTATCTACCAGTCCGGCCTCGTTATAGGTCAACGTTCCAAAATAATCTAAACAATCCGCCAACACGTATGTTTCACGAGTTTTGACAGATAATTCTGTAGTGCCCACATGCACGATCTCTCCGGAATGGGCATCGATAAAAAATGATCGACCAGCAAAACGAAGATTCCAGACTAAATGAGTAGCTTCCAGTTGATGAGAATAGATGCCATGATTATAGATATATAATTTTTGTTTGATGTCTGCTCCATTCTGTTTATCACTCTGCGCCAAATACTGTTGAGCAATAGCAATAGCTTGCGTTGCCGAAATACTTGGCTGAACATCTATATCAGGTATATCTGCTAATACATTAGAATTGATGGAAGACAACGCGCCAGTGGTACGATAATGCGCTACAAAACTAACACCATACACCGGTACATCTTTGAAATATTGTTCAACCGAGGTATGGTGCATGCCAAACTTGTCTGTTTTGGTAACAATCGGTTTAAAAACATTGGATTGATCGTCATCTCGAAATTTGAGTAAGGCTTTATAGGTATTGATAAATTGTACCGTACGATCTTCGAAATTTGCTTGATCAGCGGCTAAACCAAAATTGCTGGCACTGATAAAACGTGGGGTGTTGTATATAGCATCCCAGCTGACGTTTAAATTCGCCGCTTGATTACTTAATTGTTGATAACTGATTTGTTGAGCAGATGATAAATTAGCTGTGTCAGTAGTAGTTGCCAAGGTTGGTGTGATTAAAAAAAGACTACTAATACCTGCGGTTATGTATGCACTCCATAAAAATGACCTTTTCACCATATTTTCAGCATATATTATTCTTAAAAACTAGCACTATTACACGCTCTGTCAACTAAAAATGTCGCGACATAAAATTAAATTTTTAACGTCTATTAAAATGACGCCTACCAAACCATATCTCATGAAGCACAATACAAACACCGTAGGAGACAATCGCGACTGTCCCCTACGGTGTTTTTTACTATCCTGCAAATTGTTTATTCAGAAATGCAGTAGGCAGCAGCAACCGAACAATCCACTTCAGCTCCAGCGACTGGATCAGTTCCACCTGATCCTACTGCATCAAGATTTGTCCAACCAGGGAGGTTAACGTCGTCAAAAGTATAGGTAATATCATCATCACCGTCTAAGGCGGCATTACCAGTATCTTCTAAGGTAGCCAAAAATACATATTCGGTTTGGGTATCATTCGTGGCGTACACATAGCGATCAGTATCGCTATTATTGGGAGCCACCGGAATGGTGGTAATATAGTCGTCAATATCGGCACCAAAGGTTACCCAAGTGGCATCGGTAGAATCAGGATAGGTGGCAGTACTGCCTTGGCTAAAATATAATTCAACGGCGTTTTGGAGCTGTTTTAAATCAGCTACCCGTTTAGTATCACGAGCTTTTTGCTGGGCAGTGGTTAACGACACAATCGCTAACGTAGCCAGTAAACCGATGATCGCGATAACGATCAACAGTTCGATAAGTGTGAAACCTTTGCGCATTGTTTGCATAATAAGGTTCTGGTTAGACTTAAACTTAAATAAATTAAATTGATTAACATAGTATAGCATATTCTGAATTAGTGCGCAATGTTTCGTGTTTAGCCAATACTTTCTGTAATACTGTAAATGGGTAAAAGAATACCAGTCACCATAATAGCCGCCGCTATCCCTAACAGCAAAATAATGATTGGCTCAATTAAACTGGTTAAGGTGGCAATACCGGTTTCAACTTGCTGGGAGTAAAAGGCTCCCATTTTCTTTAAAATCTCATCAATTTTACCGGTTTCTTCACCTACACTAAGCATTTGTGATACCAATGGCGGAATATCTTTACTGCGAATAAATACCGAGGCAATGGCATTACCGTTTTCTACTTCGATAATGGTTTGCTCAATTAAATTATGGTAGACGGCGTTATTCACCACATCGCCCACAATTTCTAAGGCTTTGGTCACTGGTACCGCGCTTAACAACAAATTCGAAAAACTGACGGCAAAACGAGTTAAGGCAATGCGCTGGTACAATGGCCCGATAATTGGGATATGAATTTTAATCCAATCAAAATACCACCGACCAGCCAGAGTATGAATATAAAAATACAACCCAACACTTACTCCAATAATGGCAATCAACAATACTAACCACCACTGTTGTAAAAAAGCGCTGGTGCCTAATAATACTTTGGTGGGCCATGGTAATTCAGCCCCACTTTGAGTGATAATGGTAGCTAACCGTGGAATCACGTAAATCATCATGGTGGTGCCTACACCGATCATGGTGGCAAAAATAAAAATAGGATACACCATGGCGCCACGAATACGATTACGCAAGATGTAATCTTTTTCCTCTTGATCGGCTAAGTATTCCAGCACTTGATCTAACCGACCAGTGGTTTCGCCGGCTCGAATCATGTGCACAAAAAACTGATTAAACACCGTGGGGTGGCGCCCCATGGCTTGCGATAACTTCATGCCGCCATCAACATCGGCCGCAATTTCAGCAATCACCGCTTGTAGGCGCGGGTTGGTTGATTGACGAATTAAAATTTTTAAAGCTCGCACTACCGGAATAGTGGCGCTCATTAGCACGGCTAATTGGCGAGCAAAAAAGGTTATTTCCTTAGTGCCAACGCGATTAATTAAACGCTCAATCGATTCAATAGCGCTTTGAGCAGACCGTTCATTGAGCGATAACACAATAAGCTGCTGCTCGCGCAGGGCCTCACCAGCCGCTTCAATGGTGGCTGCTTCAACAGTGCCTTTGGTGGTTTGACCAAGATGGTTTTTGGCGATATAAACAAAAAAACTCATGGGGTAACAATACTATTAATTTTTTTTACTACCTCATCGGGAATAAAGTGGGCTTTAATTAAATAATCGACGGCTCCTAAATCAAAACCCTTTTGAATATCTTCGGGAGCGCCAATATTAGTGAGTAGAATTACCGGGATAGCCTGGGTTGATGGATCGCGTTTTAATTGTTCTAACACTTCCCAACCATTCATTTTGGGCAGCATAATATCGAGTAAAATGATATTGGGTAGTTCTTTTTTGGCCAGCATTAACCCTGCTTCTCCATCATTGGCTACCATTGTGACAAATTTTTCCAGCGTAAATTTTTTAGCGTACATCCGGGCAATAAAATCGTCATCTTCTATTAATAGTACTTTCATACCGATTATTCTTTAGTGGCGTTCCACACTTCTTCTAAAGTAGTTAGGCCGCGAAATACTTTAATTAAACCATCTTGACGCACCGTAAACATGCCTTGACGTAAAAATTCTTGTTGCACGATATCGATATCACCAGCCTGGCCTTCGCCAATAATTTTAGAAAGTTCTCGGGTATTCTCGAGCACTTCATTAATGGCCACCCGGCCATGGTAGCCAGTATCTTCGCAGTGATTGCAGCCATGACCCTGATAAATAGCGAATGGTGGTAGTAACGATACATCGCGCGGTAAAAATTGGGTGGGCATTTTTTTAATTTCATGAACAATTTCTTGTTCACGACTTTTATCTACTGTTACTAACTCTTTACAGTATTGACATAATTTACGCACTAACCGCTGGGCCACCACTAAATTAAGTGAGCTGGCAATTAAGAATGGCTCTACTTTCATATCCATTAAGCGTGGAATGGCACCAAAGGCATCGTTGGTATGCAAGGTGGATAACACCATGTGTCCGGTAAGGGCAGCGTGTACCGCCAGTTCGGCTGTTTCGTTATCACGAATTTCCCCAACCATAATCATATCTGGATCTTGACGTAACACCGAACGTAAACCAGTGGCAAAAGTCAACCCAATTTCTGGCTTCATTTGAGCTTGAGCGATGCCGGCTAAATGGTACTCTACTGGATCTTCTAACGTAATAATATTAACGCCTTCTTTGTTCAAAATAGTCAGCATAGAATAAAGCGTGGTGCTTTTACCAGAGCCGGTGGGGCCGGTAACTAAAATTAAACCATGCGGACGTTTTAAATGATCGCTGATCCGTTCTAAATTACGACCGTAAAAACCTAACTCTTCTAACGTCAGTACACTGGCGGCAGTATCTAAAATACGCATAACCACCTTTTCATTATCCAATAACGGTAAACTGGATACCCGAAATTCAACGTCACGGCCTTCAAAACGCATTCGAAAACGACCATCTTGCGGTAAGCGAGTTTCATCCAGTTTTAAGTTAGCCAATACTTTAATCCGGGCAATCAAAGCCTTATGCACTTTAGCGGGCAGCACTAACGAGGTATGCAGTAGGCCATCGAGCCGATACCGTACGCGGGTTTCTTGTCCGACCGGTTCAATATGCACATCGGAGGCACCACCTTCAATGGCATGTTTTAAAATCACCGAGATCATTTTTGAAACTGGGGCGGTTCTGACTAACGTTTTGCTATCATCTTCGGCAGTTTCTAATTCAATATCACTGACATCAGCCGTAGCTAAAGCTTCTTCCACTTCGGCTGATAGGTTATCGTATTGGCGCAAAATTTGTTTAATGCTTAACGGGCTGGCGGCAAAATAACGCCACTGAATTTTTTGCTGTCGGCCAATAAAATCAAGCGCTTCGATGGCTCGATAATCTTCGGGATGAGCAAAGGCCACACTAACAATACCACTATCCACTCGCCAGGGTATCAACTGATAATTATTGGCCGTTTCTTGTGGAATAATTTTCAGCACCTCGCTAGGAATTTGCTGTTCAAATAAATCAACGTAGCCAATGTTTAAAGCGGCGGCTTTAGCTTTGGCTATTTCTTCGCTGCGTACCAAATGTTGATCTTCAACTGCGCTTAATACTTGGGCGGGATTGTTATTATAGCGTTGATAGAGTTCGCGTAGTTGTGTTGGGTTAATCAACTGATTGGTTTGTAGTTGATTAAAGACGCTCGAAAAAAAATCAGCCGTCATGATGATTTCACTACAAACGGATTAGCATTACCAATCGGAGCCACCGGTAACTGTTGGGTGGATTCGTGGCCGGCAGTATCAACCGCCGTCACGGTATAATAATACATCTGGGCTGGCGTGGCAGTGGTATCTTCTAATTGAGTATAATCAGGCTCCACTTCGGCTAGTAATGCCCCCACTTCGCCTACCGTGATTGAACGATACACGCGATACGAGACAATGGCATCGGTTTCAACTTTTGTCCAATGAACGATCAAAATATTGGGGGCGGCTGGTTTACGCTCAACTCGCACATCAGTTGGTGGCGGTGGCGGTGTATCATCGGCCGGAGTGACTGCGATAGTTTCGGTAAAATCAGAATATACCACGCCATCATTAATGGTACGATATGATCGCGCGGAATAGTAATAAGTAGTAGTGCTGGTTACCTCTGTATCAAGATATTCACTGGTATCGGCTGACAGTTCAGCCACAATAGTATCGTGCGCTTTGGGTTTGGTAGAGCGGTAGAGCTCGATACCAGAAACAGTTTGGTCGATTGGAATACTCCAGGTAATAATCACGCTATTGCCTAGCCTGGTATTGCTGGCTTGTAGTGCAATCGGTGTAATGGGTTCGGGATAACTATCAGCACTGCCGGCCTGCTGGGTGGCATACTCTTGTGGATACGGTTGCACTAAATTGAGCAGTTGATTTGATACTACGGTGGTGATTGGTAATTGTTCTATTACTCGGCCTGGCGGGCTGTATAATTGAACTGTGGTAGCGCTTGGTTGAGTAGTAGTGCGATAGTATGAAATAGTAACGGCCACGGCTATTATCAATCCAATCACCAGTAGGATAAGAATGATAAATGTACTTGGTCGAGTAGAACGTTTAGCGCCGGGCATAGGTTTTAAGTTGCAAAGTTAAACTTTGATTACTAGGAGTATAAGTAACCACTTGCAGATCAAGCAAGTGGCTGGTGGATTCGATGTGTTGTAACAGTTGCTTAAAGGCCGGATACGATGAATCAACTAAGCTAGCGTTGACTGTGAGGTTAATGCTTTCAACCATGGTGGTGGTGTCGCTGGCGGTAGTTGGAGCAGCTGCTACATTAATGCTTTGGACTGATATATTCGAATCATCTAAAGTCGCTTCTAGTTCGGCAAACACGGTGGCTCGATTGTACTGTGGAGGTAAGACAACATCAATTAAACGTAGTAACCGTAAATCAAGTTGCTGATAATTTTCAGACATCACTGCTAAATTGTGCACGTATTGCTGACGTTCTTGTAAGGCTTGTAACGTATTATCATATTCTAAAACGCCCGATTGTTGTAAACGATTATACTGGGGCAACAATAACGTACTACTGCCGATAATAATAACACCCACCACCACTAAAGTGGCCAACAAGCTGTAATACCGCTCGATGAATTGCAGCCATCTATTGGATTCCATAGTGTAGGCTGTTGGGGTTAAGTTTTAAACTGATGGTAAAACTAACCGTCTGATTATCGACAGTTTTATTTGTGTCAGCTTCTTCAGTGACTTTGTCGGCGATCGTTTCTTGGGTAGCTGTTGTCACGGTGACATCGTCTACCAACGTACCGGCTAAACGGAAAGCAGCCACTTGTTGACTAACACTTTTAAAATCGGTAGTGCGAGCTTGCAAATTAATATCACCAGTGACACTGCCACTGAACGAAGTATAGGAAACATTCGGTAAGGTATACTGCTCCAGTAGCGTTAAAATATTTGTCCAATAAATGTGCTCATCAATTATCTGGCCCAGATTGGTAATGGTTTGATCAGTTTGCTGAATGGTGGATTGTAAAGTTGTATATTGAGCAATGGTATGATCAAATCGCTCAATTTCAACTACATTACTACGCGTTTGGATAATATAGTACGATTCGTATCCAACCATACCAGTGTACAGTAATCCAATAACGGTTGAAGTAATTAAGGCCAATTTTAATAAACTCGTCGCCTTGGCTCGTGGGCCATGGTCACGTTGTGCCGTAGTTGGCAGTAAATTCAAATTAAATACATCACTAGCTTGGCGGACGGGGTTGGTAGTTTCCCCTTTAACATGTTCAACATTTTGAGCATGTACGACATCACCATTTTGAGTTGGAGCGTGTATGCTACTGGTGGCTGGCCGACTGGGTTGAGGTGCTACTGGTTGAGCTGGCGGTGGTGGCGGTGTTACTGGTGGTAGTGGAGCCTGGGGTTGAGCGAGTGGTACCGGCACTGGTTGCGGTGGTGGCGGCGGAGCAATTGGCGGCTGGGCTGCTACGGTAGTAGGAGTGAGGTTAATATTTAATACTGGGTCTTGAGTTTTAGCTGGTCCAACTTTAGTTTTTTTTCGACCAGTACCTGTAGCACTGTTGGCTGTGGGATTGGTATATTCAATATCATAATTCTTACTACGCTGTGAGGGGGGTGTAGTATCACCGGTTTGACCTGGTTTCAAAAAATCAACTGTACCCATGGCTTATACAATTTCACTCATGGCTAAGCCAGCAGCTACGGCCAAGCGCGGACCAATTTCGGCCAGCACTGGTTTCAATTCAACGGGATAAATCACCCGTGACCAAGGATCACCAATAATCACTTTGATGTTCAACACTTGCGATAAATATTGTGGCAAATTTGGCAGCCAAGCTGACCCACCAGTTAATACTATCTTTTCAATTTGATTATTACTTTGGTTATGAAATAAATTCATCACGTAGCGAATTTCATTAATCACCGAGGACACCATAAATTCAATTCGTTTTGGAATTTGATTACTCGTGGCACCGGATGGAATTAAACCAAAATCACGCTTAAATTGTTCAGCCCGATCATGATCGATATTTAAACTATTAGCAATGGTTTTAGTAATGGTTTGCCCACCTAAATCGATACTGCGATTAATCACTGGCACACTGGCCATCACCACGGTGATACTGGTGGTGCTGGCACCAATATCGACAATCAAAATGGGAGCGGGATCATGCCCAATTAAAGCCCGTTCTAAAGCAAAGGCTTCGGTTTCTAACCGATCTAAGTGTAAACCAGCGGCTTGCATTAGTTCTAAATACCGCGCTACTAAATCGGCTGGGGCAGCGGTGAGTAAAATTTTACTATATTTTTTTGGCTGACTGGTTACCCGAGCGGTCTGCTGATCGCTACTGCCAGCGACTGCATTGGTACCGTCAACGTTCTGGGCTGGCACGTTGGCCGTATCATGATTATCATCCAGCAATTGCCAATCGAGATTCATTTTTTCCAGTGGCATTGGTACAAACTTTTTTGCCTCCCATTGTACGGCGGCATCAAGTTCTTTGGTGTTCTTCATTTGCGGCAAGGTAATAATTGAAGAAAATACCGTATAACTGGGCAAGGCAGCTACTACTCGATTGGTGGTAACATGGGCCTTATCAGCCACCTGCTTAATGGTTTCGATAATCTTTTGTTTGGCGGTAGGATTATCCACCTTCAGTAATTGATTAGGACGCTCCATATAGCCATAGGTGACTAATTTTGGACGGCCGTTTTCATTGCGTAATTCAACCATTTTTAATGATGAACTACCGATATCAATGCCTAAAAAATTTTCACCAGCATGAAATGCCATAGATGAAATTATTATACCATGAAATTGAGTTTAACACGAGACAGCTCGTCCTGAAGCAAGACCAGTGTCTCAATTTTGAGGGTTTTGTAAATACGCTGAAATTGTTCAGGTGAGAGCAGTGCATTCAAATCTTGCTGCACAGTTGTAGTAGTCACATGCTTTTCAATAAATAAAATTAACTCCTGTAAAAATTGACGCACGGTTGTGTTACGGCGCTCTTTGATAATGGCAGGAAGATAGTGTTGGCCATGCAGAAAAAAATAATGAATGTCATAAATATCACGTCCGGCCAAAGAATGATTTTTCTCCCACCGATCTAGTACTGCCACCAATTTATTAGCAAACATCGTTTCAACCGTTTGTGCCGGAATGGTGCGATCAATATCAACAAAACGAACTGGTTCATATATATTACTTACCGGTGGCGGAAATGATGCCTCAAGTTTGATGGTGGTGCGGTGGTGCGGTGGTGCATCGTAGCGCAAAAAATATTGTATACCGTTTTTACTATAATCCTTTATGCCTAAGCCAAGCGCATTGACGAGTTGCTGTAATCTTATGTTAAGACTACTCACTATGTAAGGAGTTGTGTCAACGGCATCAAAATCCAAATCAACCGAAAAGCGATCTAACCATCCTAGCATAGCTGCGCAGGTGCCGCCTTTAAACTTGAGGTGCCTCATTAAGACTGCATCGTCAGCAATCGTCATTAGCAGGCGATACAGCCAGGCTTTATGAATGGCATCTTGTGGACGAGGAATAATCATAGTTGCGGGTAGCCAATCACCTGACGTAACGCATTGACTTTATCCAAGGCAATTGGAGCATCAAAATGAAATCGTGGGTTAAAGTACAACATATCAATAATCGCCCGTTCAAGCGTAGCCACACGCACCGATCCGTCCATTTGTATACCAGCCGGATTAAATAAATAGCGATCTGCTAATTTGCGCGAACGATAGCGTTGCTCGCCAATGGTGAATTGTCGTGATTGATCACTGACCAGTGTAATCATTATATTCAGTTGGTTGATGATACCGTGTTGAATTAAAATTGTTTCGCAACTGACGTAAGCAAAACGATGTAAGGCGATCAAACCCAGCTCTCGCGCATCCAAGGTATCGACTGGTTGAGTTGAATATACACTTTTATAAATTGGTTGCAGTGTACCGGCCTGAATATACCGCTTTATAGTTGTATAGAGAGTATTTTTGTTGGTTATATCCCACAATACAGCTAGATCTTGAGTATGAAATATATGCTGTTTTTGTTGTAAAAGCCTAGTTTTGTAATCTTTGTTCATATATCCTGTACAATTATGTACAGGATACCATAACTAAAGAAAAATGCAACCCCTTACAAAACGCTTGGTAAGGCGCGAGAAAAATCTTCCAAGCCAGGTGGAGTGTTAGCTACTACCCGGCCATCGTAAGCAAATTGTTCAGCAGGAATGGGATTACTACTGGTGCCAACGTCGTGTCGTCCAAAATTGTAACTGCGCGCTAATACCGAACCTTGCAAACTCAACGGCAAGGTACCAACTCCGGTACTAAAACCGGCCGCACTACTAACGTCGCCTAACACAACAAATGTACCCACCAGTTGAGTAACGGTGGGATCAATCTCTACTCGTCCTAACACTATCCAAGCCACTGATGCTAAATTATTAATATGATCATCAATCATATTATTGAAATAACTCATGTTGTCGTGAATGCGCAAATCACCACCAATCACAATGGTGCCACTGCCAATAGCACTAGCACTGCCATTATAAAAAGTGACATTACTGTTAATATCCAGGTTATTGGCGCAGTAGAATATGCGATGGTTCAGGGGAGTGGTTTTAGCTGATAGTAAACTATCATCACAATCACCACTGGTATCGGTATCAGCTGAAGCGGCTTGATCAATGAGTTCATTCACATGAATAGTACCAATTGAACCACGATACACTTGGTGGCCGTTATCGATTGGCACGTTGATACTATCGTAGTCAGTATTATTTAAATAATTAGCATCAATGCTACCGTACTGGCTAGAAAAATTTGTAATGGTATCATCGGTTTGAATCAGGTAGGTAGCATTGTACTCACCGGGCGGAGCGGCATTGGTTACACTGATACCCTCCCGCGCATACACATCACCTTGAATAGTTTGCAACCAATCACTACCAATGGCGGCAGTTAAATCGAGATCAAATTTAATCCAACCTAAACCGCTACCTTCTACCTCTTGCGGTCCGTCACTGCCTGGTTCGGAACCGTTATCATTCCACACCCAGCCGGCCAATCGACCGGTTGATTGATCGAAGGTGGCGCCATATTCACTGGTACCAGTACCAATGGGTCCGCGTAACTTTATCCAACCCCAATCGTTGGCTTGAGCTGCTCCATAGATGGTATCTTCATATTGAGCTAGGGCATACCATCTGGCCCAACCATATAACTCATTGGTTTCTTCGTTCCAGTGAGCATCTAATTGTTCATCTTCACTGGTGGTGGCATCATCACCTACATCAATTGGCGTACCAGTAGAAACATCAGGGTCAAATTGAATTATTCCCAATGGATAAGCAGCGTTTTCGGCAGTGGAATCGTAGGCACCAACCCAAGCTATGCCAGTGACATCGCAACTGCTACCACACCCATCGTGTTCTAGCTCCACCTTGTATTCAGGTCGAGTAGAACCAGCACACGGAGGACCATAAAAACTATCAACGTTTGAACAATTAAAACTAATCAGGCCTGGCGTGGCTCCAGTGCTGACATTGTCTACATCGGTCCATTCAACGGCATTACCAATCCATCCCCAACCGGTTACTTCATAAGGACCAAAAAAATTAAACGCCTGCCAGTAGAGCGTGGCTTGATCGGTATTGCCGGCTGGATCGCTACGCCAAGTGGCCGTTTTAATAGTAGTACTATCCGCCACGTACTGCAGCCAGCGATTACGTGGGTAACCGGTGCTTAAATCAAAGCTGGTATTAGTAACAAAACTAAAGGCTCGATCGGTGGAACCTAATGAACTCACACCAATACTATAATCAAATTCAATGCCATCCGTGCCGGTAGGATCAATGGTCACTGCCCCATGTTGCACGTTGACGCTGGCTTCTGGAAAAGTGACGGCATAATAACGAATCCGGTTGGTAAAACCACCTGGTTGATAGCGATGAAACTTTGCCATCGTTGATGAAGCTAACTCGCAGCCTACTGCGGCAGCTTGTACCCCAGCTTGAGCTGCATCCCACGAGCAATATAACCAGGTGCGCCCAGTATCAACACTGGCGGTTAAAGCGTCATCAAGCACAGTCATACCAGGATTTAATACTACCTCTTTGGTTTGTACCGTAACGGCTGACTCGGTTGAAAATGTCACTACTTCATAACGGACAGTGGTATTAATACCAGATGGTCCAGACCGTTGCACTTCAACTGTCGTGCCGCTGCCTTGTAAACGACCAATCACCAAGGTGGCAACTTCGGTGCTACCAATATCAAGCGCCTGGCTGGAAACCAATACCATTGAACGAGTAGGATCAGCTGGCCCAATGGCCTGGCTAGCGATATTGCCACCACTAATCACTACGCTGCCACGTTGCACAGTAAATTCATCATGCAAACATTCAACCACAGTATAGGCTATTTCTACCGGGGCAGTAGCCGCTCGACCACGATCAAACTGTACTTGAGTTGGATTAATAATAGCACCCGATACCATGTGATCAGCAGCCGCGCTGATATTGATAGTGCCAGTAGCCGATAGCAGTAAAAAAGCCTTACTAGTATTGGTTAACGGTGTGATCAAATTAGCTACCGTGGTAGTAGCTCCCACCGGAATAGTAGTGGTAGCAGTGATGGTATGACAATCCGACCAATCAACCGCTGCCCAACTGACTGACGGTAACATAGTGAGGCCAGCTATCAGACAGCCCAACAACCAAAAGTAACGTGCCATAGTTGGACTTAATTTAAGGGACAAGCACCACTGGTAATTTGTAAGCTGGCAGCAGTGATGGGTCCATCCATAAATAAACAGTATGGGTCAGGATCGTGAAAACTACCACCAACGTTATAAAGCGTAATGCCGGAACTGGCGGTATCCATTTGGCTGCCATAGCCTTTGCCAGAAATCAGTTGTACTAATTGAGCTGATGAAGAGCTGCCATTACCACCTGTCATTGCCCAAATATATTCACCATCAAAATTAAGATACTGTGGTTTATCGCCAATGGAAAAAAAGGCATTATTAATAATTGTAACGTTGCTACGATTAACGGCCAATGGCTGTACTCTGGTAACAGTATTTGAGCCTAACAAGGCCACCCACAAAAAATCCCCATCAAAGATAATGGCATCAGGGTTACTAAATTGTCCAAAGGATGATTGTAGCGTGTAATAGTATTGTTGTCCGCTGACCGTATCGTATTGCATTAATCCACCCAAGCCACTACCAAGACCAACGGTAGTAATCCATAAACTGCGTCCATCATAGGTCATGTGTTTACCAACAACGGTATCATTCAAATCGATAGTTTGCACGACTACTCCAGTATCACGAAAAATTTTGAATAGCCTGGTGTAATTTGAAGCAAAGCCAGTTACGTCGACTAACGCCCACATCACTTCGCCGCCATCTGATGCACTATACCCACCATTCACTAATTCCAAAACTTCCCTAACGTTTGAAGCAACCGTAGTGGATTGGTAGATATATCCTCCAGTGGTATCTTCAAACCGAATAATCGGATCAATCGTACCAGTAGCGGCACTACGCCCAGCCCACAGATATTTGCCGTCGTAGGCTAAATCAACAATATCGTACAATTTAGGATCACCACAACCGGTGGGTGCCACTGGGCAAGTGTTGCTAACAGTGCCGGAGCGTTTATCCCACTCCCAAATTCGTCCGGCAGCCGCGGCACTAGTGCTGTGTGATTCAATAGTAATAAACTGATTTTCAGTCAGTACTCCATCAAAAAAAGGATAAATACTTCCGGTAAAATCAGTGACGGCGATAATTTGACCGGTAGTGGCATCAAGGCGCATGGCTTCACTATTGCCAGCGTTATCATCGGTGAGTACGACTACCTCATCACCATCGTTGCCTACCCAACGGGCAAAATCCCAGGATAAATGTTTACCAGGATCAGGACTAACTTTAGTTTTAGTTTTGCCGGCATAGTAGGAGGTATTGCCAACCAGTTGATCTTTGTTATGTAACGTGCGGGCACTAACACTAGTGGCATCAATCCACACATCGCCTTGAAATATGCCAGCCATAGTAGCAGTGCCCAGCATACCGCAGTTCGTATTATTAGTGCAGCCCATTACTCCAGGAGTGTTTGGAGTGTTGGCTTGCGTATCACCAATCACACCGATACCTAATGAACTATTACCAGAAATACCGTTACTGCCGGTAGCGGTAGCTTGCCCAATAACACCAGCCGCATTACTGGCAGTGGTTTTACCAAAAATAGCCGTGCCTTTAGTGCTTTCGCCAAATACTCCAATTGAATTACTGTTGGCGTGACTAGCTCCGTATACTCCGTATTGATCGCCTACTCCATAAATAGCTGTGCCACCACTACCCAGTGTACTGACACTATAAATGCCGTAGCCACCGGTAGTTTGAGTTTGAATATTCACTGCCCGACTGGTTGAACCATTATTAATGATGTTTAATGGGTAGGTGGTGCTACTGCTGATACTAGTAGATGTTATGATTAAGCCATTACCCAAAGAATCATCGGTTAAATTAAGACTAATGGCATCACCAGATGAACCCTGTTGATTAACGGATAACATTGGTTCACTAGTTACTCCCGCAATTTCAATGCCACGAGTATTACTACCAGTTTGCACTTCGATCCCTGTGCTACTATTATTTTGAATCAATAATTTCCCGGACATGGTATCACCAATCACATTCACCCAAATATCCTCTACCGCCACGGCCGACAAGGTGCCAGATACTTCGGTGGAATTTAAATCCACAGCATCAGTGCTGCCGCCACTATGAAAAATGGAAGCGGTTAGATTATCGCTCACCATTGGATCGGTCACGGAATTATCCGGTAAGCTTAATAGTCCACCTGCTAACGTAAAGCCATTGTTCACGGTTAGTGAGCCAACTACAGTAAGAGCGCCTTGCTTGGTTTGAGCAGAGCTTGACACATTTAATGGCACAGCAATGTTACAGGCCGATGGATCAGTTGATGGATCACAGGTTGGTTCTTGCCACACCGCTGCTCCAGCTAACTGCGGTAGAACAGTACTCAATATAATACTGCCACTGATGACGAGTGACTGAAAACGTTTCATAGTAGTAATTATACTACAAAACTGTAAATTTGTACTATGTGGATATGACCTGCTTGATTCGTTATTCAATCAGTGCATCGACTTCAGCGTTATTAGCGGTATTGAAGGTGGAGATATATGGCACGTCTTGATATTCAACCAGATCAACGAATTGACTGTTGGCTACAGAACCAAGTCCAGCAGTGACAGCAGCTGACCAGCTGGCCGTGTCATCACTCCATAATAACATTTGTGCGCCAGTGACAGTATTTTCTGTCAAAACGTACAGCTGAGCTGTGAATGGATCTGTACCCAACTTGGTAATGTTCACATTATTATCATCCCCTAAATTATCACTGCCTACTTGGCTGAAATTGATACCATCCGATGTCTTCATAACGCGCGTAGTGCCATCATCAGCCACGGCGGCCAGATACAACGTTTCATTATAGCGATACAAGGCGGTAATGCTTTGACCAAAATCTTCAACATAATTCCAATTTGGAAAATAGGTTGGACTAGCGTTATATAATAAGCCATCACTGGTACCAAGCCAGATATGTTTTTGACCACCAATTGTAAAATGACCGACATCTAATACGTCATCTAAGCCATACGAACCTTCTAAGTACCATTTTGAACCGCTTTTAGTTGAATACATTTTGCTGCCATGACTATTGCTAGTAAAAGCGTATAAGCGACCGTTCTTTTCAAACATTGTTGTAATAGCCGTATTATGTTTATTACCAAAACCAGCTTTGCCGGATTTTCGCCAATTATGATTGGTGCTATTTTTACGAATTGACCACATTTGTCCCACACCATGATTATTTTGCGTTGTCATATAGACATTTTTTTTGAAAGCGTGAAACTGCCCAATGCTGCTAACATGATCATATACATTCTGCAAACCCGTGTCAGTAGCATCAACTTCTGTCCAATCAGTATCACTGTTACGCTGATAAGTCGCCAAGCCAGTGGTAGTTTCGTTTAGCGCGTACAACGTATCATGATATTTCACTAAATGGGCCGTTGGCGTATCTGTAAAAACAGCTAGTGGTGTATTGCTAGCAGCAAAACTGGGAGTTGCCAGCATGATACCCAATAGTGCCAGGGTGCCAGTGACTGTTTTTGAAAACCAAGTGGCGATGTTCATATCTGTTAATGAATTGTAAACTTAACGGTTAGATGATTACGCAGTTAAAGACCGATCCTGGTTACATTTCCAATGTTGATTGACAAACATCATAAAAATTCAATATAATATGGCAGTGAAGCATTGGAACTTTACCATTATCGCAGTACTAGGAGGCAGTGTCTTGAGCTTTGTATTTGGCTATACCTATCACGCTAATCGTTTAGCCAGTGGTAGCCTCACCAATACAATTACTGCGGTACCGGATGTGACCGGAGATATTTTATCTGATCAAGTTCGCCAGGCCCTAGTACCTGATAGCGGTATAGAAGCCGTGTTAGCTCCAAGCGAACTACATGCCTACACCGGTTATGTTCGAGCCATTAAATCAACCGAATTAATTGTAGAAAAGCCAGATGCTACCACTACTTGGCCAGATCAGATTAATTTTATTCTCACCGATACTACCCGTTACAGTACCCTAGACGCTGGTTTGGAAAATAATTTGCCAGTGACTACCGAACAAGCTATGACATTGGATAGTATTACGGTAGGTGATATTGTTACCGTGTACACCAATGAAGATATCTATACCGCCGAGCTGCGTGTGGCTACAAAAGTACAAAAAATAATTCGCTAATTTCTAATTACTAATCATTATGGCAATGTTATCAATCGTTGCATTAATCTTGGTGGGACTAGTTGTGGTGATCGCCCTGTGGCTAGTAGCCGTATATAACGGACTGATTCGTTTACGTAATCAGGTTGATGAGGGTTGGTCTGATATTGATGTGCAATTGAAACGGCGACACGATTTGATTCCCAACTTAGTAGAAAGCGTTAAGGGGTATCTCAAGCACGAAAAAGAATTGCTAGAAAATATTACCACGGCGCGATCGCAAGCGATGTCGGCCCAGGCGGCTGGTAATCGTACTGAATTAGCTAAAGCTGAAGGTATGTTAGGTGGTTTATTGGGCAACTTACGTATTGCCATGGAAGCGTATCCCGATTTGAAAGCTAATCAAACGATGGCGCAATTAATGGATGAATTAAGTGATACTGAAAATAAAATTTTAGCGGCTCGTCGTTTTTACAATGGCGTAGTACGTGACTTTAATACTAAAATTCAGGTATTCCCAAACAATGTGGTGGCCGGGATGTTAGGTTTTACGGCTCGTGAATTTTTCGAAATTGAAGATGCAGCTGAACGTAAAAATGTCCAAGTTAAATTCTAAAATACAACATGACAGCCTATCAACAAATAGCCAGTAATAAACGCCGCAGTGTTCTGCTGGTGGTACTATTTATTGGTATGATTTTGTTGATTGGCTGGGTGTTGAGTTATGCCAGCGAAACCGGTCCAGCCGCGTTAGTGTTCGCGGTGATTATAGCCACGATGATGTCGTTAGTGAGTTATTACGCGGGTGATAAAATTGCCTTGTTTAGTGCTGGTGCTCACGGACCAATTCAAACAGCTGATCAGCCGTATGTGTATCGTTTGGTTGAAAATTTATGCATTACTGCTGGCATGCCATTACCGAAGATCTATATTATTGATGACCCTGTGCCAAACGCTTTTGCCACCGGGCGTGATCCGCAGCATGCTTCAATTGCGGTCACCACTGGTATTATCAAGCTGTTGGAAAATGAAGAACTAGAAGGAGTGATTGCTCACGAATTATCTCACGTTAAAAATTATGACATTCGTTTAATGACTATCGTTATTATCTGTGTTGGCATTGTCAGTTTATTGGCAAATTTTTTCTTTCGGTTTAGTTTCATTGGCGGTGGCCAGCGGCGCGACTCACGATCGGGCGGTAACGCTGGCTTAGTACTACTACTGGTTGGATTAGTTTTAATGATTGTATCACCACTGATTTCAAAAATTATTCAACTGGCAGTGTCGCGTAAACGAGAATTTTTAGCCGATGCTTCTGGCGCTTTACTAACCCGTTATCCTGAAGGTTTAGCTCGGGCTCTCGAAAAAATCGATCAACATTCAGCTCCACTGCAGCGCATCAACAGTGCCACCGCTCACCTGTACATTGCTAACCCGTTTGGATCTACTAAACGTTCCTGGCGGAATTTATTTTCAACGCACCCGCCAATTATTGAACGGGTCCAAGCTTTAAGATCAATGGCTTAATCAACCTATGACTCAACTCTCTTCATTTAGCGATCTGTTACATCGATCAATTCGATTACTCGAGCATACCATGCCGGTATTCTTAGTAGCGGTGGCTGTTCCACTATTACTAAGCTACAGTATATTTGTGTTGGGTGTAGGTTTACTGATTAATGATGTTAGCACTGTACAAACGTATCAAGATTTGGTTAATATATTTTCATTAGATAATCCAACGCTGTACTATATATTGATCATCACGATGGTGGCAGCGGTGATTAACATTATTGGATTACTAGCTGCACCAGTGGCAGCAGTACGACACGATCACGTATCGGTAAAAAATATCTTTCAAACTACTCTGTCGTATTTTTGGTCGTATGTTATGGTCTTGCTTATCACTGTGGTACTGTTTGGTATCGCTATTATTGCCAGTTTTGTGCTGGTGGCAGGAATAATGATTCTGATTGGCTTAGTTGACCGCTCGGCTATTGATGTATGGTATCCCTACTTGGCAACCTACATACCATCACTAGCCATTGGTGTGGTAGCCTTTGGGGTAATGTTTGCCCCTTATCATTTAGTTGAGCAACGAGCTGGAGCTTGGGCAGCCATTCGTACAAGTATTCAGGTAGTGCGTGGCCAATGGGTTGGTTTACTGATTCGAGAATTAATTCTACTGCTATCATTATCGGTTATTACATTTATTATCCAGTTTATCCCCGTAGTTGGTACGGCTTTAGGCATTTTAATTAGTACCATTATACTCACAACCTATAACTACATTCTGTATTCAGAGCTAACCAAACCCTAACATGCCGTTAGATATTCTCAATAAATTTACAACCAATTTAAAAAACACTTTAGTGCGAGCGATTAATTTATCGATTCGCTTAAAACATCCCCAGGTACTGCCATTACATTTATTGATTAGTTTAACTGAACAAAGTGGCAGTTTGGCCAATGAAATTATAGCCAAACACAAATTATCTACTGAAGTATTACAACCGCATTTAAGTGAAATTAATTGGCCAAATACCAATCAACGTTTATTTACCTTACCACAATTATCAGCCGAAGCGGTGCGGGTACTAGAACATGCTGCGGTGGTGGCCTTTGAATATCAACATAAATATGTTGGCACCGAACATTTACTATTGAGTATTATTGAATTGCCTGACAAACATTTGAGTCAAATTTTTAAAGGTCATCAAGTGAATGTTGAACAAATTCGTAAACAGACGCTTACAATTTTAAAAAGTACCAGTCGTTTTCCTGATTTCACGACGGTATTTCAAGAAGAACTAGAAGAAGCCGAACAAGTGAAAGAGGATACTGGTACTAACCAACCGGCTTCGAATACTCCGGCCTTAGATTTTTTTAGTGTTAATTTGACCACTGCGACCATTCAAAAAAATATCGACCCGGTGATTGGTCGAGCTGAAGAAATTGATCGTTTAATTCATATTTTATGTCGCCGTACAAAAAATAATCCGGTCCTGTTGGGTGAGCCCGGCGTTGGTAAGACGGCTATTGTGGAAGGTTTGGCCAAGCGTATTTTAGAAGGTCAAGTGCCCAGTGTACTGCTGAACAAAAAAATCTTTCGACTTGATCTTGGTTTGGTGGTGGCTGGCACGATGTATCGGGGAGAATTTGAGGCGCGCTTTAAACAAATTACCGAGGAATTAAAAGATAACACCGATATCATTTTATTTATCGATGAAATTCACACCTTAATTGGAGCCGGCGGTACCGGTGGCAATGCCATGGATGCAGCTAATATTCTTAAGCCTGGTTTAGCTCGCGGTGAAATTCGTTGTATTGGTGCCACCACGGTGCAAGAATACCAAAAACATATCGAAGCTGATGCTGCCTTAGAACGTCGCTTTCAACCAATTTATGTAGAAGAACCCAGCATGGACGAGGCCATTCAAGTATTACGGGGCGTTAAACCAAGTTATGAAAAATTCCATCAAGTAACCATCGCCGATTCGGCTATTGAAGCAGCCGTTAAATTATCACAACGTTACATTCAAAATAAATTTTTACCCGACAAAGCAATTGATTTAATTGACGAAGCTGCGGCTCGCTATCGTGTACGCAAACCAATTCACCCACTAGAACAAAATTTACACGGTTTGGAAAACAACGTGCGGGTTGTTCAAAAGGAAAAGTTGGCTTTGGTGAAAGAGGAAAAATTTGAACAAGCGATTGAACTGAAACACAAAGAACAACAACTCAAATTGCAGATCGATGATGTGCGTAAACGCCTGACAAAAACTCATCAGAAATCATTAGGCAGTATTAGCGATGCTGATATTGCTACCATTATTGCTCGCATTACCAAAGTGCCAGTGGAAGATTTATTGGCCCCAGAAAAAAAACGTCTACTCAACTTACAACATACCTTAAATCAGCATGTGGTTGGTCAAACCGAAGCTACCCAGGCAGTGGCTGAATTTATTCGTCGGTCGCGAGCTGGCTTAACTCACCCCGATCGGCCGATTGGTTCGTTTCTATTTTTGGGTCCATCGGGCGTTGGTAAAACGGAACTGGCGAAAACTTTGGCCAAAACGGTATTTGGCGATGAACATAACTTTATCCGGATTGATATGTCCGAATTCGCTGAAGGCTTTACGGTTTCAAAATTAATTGGGGCACCAGCTGGCTATGTTGGTTATAAAGAAGGTGCCAAATTAACCGATCAAGTAAAACATAAACCATACTCTTTGGTACTGTTCGATGAAATTGAAAAAGCCCATCGTGATGTGTTCAACTTGTTACTGCAAATTTTAGATGAAGGCCACTTAACTGATGCCACTGGTAAAAAAGTGAATTTCAAAAATACTATTATTATTATGACTTCCAATGTTGGGCTGCAGAAATTTCAAGAGCAAGCTAATCTTGGTTTTCGTACTAATCAGTCGGACCAGGTTAGTTACGATCAGATAAAAAACGAAGTGCTGCGTGAATTAAAATTTCAGTTCCGACCAGAATTGCTCAACCGGATAGATAAAATTATAGTATTCCGGCCATTAGGTGAAACCGAACTGATAAAAATTGCTCAACTCCAACTACAAGATCTCATTGATCGCCTACAAGAAAAACGCATCAGCTTAACGGCCTCCAAACTAGTGCTTAAACATATTGCCAAATTAGGGTATACTCCAACCGAAGGTGCCCGAGCGATGCGCCGTACTATTCAAGAATTGATTGAAAATCCACTAGCGGAAAAAATTCTTAATGATGACATTGGGCCAGGACAAACGATACAACTTGGACTCACTAAAAGCAAAATTACCTTCACGCCACGCGCTTGACAATAACTTAAATTACGGCTAGTGTAGTAATGAATGAGCGCTCCGGGGATGGAACGCTTTTATGTTGCAATGGGTGTTAGATGCTTTAGTGCCAATTCATTGTGTAGGCTGTGGCTGCTATAACAGTTGGTTATGTCCTGATTGTTTAGCCGCCCAGTGGCATCCTGGCTGTGCTCACCTACCTGCGGATATAGCCCCTACCATAGGGCAGCTGTTGTTTTTAGGAGAATATCATGCGCCACTGTTACAGCGGGCCATTACCACCATGAAATATCAATCCATCAGCCAATTAGCTACCATATTTGGTTTAGCCTTACGGCGATGGTTTGATCTGGAATCATACGACTATATTGTACCAGTGCCGCTACATCGTCGCCGGTTGCGTGAACGCGGTTTTAATCAAAGCGCGGTGATGGCAGCAGCCTGCAATCGGCCCATCATACCAGCGCTGCAGCGGACCTACTACACCAAGCCTCAAGCTAGCTTACGCCGACATGAACGCCTCACTAATGTACAAACTGCCTTTACTCAAACACTTACGATGTCTCGATCATTAGCTGGTGCTACAATTTTACTAGTGGATGACGTTTGTACTACTGGCAGCACTCTGCAACAGTGCGCCGCTGTTTTACAAAACAACCAGCCCAAACGAATCGATGCTGCCGTTATTGCTATTGATCTATTACAACCAAACAATTACCGGATCGAGTGATACCCTCCAACAATGCCCGCCTTAGAAAATACAATTTGCCATAATTGCAAGTTGCGCGCCCGAAAGGCACCAGCGCATGATAATAAATAATATTTCCACATGCGATAAAACCGTTCACTATAGTGCTGTTTAATTTCTGACCAATGTGTATCAAAATTATGAAACCAGGCTAACAACGTTGCATCATAATCGGCAGAAAAATTATGCCAATCTTCCATCACCAAGCGTCCTTCGGTGGCAGTAGCGATTTGTTTCAATGATGGAATCATGGAATTTGGAAAAATATATTTGGCAATCCACGGGTCGGTAGACATGCCCGAAACATTGCTACCGATAGTGTGGAGTAAAAATAAACCATTCGCCTTCAAACAGCGCTGTACTACCTTCATATAGCTATGATAATTTTTTACGCCAACGTGCTCGAACATTCCCAACGACACAATATGATCGAAACTATCATGCACATCACGATAATCTTGCAATCGCAGCTCAACCGGTAAACCAGCACATAATTTTTGGCCCAAATCTACCTGGGCTTGGGATACAGTAATAGCCACTACGTGAGCACCATAGCGTTCAGCAGCGAACTTAGCAAAGCTGCCCCAACCGCCGCCAATATCCAACACCCGTTGACCGGGTTGTACGCCAATTTTTTTACAGACTAAATCTAATTTAGCCTCTTGAGCTTGATCAAGAGTTTGAGCATCTTTCCAGTAACCACAGGTATAGGTTAAACGCTCATCCAGCATGCGTTGATATAAATCATTACCAATATCATAATGACGTTGACCAATTTCAAACGCTTTGGCTTGGCGTTGTAAATTAAACAAGCGACCAGTGATAACCGCAGCCAGCACTGGCCAATTCAGCTGCACTTTGGTATCTAACTTGGCGGCTAGTACCCGATGAAAAAACTGATCCAGCTGTGACACATCCCACCAACCATTCATGTAAGCTTCGCCCAAACCAAGTGATCCATGGGTGCCCACTGCTCGATAAAATCGATCATCATGCACCGCTATATCCCAGGGTTGATCTCCAGCTACAGCAATATTGGCCTGGTGAAGTAAATTGGTAATGAATTGTTTCATCATTATGATATACTAGTACACACACATGAAAAAAGCCATCATTATTGGAGCATCATCAGGCATCGGGCGAGCGCTGGCGAGTGTATTAGCTAAGCATGGTTATGAGCTTGGTATCACCGCTCGTCGTTTAGAAAAATTGCATGAGCTAAAACAAACCATGACGTCTCCAGTGTATTGCAGCGCGATGGATGTATCACAACCAAATCAAGCTGTGGTTACTTTTCAAGCACTGGTACAAACTATGGGTGGCGCTGATCTGGTTATTATTAGCGCTGGCACAGGGTATTTGAATACTGAACTTGATTATGATAAAGAGCAGCAGACGATTGCTGTGAATGTGTCAGGTTTTGTAGCAATAGCCGACGCCGCTTTTAATTATTTTGTGCAGACTGGCTGGCCTGGTCATATTGTGGGCATTTCTTCAATTGCCGCTTGGCGCGGTGGCTATGAAGCACCAGCCTATAATGCCTCTAAAGCTTTTGTATCTAATTACCTGCAAGGTTTGCGAGCCTTAGCCAAGAAAAAACACTACCAAATTACAGTCACGGATATTCAGCCGGGTTTTGTGGATACCCCAATGGCCAAATCAACTCAAAAATTCTGGGTGGCACCAGCGGCTATAGCTGCTCGACAAATTTTTTTGGCCATTGAGCGCAAGAAAAAACGTGCCTACGTCACCCGTCGCTGGAGATTAATCGCTTGGCTATTCAAGCTATTACCAGCCTAACTACTTCCCCCAAACTGCATCTAACTGTAATTGTCCATTGACACAATTGACAATGTAGGATTGAACACCAGTGTCTGTTTGCGGAGCTTTGACAGTAAAGCCAAATGTAATGTTGGGAAAATATGGTCACGCACATAGACTTGGCAGACTTGTTCACTGAAGTCCCGAGCTGGTCAAAAGATGTAGACGGTGTTTTTTGGACGAAGTTCGAACATTCTTTGAGCAAAACCCCCACTAAGGAAGCCAGCCCCGCCGTTGCTCGCTCCGCTCGCACCACCACAGAAAAATACTCTTTGCTCTTTTCATTTTGCGCGCGCCGGATTTCTTTTTCTCCTAATGAAAAGAGTATTTTTCTGTGGTGTCCTGCTTCTTCGAGCAGAACGGGAGAAAAGCGGAATTCCCCCCACACCCCCCTTCCGCTTTTCTCTTGCTCAAACGGAACGGGAACGGAAGCAGGCGGGCAAAAATTCCTTCCCCCCAACCCCCTCCCTTTTTGCCCGCCTGCTTGGGCTTCGCCCCCAAAACTTTTTTGCGGACGGACGGCGGGCTTATTATAAATATTCTAAAATCCTTTTTACAATCCTTTCGCCATCTTCGACTGACTTTTTACACAACCAAAGAACATTGATACTGCTACCCTCAAACAAAAACGAAATCCAATTTTCTACTTTTGTTTCGACAATATTGTTCGGCACAGGCATCTGTGTTGTTGGATCAATCGGAACTCCCATTACGCTAACACCTCCTCCAAAGGTTACGCCGGGACCCCACGAGACTGAACCGCCACCGCGAGAAACAGTTACTCTTTTCGTCTCGGTTTTTGTTTGAGGTGTTAAACGAATATGTTTATCCGCAGAATAATCTGCTAAATGTTTCAACCACAAATAATCTGTATTGTATGGCTGAATACTATCAATAAATCCATAAAAATCGTGATGACTTGTTTCAAGATCGCCCATTTTTGCTCTACTTAAAACTGACTTTAAATCTTCCTTTTTAGAAACTATCGGGAAATAAACTCTGGCAGATTTTTTATCGGAATCTGAAAGATTTGGTAAATAATGTTTTTCAAAAAATTTATAAACGGCTTGGTCTAACAAATGTCGTACTTTGAGTAAAACTTCTTGCGACAAGTTTTTAGTTTTTCCGGAAACATTTTTTGCTTGCAGTTCATTATCACAAGCTTTTTCTAGCTCTTGTAATAATTCTTTTGCTCTTTCTAATTGTGATTGAATGTCCTCGTCCATACCATTTACTTCTTTTTCATTATGAAAAGATATTTGAACCCTCTAAGATAAAAATTATATTTTCTAGCCCTATCGTGCCAAACTCCAGTATTCGACGTCTGGTTGTGTCTAGTAAGGCAAACAATATCCATTGCCTCAAAATACTTTTCTAATCTTGGCCAAAGTAAAAATCCAACAGGCGTAAATTTCTTTTTGATCCATTGATCGGCAATAACCCAACCCATCACCTTGCCGGGTTTCAAAATTCTTGAGATTTCACTCGCCGTTTTTTCTAGTTCATCATAAAATTCTGTTTTCTCACATGATATTTTTCCAATACACTCTTTATTGTCAGAGTAGTTAATATTGTCAGAGTATGGCGAATCAATAAAAACAAAATCAACTGAATTATCTTGAAGCGGAATTTTACGAGAATCATTTTTGATTATTTCTGGCCTTGTAACATTTATATCGTAACCAACAACTTCTCGTTTCAATTCTTTAGCGACATCAATTGTTGTTCCACTTCCACACATTGGATCAACGACTAAATCGCCTTCCTTTGTGTACCTATGTAGCAAATTCCAGAGAACAAAAGCCGGCGTTACGCCGTTATATTTATTATTCCCGTGGGGCTTATCTCCGTAATTTTGTGTCGGATAATCCCATAGTGTAGTAGATTCTAAAATCAAATCTTTAGCCATATTATTTCAAAAGTTTTTTCAGATCATCAATGAATTTATCAAACATTTTCACTTTGTCGCTTTCTTCAATATTTGTTTCGCTTAGGACATAACTACCGTCTGTATCAACCTCAACAATCGCCCTGCCTTTCTTTGTAGGTTTCTTGACTGTTAGCGTTCCGTCTTCATCCGGCGTTACAAAATAAACTTTAATGTGTTTTGTTGCCTCATCAGAGGCAAGTTTGATTTTCCAGTATCCCGTTTGAGCAATTCTTTCTCGTAAAGTAACTTTGCTTGATAGCACGGCAACTACTTTGCTCGTTTTTGGATCAAAAATTATTAAATCAACATCTGGCAAGTGAGAGCCAAATTCTCCATAATCAACAATCAAGTTTCTTTTTACCAAGCTCAATTCTTTTGAAAGATTTGAGCCGTTGGTCCTTTCAAGGCTGTTTCCGTTCACGACTTCCAAATTCAAAGCCCTTACTTCATCCGTGATAATGTATTCAATAAGTTTTTCCAAATTTTTACCCTTGAAAGCTCGCCAAGATTGCTCATGGTCATTACCTGTGAAATCTTTACCATGCTGTTCTTTTGCTTCTCTCAATACATTTGAAATATGTCGGTATGCTTCCATACCGTATTTCTTCTTTTTCGTTTCATAAATTTTGATGAGATCGTTGATAGTCATAGTTTTATTTTTCCATTACTAAAATATATTCTGTCGGGTAAGCAGAAACTTTATTTTTGTCGGTTATGCTCGCGAACTTGCCAGTTTTTTCATCTCTAACAGAAGGTAAATTTTTTGATGGTATTTCTCTTTTGATAATATCAGCAATCTTCAATCCCAAGTTTTGTAATTGTTCGACAAAGACTTCAGCATTAAGTATCTCAACACCTTTCAAGCTCGTATTGCCGATAACAATACAAGTTTTGCCACCCTTTTTTAGCATTCTTTTCATTTCAATAAATACTTGGTTCATCTCACTAAAATATGTAGAAACTTCCTCGGCGGTTTTCTTGTCTTTTCCTAACAATTCTTTTCTGATATTTTCTGCGAGCGTGCTATTGAGATTCAAATCTTTTTTGTTGTGATAGGAAGTGCCAATAAATCGCTTTCGGAAATCACTTAAATCTTTTGTGTATTCCAACCACAAAGCGGTGAGTTGGTGCAGGTCGGCGTATTCGTAAGAGGTCACATAGGGCGGTGAGGTAACAATCAAGCTAACGCTGTTATCTTTAGCGGGAATTGTTCTTGCGTCCGTGCAAACTACTTTACTTGGAACTTTCAAATAACCTTTTTCTGATAGCATTTCGAATAATCGCGCGTTGCCTCTCAACATCATTTTTATCTGCTTCAAAAATGTTTTGATTGGTTCTGCTGGTTTTTTTTCAAAATCTCTTGTCGGCTTATTACTTTTTTGTAGCCAGATTGAGCAATTTTTGAGAATGTTTGAAAATCCACAAAAGAAAAAATCTTGGACATCTTGGTCTTTTATTTTTGAAATCTCGGCAAAGATAAAAGCCAGTTTTCTTTTTTCTTCCGATTTGAACCAGTAATCAATCCTCTCATGCTCGGGGGCTTTTACTTTTGTTTGTTCGTTATAAGTCCCCAATCTCTTTTGGAAAGTTGCAAATTCCTTTTCAATTTTGGCTGGATCAATTGCCGTAATTTTTGCTTTTGTAATCAAAACCGCGACAGGGTTAATATCAACAGCAATTGATGGTCGTCCCATTACTTTTGATTCAACAAGTGTTGTTCCACAACCGCCAAACGGATCAACAATAAAGTCGCCCTCTCGTGTATATTTCTCTGCCAAACGAGAAACTATTTGCGGGATAAACTTTGCCGGGTAGCGATGATAGCCGTGCGTAATATACGCCGTGTCTTTCCTCGTTTTATCAGAAAAAGACCACGACGGATCAATTTTAGTTTTTGCGAGTATTGTTGTTATTTGGCTCATAGCTTTAGTTGATTAAATCTTCAATGGGAACACTTAATGCTTTAGCAACTTTTTTCAGTGTATCAATGGTTGGATTATCTTGCTTTCCCGCTTCAATGTTAATAAGTGTATTATTAGAAACATCAGCAAGACGAGCCAGTTTTTCCTGCGATAAGCCTGCTTTTTCTCGCAATTTCTTTACGGTTTTTGCTATGTTGTTTTTACTTGACTCTGCCATAATTTATTAGCAATATTAAATTGTGGTATACTTATTATATGAACCTTATCACTTCCCACAATCTAATATTACCAAAATATTTGATAATGGTAAAGAGCCAAGGGAGTAAAAATCCAAAAGCACACGCACGGGAGGGTGGGGCAAGTGCTTTTACCGCTATGTTATCTTTCTTTTCGATCCCGCCGTCCGTCCGCAAAAAAGTTTTGGGGGCGAAGCCCAAGCAGGCGGGCAAAAAGGGAGGGGGTTGGGGGGAAGGAATTTTTGCCCGCCTGCTTCC
>JACPGK010000008.1 GCA_016182495.1 Candidatus Kerfeldbacteria bacterium
TGGAAGCGATGCCGGACCAGTCTCCGGCTTGGGTGTAGATGATCAGGTCATCGTAGCCATCACCACTGAAGTCATTGGGGACAGGAAGGTACCAGTGTTCGTTGGCTCCTTGGGTGTACATGTTCTGGAACAGGTTGGCGTGGTAGGTGGCCGTTGTACCGCTATTTCTAGCCAGCCACCAGCCTCCCATAGTGGGGTAGTACACCAGGAGGTCGGGGTAGGAGTCGTACGTGGTCGTGACCGCTTGGGTGGTGGTGCAGGTTTCTGTAGTGACGGTGTAGTCACCGAAGGTACCGAACAGCATCCAGTCATCGCTTGATCGCACCAGATCACTGATCAGCGTATCGGCTCCGGACTGGCCTTCGAAGCTCGCACCGGACTGGTTCTCCATCCAGGCGAGAGTGGTAGTACTCCAGCGGATGAGATCCGGGTAGAACTTTATGTCGTAGTTCATATCGGCCAGATCGTACCAGCCGTCGGTGTTGCCCACGTCCTTGACCCACTGACTGGTGGTCAAACTGCCATTGGCGTAGTGGCCGACGAAGACAGTGATTTCACTGTTACTGACACCGCTAGGATCGGTGCGAATGTGCAGCAGTTCATCACCGGTATCGTCATCCACATTGGCCATCCGGAACTGACTGTTGGGGTAGCCCCAACAATCCTTGATGGAGAAATCACTGCCACTGCTGATGAGCAGCTTCCACTGCAGGGTGTCTTCGGTACAGGAATCGTTGGGTCGACCACGCAGCAGTTCGGCCAGGCCATCACCATCGACATCACCCACCAGGAAGGTGTCGGTGCTGCCGTCACCGAAAGTGGTGTAGCTGTTGATGGTGTTGTCGGTGACCCACTCGGTGCAGTCGTCGAAGCTGACTCCCGTGCTGGGGCAGATTTTCCAGACGATCTTGCTGACGTCTTCTGCAGCCACACCCGTAGCCAGGGTGTCGAGTCGGTAGCCCAGAATCAGATCGCCCAGGTCATCGTCATCCATGTCTGCCACGAAGGCGAACTTGGCCTTGGTTTCAGTGCGCTTCCAGGAGTCGTTGGATCCGTCGTTGTCGGTATCCAGATCCATGAAACCGCCATTACCCGTGGCCGTGTACACCCAGGCGTAGGTGTGGGGACTGTCGGTCTTGGTGATCTGGATCAGGTCATCGTAGCCGTCACCGTTGACGTCACTGACCTGCCAGTTGACCAGTTCACCGCCAGTCACGGCGTCCGCCACCGAGCCATACTCTTGAAGACTCGGCTGGTTGGTACTGGGCATGGTGTGGTACCACGAGCTGACCACGTTGTCCTGCACCGTCACCATGCGTACTTCGTAGGAGGAGGTGGAGGTGGTGCAGGTGGAAGTACCGTCGTTGGTCGACTGGTAATAGCTTCCCGCAACGTAGTCCGCGAACGGAGTACCGTCGAGTTCCACGCCACTCAGACCAGTGGTGGTGCTGTAGCTGTCACCGTTGTACTTGATCGAGAAGTGAAGATGGGGACCAGTCGAGTATTCACCCGTGCTCCCGACAATTCCAACCACCTGCCCCTGGGAGACAGTCGCACCCACATACACGTCGCTGGGTACAGACCCGTTCTTCAGATGATAGTACGTCGTGACGTAACCATTCCCGTGGTCGATCTTGACCTGACAGGCAGTGCCGCCGTTTGAGCAGCCACTATTGACCATAGTCGTCACGGTGCCAGAGGCGGCAGCCACGACCTTGTCGCCATCGACACGGTCATCGAAGTCGATCGCATAGTAGCCGTTCTCGGCATCAGTGTGCCAGGTATCCGTTCCACCACCGATGATCGGAGCCACACGCCCGCCAGCTTCGACCGTGCAGAGAATCGCGTTGCCAGGCTGCATGGGCAGCTTGAGGGTGGGACCGGTATAACCGGCATGAGCGAAGTTGACGAGCCCGAACATCACGAGGATGCAGAGCACGAGGAGACGCAGGATGCGTTCCATGACTTACCTCACTTTTCTGTTGTGAAGGAGCGATTTCTAGCTTTTGGAGGATTCCTGAGCTAGCAGAGCCCATCTACTTAATAGATAGGCCAATGCTAAATCAGAAATAAATAACTTTTCTGTTATTCAACTTGTTTTGATAAAATACTTATTATATTATTACAAACTTCCTTCGAAACATTTTCTATCTTTGTATTCGTTTGATAAACGTTATACTCATCATTGGAACCATTATACACAACAGAAAATCGACATTCATTTTTTATTTCTTTTTCATCTGAATAGTAAAGATCCTGAACTACCTCATCATATGTCTTATCCAATTCAACTAAATGACCGCCGTCAGAAAAAAATATTCTAACAGAAGATCCGCCGGCAATATTGTATGTATACCAATTATTCGGATATATAAAATCAGCTAATAGGTCTTTTTTAACTCCATTTTCTTCTGCATCAAAAACAATCCAATCACTCATATCAACTTCCTCGCCGGTACCTAAATCTTCGTTTGTATTGTCTACAACTTCAACAGACTCATTGGTGTTTGTGTTTATTTCAGTAACAACATTCGTATTATCATTAGTGTCCCCTGTCTTGTTAGAGTTAGCCGGCACTTGGGTGGCTGTGCAGCCGGTAAGCACGACGAGGGATGAGAGGGTGAAAATTGAGAGTATATAAGCATAGGGTGGAAAAATTGGGAAGTGGATAAGTATACTGGCCGGTCTTGGTGATCTGGATCAGGAGACGGAAGTACCGTTCCATGATTCACCTCTTGATGTTGAAGTTTTCGCGTTGCCTGTGTTTACAGTGTACCAACCTTTGAAGGTTTGTTCTCCTTGGTTGTAAAGGTGCTATTTGAGAATCAGTGGAATTCTGACCTCGCTACTTACTTCAATAAACACATTCAAGCAAGATGGCTAAGTCAGAATATAGAATCTCAATCTATTGAATTGTAAATTGATTTAATTATTTGTTTTTTTTGTTCATTAACATTTTTGAAAAAGAATTGGCAAGTGTCCTCAAAGAAATTATCATACTCATTATTCTTAATATTACTTCTTTTTACAAAAATCAAACCGATATTAGTCACACCTGAATTTTCCTTTGCATCAGCTGTGCTTAATTTGAGACTATATTTTTTACCATCCTTTTGAAATGTTCTAGAATCATCTTTCCAATTTTCCCAAATTTCATAACCTGTTTCTACTTGTGGACAACGCATCTCTCCATATTCAATTTCATTCTCATAAAATGTGAGAACTATATATTCATGATCATTTCCCAATTTTTCAGATGATTCTGTTAATTTTAAATTGTTAGGATACCTAAAACTAAACCCATACTCCTCATTGGTATAGATGAGCCAGTCTGCTTCGCCCTCTGGACTTCGCAGAACTCCATCACTCGTATCGACCTCACTCCCCTGCTCGGTATTCGTATTATCATTGGTATTCTCTACCACAACTGCATTAGCATTGCTGATGTTGTTCTCATTAGTGGTTGGTTGTGTGCACCCGGCTCCGGCTAGTACTAAGAGGCTAGCGGTGAGAGTGGAGATAATCATGGTTTTAGATGGGTTCATAGTGAGCTTGCTGTAGTATTCATTAGATGGGTTTAATAAAATAACGTCCTAACCAGTACTCCACCGATGTTGAATCGCTGTGGGTAAAGGTGGACGCCTTTGGAAATGATAAATTGTATTGGCAGTCTAGCATGTACACGATGAAGTGTACAGTGGATAAATGGGAGTGCTTTCGCCTCCCTCGTGATCCCGATTCATCCGTTGTAGATTGAATCCGGATCGCCGAGGGAGAACCAGAGCATAAAGAGAATTAGTCCACCAAAGTTTATCCAGCCGTTTGAAACGGAATCTTTTTCGAATAGGCTCCGCCCAAATAGTTGCCAACCGCGCGTACCTGCACTTTGTAGTGTTTACCGGATTTTAAGCCTTTTACTTTAGTATTGGTTTTAGTAGTGGTGACGGTTTTGGTTACCGTACTACCACGCTTCACTTGTACAACATAATGATCACTGCCGGTCACTGCATTCCAGCGCACCTTGGCCGTTTTGGCAGTAACATTGGATACTGTAACGCCCTTCACCTTGTTGGGAGCGGTTAACATTGAGCCAGAAGGCAAATAGGCTGTGGTGCCGTTATCTTGGACTGAAACTCCACCAATCAATTCAGCTTTTTGGCCATCAGGATTAATGACATCAACATTCTGAAAACCACCAGCAGCGCCAGCTAATAAGGTGCCAGTAATCGTTGTTTCAGTAACAGCAACATCCGTTAATGGTACACCACCAATAACAGCCATAGCTCCGTCAACAAACCCTGTTCCAGTAATAGTAATAGCGGTATCCGCTGTATCATCAACTGCTTCCGGAGATACCATAGCGATATCAGGCGGTGTATCTGTACTAATGGTAATAGCGTTAGCTAGAGTAGTTTTTTTACCACTTGGAGTAGTAACCCGTAAACCATATTCACCGTCAGTTAAACTATAGGGCACGCTAATCTGAATTTCGGTACTACTTACCACAATAGTGGCATCAGCATCAATTACTGTTTGTACGGCGGTACTGCTTGATCCGGGAATAAATTGGGCAGTTGAGTTGGAGACAAAATCTGATCCGTACACATACACTAATCCACCAGGGTAAGCAATGGCTTGACCCGGCCCACCATAAAAACTAGCCGTGCCGGTGACCGGTAACGCATCGGGACAAGTTTGGCCTTCTGGTAAGGTAACCCACAGCACAAAATAGCCAGCATTCAAAAATATACCGCTGTTAATGCCCGCCACACCCGAGGCAACGTAATCGTTCGAGCCAAATGGTGTGATGTACCAATCACCAGCACTGGTCACTTGCACCTGTTGTGATCGATATAAATACAGTTGCGCTGGGGTAGCAATTTCTCCACCACTATCCCCACCACAGCTAGCACTGGCTTGTGCGGTTTGTGAATCAAACGACGGTTTCACCGTGATATCATTAGTAACCCGAACATCATCAATGAGCCAACCTCGGAAACCATTGTATTTTTGGTCAACGGTTTCAAAATAAAATTTCAGTTGAATAGTGTTGCCAACATAGTCTGATAAATCGGCTTGGGTATGAATCCACTGGCCCACTTGGCCTAAACCACCCGAACTAAATGGCTTCCAGGATTCACCATCTACATCATTTAATGGATTCAAATTAACCACTGCACTCCAAGTTGCACCACCATCTGTGGTGATGTACACCGACATTAAATCGTATTGATCAACATCAACGCCTTCAATTTCCCACCAATTCCAAAATGTGAGCGTGGCATTTTCAGAAGTTGTTAAATCAATCGCTGGACTAATTAACTCACCATCGTTGGCTAAATTTGACCAACCGCCATTTTTGGCATCTTGATCAGCTAAAGTCCAATCCCCTAAAAAGGTTCCATCACTGGCGCTACCATACCACCACACACCCTCACCTGAATAGGCATTAGGTAAAAAACCAAAATCTGGTAACGATACTAGGGCTGGATTGATATCATCAGCAATGGAAATATTTTCCGGATTGGTTTGTTGATGCCACAAACCAGTGGCTGTCCACGAACCATCATCGATTTCCATTTCATCAAAAAATAATGTACCAGCTTGGGCTGGTTGCTTAAACGCCAATACAGCTAAGCCTATAACCAGGCCCAGCCAAACTTGTTTTTTCATAATTCACTCCAATTTAAGAATAAACTTTTATTAACAGTAAGTATAGAACAACAGCTGGCATTCTACCAGGGAGTAGCTTTAAAATGCCAACGATAGCCTAGTCGATTAACCACCACATGCAAAATAATCCCTAAACTTAGCACAATCAGCCAAGTAAGAGCATTCACCGGATAAAACCAATGAATCAGCAAAGTTGGGCCAATTAAATAATCCACTTGATCGAATGGAAACCACAACGCTCCGGGAGCAATTCGAAAACGTCGCTTAAAAAAACTTTTTATCAGATCGCTCAATAGAGCGGCGGCTCCAAAAGCAAATCCAAACCACCACGGAAATAAACGATAATCATACACCCCTAACTCTAAAAACTTTGGAAAAATGATGGCTAACAATTTTTGAATGCTAAACAAAGCCCCACCAAACAAAGTGCCAACCAATAATCCACGCCAAGTTTTATTGCTGCCAAAAATCGGCTGGCCAAACAATTGGTGCCCACCATCAATTGGTTGAGCTAACCACTGCCAATGTTTGGCAATTAACACTGGCGACATATTGGCTAATCCAGCTGGCAGAAAAAACCATACTAGTCGCCCAATCCATTCAAATACTTCCATTAAATATCAAGATTAGTAGCTGCTTTGGCGTGTGTTTGAATAAACCGTTTCCGTGGCGCCACTTCACTACCCATTAAAATATCAAAAATCTCATCAGCCTTTTCAGCATCCGCCACCGTTACTTGCTGCATCATTCGACTGCTGGGATCCATTGTTGTTTCCCATAATTGGATTGGATTCATTTCACCTAACCCTTTATACCGTTGAATGATAATGCCAGAGACGTTTTGACCAACTCCAACAGTGCCGTCATTCTGTTCAACTACCACGTTAGCTTTGCTTGATGGCTTGATGGTTTTACTCATTTCAGTCACCAGCCGATCGCGTTCGACCTCGTTATAGGCATAGGCTACATGAGTACCGCGGCTGACTCGATACAACGGAGGTTGAGCAATGTATAAATGACCGTGTTGAATTAAATCTGGGAAATGACGATAAAATAATGTTAACAGTAATGTTCGAATATGGGCGCCGTCAACATCGGCATCCGTCATAATAATAATACTATGGTACCGTAATTTCGTAATATCAAACTGATCGCCGATATTGGTGCCTAGAGCGATAATCAAGTTTTTAATTTCGTTATTGACTAACATTTTATCTAACCGAGCGCGTTCAACATTAAGAATTTTTCCACGTAGTGGTAAAATGGCTTGAAAGCGACGTTCGCGCCCTTGTTTTGCCGAGCCACCGGCTGAATCCCCTTCCACAATATATAATTCACATTCTTTGGGATCACGTGATGAACAATCGGCTAATTTACCGGGCAAGGTAATGCCTTCTAAGGCACCTTTGCGCAGTACCGTATCACGAGCCGCCCGAGCGGCTTGCCGAGCCTGTTGGGACAATAAACATTTTCCGACAATCTCGCGAGCATCTCTGGGATTTTCCTCTAAAAAAGCAGCAAAGTATTCACCAAATACGGTTTCGACAATTGGTTTTACTTCAGCATTGCCTAGTTTAGCTTTGGTTTGACCCTCAAATTGTGGATCGGGTAATTTTACAGAGATAACTGCAGTTAAGCCTTCGCGCACATCTTCGCCCTGTAAATTTTCATCTTTTTCCTTGAGCAAACCGGCCTTACGAGCATAGGCGTTAATGGTACGCGTCAGGGCTGTGCGAAAGCCCTGCACATGCATACCGCCTTCAGCAGTATGAATATTATTGGCAAAGCCAAACACCACTTCATTAAAATCGGACGAATACTGCACCGCTACTTCCACTTTAATAGTATCAACCTCTTTTTCTACATAAAATACTTTGTCTTGTTTTACTTCCTTCAAGTGATTCAAATGACGGCAATACGAGGCTACTCCCCCTTCGAAATAATAGGTATATTCTTGACGATTACGCGAATCACGTTCATCCACTAAATACAGGCGCAGGCCTTTCGTTAAATAGGCTTGCTGTCTCAAGTGATCGAGAATATATTTCCAATCATACTCGGTAACTGTAAACACGGTAGAGTCGGCTTGGTAGGTAATAATGGTACCGGTATCACTGGCTTGGCCAACGACTTTAATTTTACTGGAAGCAGCCTTACCGCGGTGATAAACTTGTTGATACAACTTGCCATCACGCTTTACTTCAGCAATTAATTCTGTGGCCAAGGCATTCACTACCGATACTCCCACGCCATGCAATCCACCCGATACTTTATAGCCACCGCCGCCAAACTTGCCACCGGCATGTAATTTGGTTAAAACGGTTTCCAGGGAAGATATTTTAGTGACCGGATGTTTTTCTACAGGGATACCGCGTCCGTTATCTTCTACCCGCACATAACCATCTGGTAGTAAAGTAACGGAAATACGATTACAAAAACCAGCCATGGCTTCGTCAATCGAATTATCAACCACTTCCCAAATTAAATGATGTAAGCCAGCATAGGCAGTATTACCAATATACATGCCTGGCCGTTTGCGGACTGGTTCTAAACCTTCCAACACAGTAATTTGTTCGGCGCCATAGACAGATTTGCTTGATTTCGATTTGGAGATTTTGGTCATAGCATTAATACCGGTGTGTAACCTGAAATTGCTTAACTAACTGATCAATGATTGCAGACCGTACCATTTCCGCTTCAGCCATAGTCAGGGTACGATCGGGCGCTTGAAGTACGAACCGAATACCAAAGATTTCATTATTATATAAATCAAATAACTCTACAGATTGTACCAGTGGACGGCCTACCTCGACAATAGCCTGCTTAAGCTGGGCCCATGATACGGTAGTGGGTACCTGTAAGGAAATATCAAGGGTAATATTAGGATACTGTGGAATTGCTTGATACTGGGTATTGCTATGCCAGCGTGACGCTAACGTTGCTAAATGAAACACAACGTAGGTCATATCGGTTTCAACAGCTGTTACTTGAGCTACCATGTCATGGTCAATGTAATAATCAATCCCTTGGGCAGTTGATTGCTGACGAGCAACGACATTGAGCTTATGCAATAACCATTCCACTAGCCCCTTAGCCCGGCGAAAATGATTGACACTATCAACTACTAACCCACCAACTTGGGCCTGCTCGCTGCTTGGTAAATAGACATGGCCGTATTCTGCCAACACAAATGAACCAGCTTGCTGCCGTTGATTCATTTGAGCCGTTTGCCAAAGGTTCACCAACAATGTTTGACGCAGACAGTGTTGATTGGGATTCATCGGATTCACAATAGTGTGATGAGTAGCCGGATCAAGACCACGAGCTTGGGCAGCAGCGTCGCTATAAAAAGAATAGTGCATCACTTCTTTAGCACCACTGGCTACGAGCCAATGGATCAAGCGCTGACCAAGGAGCAACGTTGGCTCAATAATGGGTAGCTGCAAAACACCCTGTAATGGTTGCAATGGGAAAGCATCGTAGCCATACATTCGAGCCACCTCTTCAACAATATCATGTTCGGCGGTAATATCGGTACGCCATAACGGTACGGTTACAGTGTAGCCGGTAGTGGTAGGTTGTAATGCAAACCCCAAGCCGGTTAAAATACGTTCAATATCGGGCGCTGGAACAGTAATGCCTAACATCCGTTCTAACAGGCTGTGTTTTAAATCAATTTGCCGATGGACAAATTCACTACCAGGTAGATCAAACAGTGGTGATACAATTTTGGCTCCGGCCAATTCGTGTAATAAACCAATGGCCCGCCAAAAGCCATCGAGCACGGTAGTATATCCAACGGCTTTTTCAAATCGAGTACTAGCTTCGCTGCGCAAGCCCAGCTGCCGCGAGGTTAATCTGACGCTAATTGGGTCAAACAGGGCAGCTTCTAGCATAATGGTAGTAGTAGTATCAGTTACTTCGGTAGCTTGCCCACCCATAATACCGGCTACAGCCACCGGGTTAGTAGCATCGGCAATCACCAGCATAGCGCTAGTGAGCTGGCGCTGTTTTTGATCGAGTGTAGTGATGGTTTCTCCAGCCTTGGCCGAACGTACAGTAATGGTTTGGCCGGATAGTTTGGCATAATCAAAAGCATGGAGTGGCCCACCAATATCAAGCATAACGTAATTGGTAATATCCACTATCACATTGATTGGCCGCACGCCCACGGCTTGTAAGCAGCGTTGCAACCAATCGGGTGATGGACCAAGTTTTACTTCCAGTACAGCCGCACAATAGCGTTGACATAAACTAGCGTCAGCTATGGTTACTTGTAGCGGCTTAATGGTAGCACCTTCGTACTCTAGCAACGCTGGCAAACGCAGTGGCCGACGTAAAACGACCGATAGTTCCCGAGCAAATTGAACATGTGAAAATAAATCAGCCCGATGAGTTAACGTTTTATTATCAATTTCAATCACCACGTCATCCAGTTGCAACGCCACTCGGATAAGCGTGCCGTTTTTTACACTGGTTGGTAAAAATTCTACGCGCTCGGCTTGATCAAGAATACCGAGTTCTGAATTTAAACAGCACATTCCCCGAGATACTTCACCGCGTAAAGTACGCTCGCTAATAGTCAGGCCATGTACCTGGGCACCAGGTAAGGCAATAGGTAATTTATCACCTGGCTTAAGCACTGCTTTGCCGCCAAAAATAATCTGGCGTGGTTCAGTTTCACCGACATCAAACATACCAATGTGTAAATTGTTTGCGTTGGGATGATCACGCGCTGATAACACCTCTCCCACCACTACCTGATTTAATCCTTGACCCAATACCGTAACGCGTTCTACTTCAGCTATGTGCATGGTAATTAACCGAGCTAATGCGGTTGGATCTTCCGGCAAATCGATATACTGTTTTAACCAATTCAGAGACAGTTTCATAGCTGTTTAAAATTGATCAATAAACCTAAAATCTCCGCCCATAAATAATCGAATATCATCAATGTTATACTTCAACATCGCCAAACGCATTAAACCCATACCAAAGGCAAAGCCAGTATACTTGCCTGGTTCATACCCGGCCGAAGCGAACACTGTAGGATGAATCAAACCGCAGCCGAGCATTTCTACCCAGCCAGTGTATTTACAAACAGCACAACCTTGGCCAGCACAGTGTGTACAAGAACAATCGGCTTCAAAGCCTGGCTCAACATACGGAAAATACCCCGGCCGTAATCGCACCTGCACATCGCTTTGTAACACTCGCGACATGGCCGTTTTCAAAAAATAGGTTAAGTTACCCAGTGAAATATTCTCATCCACCACAAAACCTTCCATTTGGTAAAAAGTATGTTCATGCGAGGCATCAATCGCTTCATTACGAAACGCCCGACCCGGTACCACCGCGCGTAGTGGCGGAGTGTATTGCTGCATCAAACGAACTTGCATGTTAGAAGTATGAGTACGCAATACTCGCTTTACACCCTGATCGTCACCGCTCACATAAAAGGTATCTTGCAAATCTCTGGCGGGATGATGCGGCGGGATGTTTAAATATTCAAAACAGTACAACTCGTTTTCTAATTCGTTGCCTTCCATCACCATGAACCCCATGGCATAAAAAATATCAACTAATTCTTCTTGTAATTGACGTAACGGGTGTACATGTCCCACCGTTGGCCAAATGCCAGGCAACGTGACATCTGGCACTAGGGTAGTGCTGGCATGGTGATGCTGATTTTGCCAGGCACTGAACAGTTGTTGCAGCTCTTGTTTGGCATTATTAGCCAAAGCTCCCAGTTGACGCTTATGTTCAACATTATCAAGATGTTGGATTGATCGTAATATTTTCACCAATTCACCCTGTTTGCGACCAAAATAATGATCACGCAATTGCTCAAACTGTTCAACAGTTTCTGTACTTGCCAGCGCTGTACGACCATGATTGATTAAGGCTTGAATTTGGTCAGCAGTGATCATGCTGCCTGTTTTGTTAAATACAAGGCTTCCACCGCCACCAAGCCTAACACTAATACCATGGCCGACCACCAAGTAAACAGCTGGTTCGCCAATAAGGCTAACGACACTACTACGCTTACGGTGAACCAAACCGCTTGACGAATGGCTGGCGTAATATATTGAAAAGCCATACTACTGTGTTGTCGCAGACGGGCTAATACTAAACGTACTCCTAGGCCAAGCAAAGTAAAGCTGCTTACCAGGGCAATCATTAAGGCTAGGTAAAATACGGCCAGACCGATTGCGCCACTAGTTTGTGGATTGATGTACAATACAACTGTCAGCCAAGCTAGCCAACTCATGGTACTGACAATACCTAACACAGCCAAAAAATGACTGAATTTCATGCAGCTAGTGTAGCAGATTTATCTGAACCTGGGAACTCATTATTTGCTTTGTTAACCCTTTGCTATTTGTTCTACCCGAATATTAACGTAGCGTAATTGTTTTCCAGAAATTTTATAGTTAGCATCTTCTATCTGCGGTGTAATTACTTCTCCTGCTAATACCCCATAACTGGTGAGCGATACCTCTACTCGGCTGCCAGGAGCTGGTAATGGGCCAGCCATTTTAACAATTTCAACATCACCGTCGCGATCTAACCGATAGCGCACGCCATGAACATCGTAGCGACCATTACCGGCACTAATTAAGGCTTTCATTTGGCTAACAAAGTTATCATAACCGCGTAGCCATAACGAACGTTCAGCTGCCACCCCGGTTAATGTTTCTACCCCAACCGTTTCAGCTGCCGTACCAGGTTCAGCCTCTTCTGCCCCAGTTCGTGTAACTGCTTCATCACCGCCACCGCCAGTGCCACGTGTTCCATCAAATACACCTTCATCAATTAGTACTCGTTCGCCAGATGTAGAGACTGCTACTCCATCAGCATCACTGCCAGTTGATGTAGCCTCTAACGGCCTGGCGGCAATGGCGGCATCAAATTGAGCTCCAGCCTGCTGTGATAATGCCGCTCTACTGCTTGCATCAAGTGTCCAGGGATTGTTAGTTATTTGAGCAGCAATGTACGCTGCACGATTTACACCATCTACCAATAGTTCGCCGGTAATTGGCCTAGTGGGTGATGCGGCAGCTGTTTCAACCACAGTTGATTGCACGGGCCGTAATGGCACCTGTTCAAAGGCTTTATCAAACGCTTCGCCATTATTTAGGAGTTGATGAGTTTGAGCATCGTAAATGAGCAATGTTGGATCATCAGCCGTACCGCCAACAATAATAGTATATTTATCCGGTTGCATTACCCACACCTGTTTATGAGTAGCCGGGTCGATAATATGAACCTGTTTACCATCAACCGTGATGGTGGTTTTGGTCAGTATTTCTAACACTTTCTGCTCGATATTTTTACCGCCATTAGTCCAATCCGGTTTAGCCCGTAGTTGATCGCGCACTACGTGCCAAAAACCTTCTCTGCGGTGCACGGTATAATCTTGCCATTGCTCGTTAGACGGTACGACCGCTGAAGCAACTGGTGGCGCTACTGATTCTGCTGGTGGCGTGACCGGTGCGGTGACTGGGGTTACGGTTTCAGCTACCGCTGCTGGCACAGTACGAACAGCCACCGGTGCAGCTGTGGCAGCGGCTGGTTCTGCTGGCGGTGTCGTAGAAGCAGGGGCAACTGGTGGCGCAACAGTCTCGGCCACCGGTGTAACACTGGCTGGCGTAGCTGCCGCTACTGCCGGCGCTTCGGTAGTACTGCTAGCGGTTGGTGGGGTAGACGGTTGTTCTACAGGGGCGGCAGGCGCTGGCGTTGTTGGGGCTGGAGCAGCCGGTTCGGGGGAAAACCAAAATTTTCCAGCTGTACTTAACCAATCTTTCACGTGTTCACCCACCAAATCCATCACATCTGGGCCAACTATGGCGCCGACTGCTCCTCCGAGTATTTGAGACCACCGAATAACAGCACGATCAGTTCTTTGTAGGTGACCGAATCTTTTTACAGCCTTTGCTAAATCATCATTCAGTTGATTCATTACAGCCACGCCTGCATCGCTAGCCAAACTAGCCTGGCTGATTTGTTCAACCAGCAAGCGATCAACCTGTTCACGCAAGGCAGCATATTCTTTGGGATGATCAGCTTGCCACATAGCATCAGCCAATTGAGCCCGAGCTCGAGTAAGATATCTACGACCGGTATCAGTGTCTGTAATGGATTTTAATTGATCAATTGAAACATATCGTCGGCGTTGCTCACCTGCCAGCATAGCTTTAGCCGCCACCTCGCCTAATTTCATGGTACCGATACCTAGCACAACTTCCCGCAGTATTGGAACTGATCGGCCAATATAGCCAGCCACGGTAAACGCAGCCGCGGTAGTAACTTGTTCATTTAACCGTTGGCCACCACGAAATAAAGATGCTTGAGTGACTTTATCAAAAAGTTTAGTAACGATACCGCCGTTTTGACGGATGGTTTGTTCTTTAAGCGTCGCATCGTTTTGTTTAACGGTATATAAAGCCGCCACGCCAGCCGCTCGCGCTGCACGGCTAGCCTGTAAATCAGCAGCCATCTCAGCAGATACTCTATCACTATTCCCTAGCTGCCTAATTTGTTCATCGATCGTTTCATTAGTAAGGCGCTGGTGCCAAGCTGCCCCGTCGGCAATAGCTTGTTGTAACGCGGCTTGCTGTTCTGGTGTATTACGTTTCAGTAGTTCATCTCGACACTCAACAATTCTTAGCTCTAAACGGTCATTTTCACTAGCTAAACGATCAATCTCGTGCTGTTTAGCCACGGCCAGTTCAACAGAGAGATTTTCCAGTATATCGCGCAAATTGATACCAACATCATCACTCTGTTTTACTATAGCATTCATTAATTTCTGCTGGCGTTGATCAATGGCGCGATCGGCCTGATACAACCAGCCAGCCCGGGCGCCAATTACCGCCGCTACACCTAGTACCGGGTTAGCCGTTAACGCCGTGGTGCCGGCACCAACCCCAATAATAGTGCCGATTTTGCCTAAAAATTTTCCTAATTTTATGATCTTGCTATCTTTGGCCCGCTCTTGAGCAGTAGCTATTTCTCGAATAGCCTGGCGTTGTTTTAATAAGGCCGCAGTGACTACGGTACGATCTTCTAGCCCCAAACGAGCTAATAAATCAACCACAACGGTACTGGTTGATAAACGATCCGGGGTAGTGAGAGTTAATTGAACTAAATCGGTCAGTAGCCGAGTGATTGTTCCATCATTGGCAATTTCAAGGCTGCTGGCATATTTTATTTTGGATAATTTTTCATTAATTATGCCACTAGTGCCATAGGATTGTCTCACTTTTTGCTCATTCAACATTCGGCGCACCAATTCAGGTGGCACGGTAGCTACACCTATCGTAGGAGGTTTGAATGATGGTGCCGGCGGCGTTGGCGCTGGAGAGACTGATTCTGGTGGCGTTGGCGCTGGAAGTGTTGGAGTTGGCTCTGAAGCGGCGGTATTTGGAGTAGCGGAGCCGACCTGGTGACGTTGAGTCCAAAGTTCTTCGATTTTTACACGAATAGCTTCAGGTTGAGAGCCATCAGGTAAACTAATACGAGCATCGTTCCATAAACTTATGCCTGCGGGTGTAGTGCGATCTGGTACAAGTGGTATCGCGGCGGTGGCAGGCACAGTTGGTTCTGTAGCAACAGGTGCGGCTGACATTGCTACTTCAGCAGCATCTAAGGCTGGACTTGTAGGTACTGCTAGTATTGCCTGGTCGGTATCGCTACTACCTAAGTTTTCATCGAGCATGGTTTGTAATGGCGCGACTTCCGTTGCTTTTGATGCATGATCCGTCATTTGATAGATCTTTGCTAAACTAGCAGCTAACTTGGCTACTTTAGTTGAGTCAATTTGGCCAGGATTTTTGCCTTTACGCCGTTCAGTGACTAACACATTTAAAGCGGCTAGTTTTTGTGTATTAGGTAATTTGGCATTAATTCGTTCTATCGTATCAAGATACCTTTCCAATATTGTCGCTACCGCAGCCTGATCGCCAGAAAAAGCAGCACCTAATGCTTTGGTTAAGGCGGTGATCAATTCAACCGCCCGAACTTCTTTACCGCCAGCCTCTCTAAAATAGGTTTTCATGCCTTCAAGTACTGCTCCACGGCGTTTCTTTAAAGCAGTATCAACCTTTGTTTCTTCAGCATCAGCTACGGCTGCTGCAGTTAAAGTTGCCTCTGTATCATCGCCAGAGCTAGCTGCCGGAGTTGCTACGGATTCATCGGCCGCTGATATAATACCAAATTGAGGAGCTGTCTCGGCAGCAGCGACGGGTTCGGGAGCCATCTTTTGTTTAGCTTCGGCAACTACTGCCGGTAAATCTGCTACTGTAGCTGTGCCACCAAATACTCGCTCGTTATTAATAAAAGCAACCACTGTTATAGTGCCATCTGTGTGCGAGGTGTCGCTGACTGATAAACGTAATACATTGTTGTCACCTTGGTAGTGAAAATCAACTTGGTGTCGCTGGCCGCCAGTATCATCTATTCGGCCAAACGTATCAGGCGTAACTTTTACAATTGGAGACAATGTATCTAAATGCATACTAATCTCTCGATCATCATCTAGCACTACTGTTTCATCACTAGGCCGATATAATCGTATTCCAGGAATGTTGTAGTTACGCACTTCTGCATTAACCTCTGGAATGGACGGTTGCCGTTCAATTGGTGCACTTACCCGGCTGGTTGTTTCTTGTAAGTGTTTAACAATAATTACTTGCAGGGTAATATTATCGCCGCTGCCACTAGACCGACCCTGAATAGTTCTGGAATATAAATTAGCGATATCATTAACCCCCGGGCCTACTCGAACAATAAAAGGAGCTGTAGAATTATTCCGATCATAAGCTAATTTTATAACATCATTACGAATAGCTTCGACGTCACCAGGATGTTTAGCCACAATTAGCTCAATTTCATATTCACTCACCAAATCAGTAATAGCACCATCAGAACCAAGCAACATCACATCACCTACTGCGGCTTGAAACGAATCAAGCTCGTGTTCTGATGGACGATTCACATAATAACCACTCGTTCTTGATACTACATTATTGCCAACCCATCCATCTGACGTGTGAACTTTATGACTATAATATAATTTGGCAGCTTCGATGGGCGATAAATCATCCGCAGCCACTTTGGATTGCAAATCTTCAAACACGGCATTATGAGGCCGAGATGTGCCTGGACGATATACTGCACCACCACGAATAGTAACCAACTTAGCATCACCAGCCCAACCATAATTAACTTGGCCGGTAGGCTGTAACTTTAAAAACACCGGGCAAGCATAGCCACCTGGTACAGTTTGTTTGATAGTATCATGAACAGCCGTTAAGGCTTGATCAAGCGTACCATCATTCTGAAAAGCTTTCATGCTAGCATTTACACCTGCCAGAGCCGAAGCTCGGCCAGCATCACTGCCGCCGGCGCCATCAATCACGCCGCTGAATACTGCACCATCCCGGCCAACTCCAGCAAACATAACATCTTCGTTGGTTTGATATTTTGAACCAGCTCCACCATTTTCGGTACTACCAGCCAAATGGACATAATCGGTTACAAATTTTAATTCCCCGAACTGTTTATCGGTAATAGCGCGGGCATCGCCTGGGTGAAATACTTCAAAACCAGTTGGCACTGGTTCTCCAGTTTCCACTGCTGGTGTTGGCTCGACGCCACTGGCAGGTATTGCTGCAGCTTCGGGTTCAGCCAGGCCTAGGGTAGTAGCATCCTCAATAACAGTTGCCCGAGCTACATAATCGGCTATCCAGCCAGCTGGCACCAAATTTTCCCAAAGTCGAACAACAGCTGGATCAATTTCGTTATACTCGCCTCCAACTTTTTGACAAGCTTCACGCACTTTGCGTTTACATTGCTCTTGATCTTCAAGCTGAAGATTGTTTAAAAATCTCTGGAACGCTTGGCGTACTTCTTGAAAAGCTGGCAACCTAAAATAACTATATGGATGGTGTAAATCAGCTTGATAACCACGCTGATAATGTTCAATTTCCCGTTCAGTTAATTCTTCATGCGACGGTATTGGTATGTCAGACACATATTCACTAACGCCTAATGTCGCAAATTGACTAGTATGATCATAACCATCGGCTAATTGTTTATTAAATAGAGTACGAAAGCCGGTGCACAAATATGATTGCAATGCTGGTACAGTGGCAGCTTTAGTTTGAACATATTGTAGATAGTTACTGTTGGACGACCAAGTAATATACGTCTCGCCAAAATAAAGGTTAGTTAAAAAATAGCGCCAGTCTTTTAAGCTCTCTGGCCGATTTTTTATATCAGCCAGTTCCATTAATGTATCGTAATCGCGTAACTCTGCTACAGCCTTTGTAACATAGCTTTTAGCATCAGTAATAGCCAGACGATCATTATTATGTGCTAGTGCATTAAAAAAATATCCTGAATCATCAACAAAACCATTACCTTTGCGGTTCAGTGTTAAACGTTCCGATATACTACCATCAGAAATGTACGTAAAAAACAAAGAAAAGTTGGCTTCATCGTCAGTTCTATCCACCATTTGGGCGTTAGATAAAAATTCTACTGTATAGTGAGGGACAGTAACATCAATTCTATCCCCATCAGCAAAAATCAAGTGGCCATCTTCTAGGCCAGTAGCCATGGCTGGTTTGAGTGCTGCTTCCGTTTCTACATCAACCGCCACACCCCGCACGCCAGCTTCAGCGGCGGTTCCAGCCAGCCGTGCTTGAGCGGCCGTACCAGCTAACTCGGGTACATCTGGATGATCATGAACCACCGCTGCTACAGCAGCCACTTCTTCCCGAACAGCTGCTACGGTTGCAGTAGCGGCCTCAACTAAAGCCTCGCTTGGTTCTGGTACTGCAGCGACATCAAGCGCTGCCTTATCTGGTTTGTGTGGTAATTCTGCTGGTGTAGGCACCAAATCAGTGCGGGTTCTGCGCGCACCGGCACCAGAGCGTTTCTTTGGTTTACCTTGTTGTGGATCTCCGGATTCTGCAGATTTTTTAGCCATGTTTGCGATGTAAATCTTCCAAAATTGATTCAATGTTAGCTTGATCGATTTTTGTTAACGCTTGATTAATCATGGTGTGCTGTTGGCGCTTCAGTTCATCAATTTCTTTTTTAAATTCGGCGTAGATTTGGCGAATGCGCTTAATGCGCTGTTTTGCCTGAGCCGGCGTTAAGGCCTGGGCCATATAAATGGTTAAACAGTTTTGTTTTGAAGGACGTTAGCTTGCTGCACCGCAGTCAAAAATTCTTTCGCAAACTGTTCTAATCCAGCCGCCGTTTTCTGTGATATATTTTCTATCCGGCTACTTAAAAATGCTTGCATAGCGGCTGTATTCGGTTGGTCAACATCAATAAATTGAGCCCGAAATTGGTCAGCATCATTACCTGATAATTCCGCCATCATTAATAAACCAAGACGGCGAGCAATTTGATCGGATAATTTATTGCGATAAACCAGCAAAGCCTCTTCACCCATGGTTTGTAACCCAGCCTGCTGTATTAACCAATCAGCAAATTCTTCGATGGTTTGTGTATTATTTGATGTATTCATGATCTATAGAATAAACGAAAAATCAAAAAATGTCAAGTTTTCGTCCATGCTAGTTCCAGATTTTAGTACTTTTTCTACAAGAGTTCGTATATTCTGCGCATGACAGCAGCATAAAGAATTTATGAGCGTTTGATCCATACCACGGGATTTTGTAATACATTGTTTCGAAAAGAATCATCGACTTGATCAAAATCAATAATATCAACAAAAAATGGAAATGTTGAATTTTCAAATTCTTCTTTTAAACGCATGATGTCTTTTTTTTCTATATCGCCCTGAATCCCAATATCGACATCACCAAAATGATCTCGCACGATACTGGACCCAAAAAGAAAAGCTTGAGTGTTAGGTTTATCAGCAAAATGCTCTTGAATCTTAGTTGTAATAAAATCTAAATATTTCCTTTGTTTTTGAATCATTATAGGTATGATACCATCTTACTTGATATTCTGTAAATTCAGTTTTTGCCTTATCCACAGAACTACTGGACCAAAACGACTAAATCGCCTAAACTATAGGCGCCATGAATAGTATTGTAGTTCAAACGATCCAATTATTCGGTGTGATTACTGCTTATATTATTAGCCCATTAGTACTATTTTTACCACTAGGTTGGTGGATCGGCCAGCGCTTTGATGACAGCCGATGGTTATTTGGAGCGATTGCGGTAGCCTTTGTGGTATCGTTAGTGATTGTAACGCGCCTGCTACCTAGCACTATTAAACGTTTTGTAAGCAAACATCAGTCCCATGGCCAGTGAGTATACCGAGAGCGATAGTGGCGTAGCCATTAGTTTAAAGCCTGAAGTGCTTGGCCACCTTGGCCCTTTGCCGGTGACCAATTCTTTTTTATTTTCGCTAGTGATTATGGTTGGTTTGGTGGTAACATTCGCCATTGGGGCTCGGCGCTTAAAAGCCGTGCCCGGTAAAATTCAAGTACTGGGTGAAGCGTTAGTGATGGGAATGTATAATTTTGTGCTAACCACCACCGGTAACAATAAACGAGCGGCTAATTTTATTTTTCCAATTTTTTTAACCCTGTTTTTATTTATTCTCACCTCCAACCTGATGGGCTTTTTACCGGGCACCACTTCGATTCATTATGGTGAGCATCATTTTTTCCGTCCACCCACAGCCGATTTTGGCTTTATATTTTCGGTTACTCTATTGGTATTTGCCCTAATCCAATTGGCTGGTTTTTATTTTTCTGGGATTGGCTATTTGAAAAAATTTTTCGATTGGTCGAGTCCGATTAATTTTGCTATCGGTTTACTGGAACTGGTCGGTGAATTAGCTAAAATGATGTCGTTATCGTTTCGGTTGTTCGGCAATATTTTTGCTGAAGAAGTGTTAGCGTTAGTGGTATTATCATTAGTACCGTTTATTGCCCCGGTGCCTTTTTCGTTGATTGGTTTTTTGGTATCAATTGTGCAAGCTTTTATTTATCCAATTTTGGTATTAATCTATATAACGTTAGCCCTGGCTCACGGCAGTCACTCACCTACTCCGGAGCCAAGTTCAGCGTTAAATACTAATTAATTTTAATGTTCTATGTTATGGAAGTAGAAGCCGTACGTATCCTCACCGCCGGTTTTATGATGGCCATCGGTGTTAGCTTACCAGCCTTCAGCATGGGCTTGATTGCTTCAAAAACGTTTGAAGCCATTGGTCGTAACCCCAGCATCAAAGATGATGTGTTTACCAAAATGGTCGTGGCCATGGCCTTGGTTGACTCGCTGGCGATTTACTGTTTAGTGGTATCGTTAATCTTGTTGTTTGCCGTGTAAAATTTTGGTGACTAATGATGTTACCTGACGAACTGTATCATACACTTCACAGGTAACAGATTAACCACTAAACCACCTTTATGGAAAAAATGCTCGGGGCCTTTGGGGTCGATTACAAATTACTGATAGCAAACTTTGTTAACTTTGGCATTTTATTATTTGTGCTGTACAAAATCGGCTACAAACCAATGCTCAAGTTTATCAATGACCGCACCAAAACTATCGAAGATGGTCTCAAAAATGCTGCCCTGGCGAAACAAAACATCGCCGAAGCTACTCAACAGCAGCAAGCTATGCTTACTACTGCTCGGCAAGAAGCTCAAAGCATTGTAGTAGCAGCCAACGATCAAGCGATCAAGCAAAGTCAACTGTTAATTGAAAAAAGTAAACTTGAGGCCAAAAAAGTGATCGATCAAGCCAAACTGAATATTCGCCAAGAACATGATCAAATGATGCAGCAAGCCAAAGCCGAATTAACTGATTTAGTGTTGCTGGCCACCGAAAAAGTATTACAGCAAAAATTAGATCAATCGGCCGATGAAGCCTTGTTGAAAAAAGTCGTTGCCCAATATGAAAATCACTCCTAAATACTACGCTCAAACTTGGCTGGAACGATTGCAACAGCAACCAGCTGATCAGTGGCCGGAGCTATCACTAGGCCTGTTGCGCGAATTGCAACGTCGTAATCGTATAAAATGGTTACCAGAAATTGTTCGGTTATTAGAAGAACAATTGCATCGCCAAGCTGGCATTACTCCTCTTCGCGTCACTTCGGCTCAACCATTATCACCAGCCGTCATTGAACAGTGCGTTGAGAAGTTATTTCCAATATCCCGTGTGATGCTTACCCAACAGCATGATTCAGCCGTGGTGGGTGGAATACGATTAGAAACCGCCAACCAACGCTGGGATTTTTCATTACGTCAACAACTCAATCAATTAGCTAATACACTCAAGCAATAATTAATTTTTATGGCAGAAATTGTCGAACACATCAAAAGTCAAATCCAACAGTTTAAAGCCACGTTGGTCACGGAAGAAATTGGCACAGTGGTAGAAGTGAACGATGGTATTGTGCGGGCCATTGGTTTGGCCAATGTACGCGCTTCTGAAATGGTAGAATTCGACAATGGCGTAAGAGGCGTAGCTCTCAATTTAGAAGAAGGCACGGTGGGTATTATGGTGATGGGAGATTACGCCGGTATCACCGAAGGGATGAAAATCAAAACTCTCGGTACTATTTTAGAAGTGCCGGTAGGCAACGGTTTGATTGGCCGCGTAGTCAATGCTTTAGGCGAAGCCAAAGATGGTAAAGGGCCTATTACAGCAACGGCTCATTACCCAATGGAACGCATTGCCCCGGGAGTAATTACCAGAAAATCTGTTCATCAACCGGTACAAACTGGAATAAAGTCAATCGATGCCATGACGCCAATTGGTCGGGGTCAACGCGAACTGATTATTGGTGATCGTCAAACTGGTAAAACAGCCATTGCCATTGATACTATTCTGAACCAAAAAGGTGAGGATATGATTTGTATTTATGTGGCGATTGGTCAAAAAGAAAGTAAGGTAGCTCAATTAGTGGCCAAATTAGAACAACTTGGGGCGATGGAGTACACTATTATAGTATCGGCTAGTGCTTCCGAACCGGCAGCCTTGAGTTATTTAGCACCGTACGCTGGTTGCAGTATGGGTGAATACTTTTTGGATAACGGTAAAGATGCTTTGATTATTTATGATGATTTATCGAAGCACGCGGTAGCTTATCGCCAAATTTCTTTGTTACTACGCCGCCCACCAGGCCGCGAAGCCTACCCCGGCGATGTATTTTACTTGCATTCTCGTTTACTTGAACGGGCCGCGAAACTGAACGAAACCAATGGTCATGGTTCGTTAACGGCTTTACCAATTATCGAAACTCAAGCCAACGACGTTTCAGCCTACATTCCAACCAATGTGATCTCTATTACTGATGGCCAAATTTACCTCGAAACCAGCTTATTTAATAAAGGCTTTCGACCGGCCGTGAACGTAGGGTTATCGGTATCGCGGGTTGGTGGAGCTGCTCAAATTAAAGCCATGAAACGAGTGGCTGGTAATTTACGTTTGGCTCTAGCCCAGTATCGCGAATTAGAAGCCTTTAGCCAATTTGGTTCCGATTTAGATGAATCCACTAAACAACAACTTGAACGTGGCAAGCGTTTAGAAGAATTACTCAAGCAAGATCAATATCAACCATTGCGGGCGGAACAACAGGTGATTCAAATTTACACCGCCGTGAATGGTTTACTGGATGATGTGGCCGTACCAGAGGTGAAAAATTTCGTTCAAAAACTGCTGGAGTATACTGAACAACAGGCGCCGGATTTACTCGAAACCATTCGTCGAGAAAAAAACTTTGATGACGCCTGGGAAGAAAAATTAAAAGCCACCGTGGCTGCGTATAAATCGATTACTGTGCCCAAGGTATAACTATGGCGTTGAATACACGAGAAATTAAAGGTCGACTACGCTCGATTAAAAATACTCAAAAGATTACCCATACCATGGAGCTAGTGGCCGCTGCTAAAATGCGCCGCGCAGTGACCGGGGCGATTAATAGCCGAACCTATAGCACCCTGGCCTGGGATTTAGTACAACGGTTACGACAGGCCGTGCAGTTTAACGATGATGATCCCCGACAATTTTGGTTTGATCAATCAACCAGTATTACCAAACAACCGCACACTACTGTATTAGTGTTTACATCGAATCGCGGTTTGTGCGGCGCCTTTAACAATAATGTGATTAAACAAACGGTCAAATTTTTAAAAACGGTTCCTACTGAAGCTGTCACAATTGTGTGTGTTGGAAAAAAGGGAGCCGGTACGTTAAGTACTTTAGGCTACACAGTACATCAAGCTTACGCTAAAGCAGATTCGGCCCGTAATGATGAATCTATTCAAGAGCTAGCCGAATATGTGTATGAAGAATTTACCCAGCAACGTACTCATCGGGTAGTAGTGGCCTATACCGATTACCAATCGTCAATTAGTCAAACCGCTGTCATTCGACAGTTGTATCCTTTAACAAGCCAAAATACCATTAGCCAGGCGGTTGATAATGCTGACGCAGCTAAACCAAAAATTACCCCTCCAACCAAGCATGCTGTATACAAATATGAACCATCAGCGGAAGCGGTGCTCGAATACATTGTTCCTCGAATTGCTGAAGTACAGTTGTACCAAGCTTTATTAGAAAGTAATGCCTCCGAGCACAGCGCCCGCATGCTGGCCATGAAAAGCGCCACCGATGCCGCTGGTGATATGTCGGATGAATTGGTGCTGGCCTTTAATCGGGCTCGGCAAGCAGCTATTACTAAAGAAATTGCTGAAATTTCTGCCGGCAGCGCGGCGTTATCTTAAATTTTTAATAACCTAGTATACCTATGAACACACAGCGTAATGGCCAAGTTACTCAAGTGATCGGACCAGTAGTGGATGTTGTTTTTGATGAAGGACCACTCCCCGCTATTTACGACGCTTTACAATTACAGGTAGCGGAACAAAATTTGGTGCTAGAAGTACAATCGCATATTGGTGCCAATGAGGTGCGCACCATTGCCATGGGCCCCACTGATGGTTTGCAGCGTGGTGTGACGGTAGTAGCCACCGGCCAACCAATTTCTGTGCCTGTGGGTGAACAAACCTTAGGTCGATTATTCAACGTGGTGGGCGAAACCATTGATGGCGGTGAACTGATTACTCAAACCACGCGCAAAAGCATTCATCAGCCGGCTCCTAAATTTTCTGATCAATCGACCAAAGTAGAAATTTTAGAAACTGGCATTAAAGTGATTGATTTAATCTGCCCATTTATTAAAGGTGGTAAAGTTGGTTTATTTGGCGGGGCTGGGGTAGGTAAAACAGTGGTGATTCAAGAATTGATTAACAACATCGCTACGGCTCATGGTGGCTATTCGGTATTTGCCGGTGTGGGTGAACGTACTCGCGAAGGTAACGATTTGTACCATGAAATGAAAGGGGCTGGCATTCTTGATAAACTGGCCATGGTGTTTGGGCAAATGAACGAACCGCCAGGAGCTCGCGCTCGAGTAGCCTTAACTGCCCTAACCATTGCTGAACATTTTCGCGATGCTGATAATCAAGATGTGTTGCTGTTTGTGGACAATATTTTCCGGTTTACCCAAGCTGGCTCGGAAATGTCAGCCTTACTTGGCCGCATTCCATCAGCCGTCGGTTACCAACCAACCTTGGCGCAAGAAATGGGTGTGCTGCAGGAACGCATTACCTCTACCACAGCTGGCTCGATTACCTCGGTACAAGCGGTGTACGTACCAGCCGACGACTTAACCGATCCAGCTCCGGCCACTACTTTCTCTCACCTTGATTCAACAGTGGTGTTAAATCGTTCCTTAGCCGAATTAGGTATTTACCCAGCCGTTGATCCGCTTGATTCTACTTCGACTATTTTGGATCCTAAAATTGTTGGCGATGAACATTATCGAGTAGCCCGCGAAGTGCAAAAAATTCTCCAGCGCTACAAAGATTTGCAAGATATTATTGCCATTTTGGGTATGGAAGAACTCACAGAAGATGATAAGTTGTTAGTATACCGTGCCCGAAAAATTCAACGATTTTTATCGCAACCGTTTTTTGTGGCCGAAACATTCACTGGTGCCCCGGGTAAATACGTTAAACGTGAAGATACCGTTAAGGCCTTTGCCGAAATTATTGATGGTAAACATGATGATAAACCAGAACAGGCTTTTTATATGAAAGGATCAATTGACGAGGTAACTATCTAATGCCATGAGCGCTAAACGTCTCCAGTTAAAATTGGTGAGTCCCGTAAAAACGTTATTTGAAGAAGACGTTGACGGAGTAACTTTGCCCACTACCGTTGGACAAATTACGGTGCTACCACACCACATGTTTTTAGTGAGCACCCTGGTGCCAGGCGAACTATTGGTACAAAATAATGGCCAAACCTTTCCTGTGGCCGTAGCTGGTGGTGTAATTGAAGTATACAATAATCATTTAGTAGTGCTGGCCGATTCAGCCGAACACGTTAGTGATATTGATGTACAAGCGGCCGAACAAGCGGCCGAACGGTTAGCCAAACAGTTAGCAGACGAAGCTAAACTTGATCTTACTACCTACAACGCCTTGCAAAAAAATCTTGAATTTGAACGGATTCGAGCCGAGTTGGGTAAAAAATGGCGCAAAATTTAAGCTAGTGGCGGTTTAAAATTTTCGGACTACGATTTCTTGTTGTTGTCGTACTTTAATAATACTATTGGCTGGCACCAAGCCGCGTACTAACGCACCAGGGTACACGGTAGTACAACGTCCAATCACTGTGCCGGGATGCAAGGTGGCGTGGCTGCCAATCTCGCAACAATCTCCAATCATCGCTCCTAGCTTGAGTAAACCAGTAGGATACGATTGTTCGCCAAGCTTGATGATAATTGCTGAATTATCACTTTTTTGATTAGCGGTTAACGCTCCTCCACCAAAATGCACTTGGTAACCTAGCACGCTATCACCAACATAATTCAAATGCCCCAACCGTACTCCATTGAACAGTACGCTATTTTTCAATTCGCAGCTATGACCAATACTAACCGTATCACCCATAATCACAGCTGGACGCAATACACTATGAGCTCGAATAACACAATCGGCTCCAATCAACGCTGGCCCTTCAATTACTACATATGGACCAATCACGGTACGTTCGCCAATCACTACGCCATCACCAATGATGGCAGTAGAATGCACTTGGGCCGATGGTGCTAGCCTAGTAGTGGTAGATAGTTGACTGGATACTTTGAGCAAAATTTCCCATGGATAGGTACAACCGTGCAGACAATTTGGAACAGTGGTGTGTTGGGGATCAAATAGTTGGTCGATACTGGGCAGTGTTTCCATTAATGATTCCATTATTGTAATAATTTAATCTGATCAATCTTGCCAGCTAGCTTACTATATTCTGTTGTGACGCGGTCAAGAGCTCCTTTAGTATTCGTCACGTGTGTGGTGAGTACCCCCAAGGCATCCCCTACCTTTTGAGCATCTTTGGTCATACCTTCCAGGCTCATCAAAATACGTTGAGCTTGTTCTTCAATTTTTTTACCTTGCATGCCAATCATAATAACTTTCAAAAAATAAAAAAAACTATTGGGTGATACTAACAACACCTTGCGTTCGTAGGCGTAACCGGTGAGATCAGTGACATCGCGAATAATTTCATAATAAACGGCTTCGGATGGCACATACAGCACGGCAAAATTTACGGTGCCGGCTTCGGGGACAATGTATTTACGCGCTACATCAGTGATATGTTTTTTAACGTCGCGAAAAAAAAGTTTTTTAGCGTCATCGGCAGCAGCACTGGTATCAGCCAACATCATTTCATCAAAATTTTCTAAGGGAAATTTTGAGTCGATCCCAATTAAGCCATTATCGGTTTTTAGCACCGCATCAACAATTTCGCCACTGCCAAATTTATACTGCATTTCAAAAAACGATTGGGGGAAATGTTGACTTAACAAATCACGCAGCACTTGCTCACCGATGTTGCCGCGTAATTTTGGTGATTTTAAAAACGACTGTAAATCTTTCATGCCACGACCTAGTTCTTGCACCTGGCCTAATTCTTTACTGACATCGGCAATCACTCGAGCCGCGTTATCAAGCCGGTTATTCAAGCCATGGCTTACTTGATCAAGACGCTGCTGCATACCTTGAATATTTTGATTCAACAGCGTCAGCGAAGTATCATCCTTTGGTGCATTCAAATAGTGACGCAACCGACGATCAATCAAAACATACAGTACCACTACAGCGCCACTAAAGATGACTGCCAGACTAAACCATTGCCAGATCATGGCCGGATTGTATCAAGAAAGACGAAACAACTCAATGGCATTGGCTGTAGTGTGCTTGGCGACGGTGGCATAATCAACCCCGTGTAGTTTGGCCAAAGCTTCGGCCACGTAAGATACGTAGGCTGGTTCGTTGCGTTGGCCACGATGTGGTACCGGGGTTAAATATGGAGCATCAGTTTCGAGTAACAATCGATCCAGGGGTACCAGTGTAGCAGCGGCTTGAACATTGCTGGCCTGAGGAAAAGTAACAATACCAGTAAAACCAATGTACCAGCCTAGTTCTAAAAACTGTTCAATACACTCAACCGGGCCGGTATAGCAATGAATTACTCCTCTCACCTGACCGTGATATTCACGGAGTAATTGCAATAAATCGTTAAAAGCAGCTGTCGTGGTAGCAGTATGGATAGCGGCATCGCGACAATGAATGATAATGGCTAAATCTAATTCGTGAGCCAGCGCCAAGTGTTGGCGTAGAGTGGCAATTTGTTGTTGTTGCAGTTCAACTCGGTGGGCTTGTAACTGGGCTCGCTCAAAATGCAAATAATCCAGTCCGCATTCGCCAATGGCCACCACTCGAGATGATGATTGAGCTAATTGCTTATAGCGTTGGTAGTCAAATTGTTCAGCCCGCGTTTGAATGCGCTGATGCGTTTCGCCAATGGTTTGGATTTCAGTAATATCGCTAAATAAATGAATGGGGTGCACTCCTACTGCTGCCCATACACCGTGCGCCCACTGTTGGGCCAGTTGTACCGAGCGCTGTGATGATTCCCATTGGGTACCAACATTAATCAATTGTACCTGCTGATCAAGGGCTCGCTGAATAACCGCCTCGGCATCGTTGGCAAACGGCTGAAAATTAACATGAGTATGGGTATCAATCACCATATACCCCAATCACACTGCCTACCACCATCACATAGTTCATCAGGCGAGATTCTTCAAAAGTGACTTGTACAATATCAGGCAGACTTTGCAATGATATCCACCATAACACCAACACCATCAACACCAAACTGATCAATCCACCAACCAGAGCACTCACTAATCGACTTAGTCCCCCAATCAGTGGTATCCAACTGATAATTTTAAATAGTTTACGCAGCCCGCCTGTAATTACACTGGCCGTAATAATAGTAGTAATGATGATAACCCAATCAAACCAAGTCATAATAGGCTAGCTGTTATAAAATACGTGGAAATAACGGCGGTAATTTAGCTAAGATAGCTTGAGAAAAATGTTGCTGAATGACAGCGGCGGTGCTGGGTAAAAATGGCTCTAACGCTAGCGCGATATCTTGAATCATAACCACTAATTTTCCTAACACGGTTTGAAGTTTATCAACATTACTAACGGCGTATAGCTCCCAGGGTTTTTCATCATCAACCATTTTATTGGCTCGACGAATGATCACCCACGTTTTTTCCAGAGCTTCGTTAAAACGGTACTGTGATGTTAATAATTGTACTTCTTCTAGTGGTGATGTTACTTCGTTATCGTCATCGCTGGCGTAGGCTGGCACTACTCCAGCCAGGTACCGTTCTACCATATTCGATACTCGGCTAATCAAGTTGCCAAGATCGTTAGCTAAATCGGCATTATATTTTTCTACAAAACGGTCTTCGGAAAAATCTCCATCATCCATGGCTGGAATTTCGCGTAATAAATAATAGCGCACTGCTTCACTGCCATAATTATGCACCAGAGTAAATGGATCAACCACATTGCCTAATGATTTACTCATTTTTTTGCCATCAACTGATACATACCCATGAATAAAAATCGATTTCGGTACGGCTATACCAGCTGATAACAACATGGCTGGCCAATACATAGCATGAAAACGTGAAATACCTTTACCAATCATGTGCACATCGGCTGGCCAATACTGATCAAATGCAGTGGCATTATTACTGCCATAGCCTAAGGCGGTAATATAGTTACTTAAAGCATCAAACCACACATACATCATTTGATCAGGATCATTTGGCACTGGTACGCCCCAATCACCGGCCCGCTGGCGTGACCGTGAAATGGAAAAATCTTCTAGCCCGCGGCGGATAAAGGCCAATACTTCATTGCGTCTAAATTTAGGCACAATTTGAATAGCGCCCGACTCTACTAACCGTAATAGCGTAGCTTGATAATTTGATAGTTTAAAAAAATAATTATCTTCTTCCACGATTTCTAATGACACAAAATGTTCCGGGCACTTACCATCAATTAAATCTTTATCGGCATAAAAAGCTTCGCAACCAACACAATATAAACCGCGGTAATGTTTGCGATAAATATCTTCTGGTCGGCAAGCTTGCCATAAGGCTTGCGCGCCAAGATGATGCGCCGGGCTGGAGGTGCGAATAAATTGATCCAGCGATACCTGTAAGGTTTCGGCCAAGCGTTGAAATAAAGCCGCGTTACGATCACATAGTTGTTGGGTAGTTAATTGAGCAGCGGCGGCAGCCCGAACGTTTTTGGTGCTATTTTCATCAACCCCACTCAAAAAATAGGTATCGTCGCCAATAATACGATGATAACGCGCCATCACATCGGCCTGCACCAATTCTAAAGCATGGCCAATATGTGGCTGGGCATTCACATAAGGAATGGCAGTGGTTAAATAAAATTTCATTCTTCTAAACGGTTTTGTTCACGACGACGTTCGGCAAAAAAATCATCCGTAAAGGTGCTTAGTACCGTAATAATAGGAACGGCCAACAACATACCGGCTAACCCAGCCAATTTAGCACCTACTAATAAACCAATAATCACAATGATAGGATTCAAGCCAACCGCCCGACGCATCACTCGCGGTACTAAAAATTGATTTTCAATTTGTTGAATGGCGATAAATACAATCAACACAAAAAATACCTTGTATGGTGCCGCAGTAAAATCAGCCAGAGCAAAAAATAAGGCTGGAATGGCAGCGATGACTGGCCCAATAATTGGAATAAACTCTGTTAGGCCGGCTAACAAACCTAGCACCAAAGCGTATTTTACACCCAAAATCCACATTGATACACCCACCAGTATGCCAACAAAACACATCAGCACTACTTGCCCCCATAACCAGCTGCTTAATTTAGTTTGGATTTGATTTAATTTATGAATCACGTACGGCTGATACTGCACCGGCATAATGGCTTGAATAAATTTTTTGATGCCATCTTCTTCTACCGTCATATAAAAGGCAATCACCAGCACGGCCACGGTGGCTGCCACACCGCCAAACACCGAGGCAATAGCAGCATAAAAGGTTGAGCCAACGTTAGAAATACTTTGTACTGCAGTATCAAGGGTTGATTGCAAAGTAGCTAGCAAACCAACTTGAGCGGTGGTGTTTTGCAAAAAGGCGATGCCATCGCGAATTGAACTGTAATAGGATGGAAAATCATAAGCAATACTAGCCAATTCATGTGATACTGGTGGCACCAATAAAATGATAATGCCAACAATAATGGCGATAAATAAAATATACACTGACAAAATACCCAAAGCGCGAGGAATATTATAGCGCTGTAAACGATTCACCCAGGGATGTAAAGCCGACGCCAATACCCAAGCGATAATGACAATGGCAATAATATCGCGCACCGCCCATAAAAACACCAACCCAACACCGGCCAAAATAACCTTGATGATAGTAAGACTAGAAATATTCACTTGCACTGGGGTTGGCGACGACATACGTTATGATACGGTCGTTAAGATTGATGGCTGCTTGATACGCTGTGGACCGATACTAGCCAGCGTAAGATTGCCAGGCCTAAATAATTGTCGAGCCACGCGTCGCACTAACTGACGATCCACTTTGGCAATCTGTTTAAGCTTTACAGTAGGAGAAATAAGCTTTCCCGTCAAGACAGCTTGCCGACCATACCACGAGGCTACCGCTGAAGAATCTTCTAATCGTAACGCGAGCTGACCTTTAATAAATTCCTGGGCGCTGTGTAGTTCTTCACTGGTGACGAGGTCTTTTTTGAGCAATTGCAACTCTGTACTAATGGCTGTAATTGCTTGATTAATCCGCTGATTATCAACTCCGGCTTGGATAGAAAAAATGCCAGTATCGGTATACGAGCTAGCTTCGGCATGAATGGAATAACATAAGCCTTGGCGTTCACGCACTCGAATAAATAATCGAGAGCTCATATTACCGCCTAAAATAATTGCCAGCACTTGGGCGGCCGGTAACCACGGGTGATGATACGGATACGCCACCAAACCTAAACCGAGCTGGGTTTGCTGGGTATCTTTGTGACGATACACGATGGTTGACTGACGCTGCGATTGACTAAATGGCTTCGGACGCAAACGCCGGTGCGGTTGTGTATAATTACCAAAATAACGCCGCGCCAACGCCAGTGTATTATGTGGCACATTACCAGCGATCACAAGCTGCATGGTACTAGGCCGATAATGCTGCTGCATAAATCGAAAAAAGGCCTGGCGAGGTAAATGAGTAATATTGGGTTTTGGTCCGGCAATATCGTATCCCAGTGGATGGTGTTCGCCAAATACTCCCATTTCTAAAACCGTATCCAAGTGCATCAGAGGATTATCTTGATACATGTTAATTTCCTCTACAATCACTCCCCGTTCGCGTTCAATTTCTTTAGGGTCAAACACTGAATGAAATAACATGTCCGATAATAAATCGAGAGCCAGTTCAGTATGTTGGTTAGCTAACTTAATATAATATAAAGTATGGTCTTTAGCAGTATAGGCATTGTATTCGGCTCCCACGCTATCAAGCGCCTTGGAAATATCCAGGGTGGTGGGACGCCGGGTAGTACCCTTAAACATCAAATGCTCTAAAAAATGAGAAATGCCATTATTGGTTTTGGTTTCATAGCGTGATCCAACGGGAATTAACACCATCACGGTAACAGCGGCTGTATCGTGCTGGGTTACCGTAACAACGTTCAGGCCGTTAGCTAGTCGGTGTGATTTGATCATGTACATATTGATCTACTTGATTAAGTGGTACGCGTACTTGAGTCATGGCATCGCGTTGTCGAATAGTAACGGCGTGGTCGATCACGGAATCAAAATCAATCGTGATGCAGTACGGCGTGCCAATTTCATCTTGGCGACGATAGCGCTTACCAATACTTTGCGTGGTATCAAAATCACAGCGCCAACGCTTACTTAATTGTTGATACAATGGTTCGGTTAAGGCAGCCAGTTCGGGTTTGCGAGCTAACGGCAACACCGCCACTTGATACGGTGCCAACTGCGGAGTAAAACGTAACACTACGCGAGTTTCGCCATTGACGGTTTCGGTATGATACGCACTTAACAGTAGCGCCAACATAGTACGATCTACCCCCATGGTGGGCTCGATAATATGGGGTAAAAATTTTTTGGTCGGATCCATCGGATCGGTATATTCTAATTTTTCGCCTGATTGAATTTGGTGATTACGTAAATCAAAATCACCTCGGTAAGCTAGCCCCCACAATTCTTTACGCCCAAATGGAAAATCGAATTCAAAATCAATCGTCCGTTGTGAGTAATGAGCGCGCTCGTCCGCTGGCACCTCGTAGCGATGCAAGGCAGCAATATCAAGGCCCAGTTGTTGAGCCCACTGCTCCATCCATTGAGCCCACTGCTCAAACTGTTCAACCCAGTTTGCAGGTTCCACAAAGTATTCTATTTCCATTTGTTCAAATTCGAGTGTTCTAAAAATATAATTACCAGGAGTGATTTCGTTGCGAAAAGCCTTGCCAATTTGAGCAATGCCAAAGGGTAGGCGTTGCCGAGTAGTGTTTAATACATTACGAAAATTAACAAACATGGCTTGAGCCGTTTCGGGCCGTAAATACACTGGTGTAGTGCTATCAGCCACTGGACCAATCCAGGTTTTGAACATTAAATTAAAATCGCGCGGGGCAGATAAACTACCACCACAGTTGGGACAGTTGGATGTATCAAGATCATTCGCTCGATACCGCCGATGACAGGCCTGACATTCCTTCATTGGATCATGAAATGTATCAACATGGCCCGATGCTTGCCACACTTTTGGATTCATTAAAATGGCACCATCCAACCCCACTATATCAGGCCGTTGCTCAACCACCTGCTGCCACCACAACCGCTTGATATTAAAACGTAACTGGGCGCCAAGCGGACCGTAATCCCAGGCATTAGCTAAGCCACCGTAAATTTCTGACCCCGGATAAATAAACCCGCGCTGCTTAGCTAACGAAATAACAGTATCAATATCAACCATGACGATAATTTATTTTAGTGGTGAGTGACGATAAATGACACCATTAGTATAGTTCGACACAGTAATAGCAAACGGCAAGGTAAACAAGCCGCCAATTAAAAAAACAAATAAGCCAGCTGAACCAATTAAGCCGGCCAAATACCCAATTGCCAAGCCAATTAAAATAGCCACAAAGTTGGTTTTGATATATGGCCAAATGTATTGTTTAATTTTCAGACAATCACGGATTGTTCGGCCAGTCGCCAGTAAAGGCATATAGGCTGGGTGCACAAACCACAACACTACACTATAGGCTAGGGTCAGGAGATACCCCAGCATGCCACTGAACAATACAATGCTCAATAGTGGCTTTTGCTCAATCGCTAGTTGCGTACAACGAACGCCATAGCCAATTAAAAACGGTAAGCCGATAATAAAAAATGATAGCCCTAATAAAACAGCGCCTTGACCGCATAACTTTGAAAACCAGTTTGGATCGCGCCATGGATAATGAATGATCTCACTAAAATCAGCGCTACTTAAACTCATCATACTGGCGATAGTATACTGGAATTCATAGTATCATGCAACTTTGCTATCTTTTTATTAATTTTTTTTCTGCTATACTAAATTTATGGAACTCAATCCCCTCACTCCTGAAGAAGAACGCGTTATCGTGCACAAAGGTACTGAAGCTCCGTTTACTGGTGAATATGATGATTTCTTTGCAGACGGTACTTATATCTGCCGGCGCTGCAACGCTCCATTATATACTTCTGATAGTAAATTTCATTCTGGCTGTGGCTGGCCAAGTTTCGATCAAGAAATTCCTGGCGCGGTGCAGCGCACACTAGATGATGATGGCCGCCGTACCGAAATTACCTGTAATCATTGCGATGCCCATTTGGGACACGTGTTTGAAGGTGAACATTTAACCGAAAAAAATGTCCGGCACTGTGTTAATTCTTTGTCGATGAAATTTATTCAAAAGTGAAAAATTTGGGCTTGACAGCCTAATAAAGCCTTGTTAGACTAGCGCCTATGGCACATACAAAAGCAGGTGGGTCTACCAGTTTAGGACGTGATTCCGTATCAAAACGGTTAGGAGTAAAACGCTATGCCGGTCAAGTTGTGTTGGCTGGTGAAATATTAGTGCGTCAACATGGCACTAAATTTCATCCTGGAAAAAATGTCCGTCGGGGTGAAGATGATACCTTATACGCTAGCGCCGCTGGAGTGGTTCAATTTACTGCCCGCAGTGTGCGTCAATTTACTGGTAAGCTAGCGCGTCGACAATTTGTGAACGTGGTGCCGACGACGGCTTAACGACGCTTTCATAAAACCTAAAAATAATGGATGCGGTTGCAAAGGCCGCGATTTTAATTCTGGATGAAATTGTGTACCTACAAACCAAGGATGGGGTTTATATTCAGCAATCTCAACTAAATCTTGATCGGGATTGATGCCTGAAAATACTACTCCCACTTTTTCTAAAATTGGACGATAGGCATTATTAAATTCATAACGGTGACGGTGACGTTCGGAAATTAAAGTTTGGCGGTAGGCAGCATAGGCTTGAGTACCTTTTTTTAGGCTACAAGGATACGCGCCTAATCGCATGGTACCGCCATAGTTATTGGCTCGAATATTTTTTTGTTGGAATGGATTCACATGAATAATCGGATGACTGGTAGCATCATTAATCTCAATAGTATGGGCGGTTTTTAATTTTGCCCGGTGGCGAGCAATTTCAATCATGGCTAATTGCATACCATAACAGAGCCCTAAATATGGAATGCCATGCTCACGCACAAACTGAACAGCTTTAATAATACCTTCTACTCCGCGCGTACCAAAACCACCAGGTACAATAATACCATCAAATTGAGCTAGCTCCTTAACTCGCTGCGGATGGTGTTCATACACTTCGGCATCAATCCAGGTTAATTTTGGTTTAACGCCATGAGTCCAAGCAGCGTGCCGAACAGCCTCGATCACTGAAATATAAGAATCCGCTAAGGTGAAATCACCCGTGCCAAAATATTTACCAACGACCCCGATATTAACTTGGCCGGTAGCGGTACGAATACGCTTCACTAACTTATTCCAATCAGCTGACTGTGAAGCCCGAGCCCGCAACTGGAGTCGCTGCAATAACTGATCGCCTAGTTTCTGTTTTTCTAACAGTAACGGCACTTCGTAAATAACATCAACATCTGGAGCTGAAATGGCCCGTTGGGGTGGAATACCACAAAAGGTGGCTAATTTTTCGCGACGTTTTTTATCTAATTCTCGATCAGCTCGAGCAATAATAAAATCAACCTGAATACCAGCCGAATTCAACGTACGAGCGGCTGATTGAGTAGGTTTTGTTTTCATTTCTCCTACCCGAGCTGGAATTGGCAAATAACTCACCAACACAAAGGCAACGTCTTCTGGATGTTTAGTATACATCATCCGAGCAGCCTCTAAAAACAAGATGTTTTGATATTCCCCCACCGTGCCACCAACTTCGATAATCGTCACATCGGCTCGGTTAGTGCGCTGGGCCTTTTTGATGCGCCGGATAATTTCTTCTGGAATATGGGGTACTACTTCTACACAGGCGCCATTATATTCTAAATTACGCTCACGATTAATCACGGTGTGATATACTCGACCGGTAGTCATGTAATTCACCGAGTAAATGTTAGTGTTCAAAAACCGTTCATAATTACCAATATCTTGATCGGTTTCATCTTTATCTTCAGTCACAAATACTTCGCCATGTTCAGTGGGATTCATCGTACCAGCATCAAGGTTAATATACGGATCGGCCTTAATAGCTGTTACTTTAAGCCCTTTGGCTAATAAAATGCGCCCGATACTGGCAGTGGTAATGCCCTTACCCACGCTTGACATCACGCCACCAACTACAAAAATAAACTTTGGTCGGGCCATACCACTATGATAGTTTGGTAATATTTACTTGCACTTGAACAGCATCAATTGTTGGATAAGACACGGTGGCGGTATATTGACCAATGGCTTTGATTGGTTCAATCATTACTTGGGCTGGTGTAGTTGAACAGTGATACTGTTGAGTAATGTGTTCGGCCAATTGAGCAGGGGTAATAGCTGCGAATAAAGTACCGGCAGCAGAGGCTTTGGCTGGCAAGGTAAGCGTAGCCGTACGCAACTGATCAGCCACCTGCTGATACTGCTGATGTTGTTCAGCCTGATCGGCCTGTTGACGAACGTGATGTTGTTCAGCTTCAGCTACAGTAGTGGCAGTAGCGACGCGAGCTAACTTTTTAGGCAATAAATAATTACGGGCATAGCCATCGGCAACATTTTTTATTTCTCCGGTAGTAGCCATGATCACTTTCATAAGTAGTAGTATAGCATTAGTTGGTTAACTGTGATAGTAGATAATTCAAGGCCGCTTCGCGTTGTGGATCACGATTAGCTTGGTAATCAGTCAGCGTACGTTCAACCACACTATCAGGCGTAATACCAGTTTGATCAATAGAGTGTCCGAGCGGTGTTTGCCAGGTAGCCACGGTAATTTTTAAACTCGAAGCATCGGAAAATTTTTGATACTCTTGCACCGAGCCTTTGCCAAACGATTGTTCACCAATAATGTAGGCTCGCTGATAATCTTGTAAGGCGCCAGCTACTATTTCGGCAGCCGAAGCAGTGCCTTGATTCATCAACACAACCACTGGTGTGATGGTAGTGAGTAAGCTATGACCAGTGGCAGCATGATCTTGCACTCGACCATCAGTGTACACTTCGCTCACAATAGTGCCTTCGTTGATAAACTGTGAAGCAATGGCAACGCTTTCTGATAATAAGCCGCCGGGATTATTGCGCAGATCAATAATTAACCCAGCTGGCTGATCGAGCAGTATTTGTTGAGCAACGTTAGCAAACTCGGTACTCGAATTTTGATTAAAATGAGCTAGCGTAATAAGGCCGATCATTTGCCCAGCCTGATCAACGGTTTCATAGCGCACCCCAGAGTAATGAATAGTATCGCGAGTTAAAGTAACATCTATGGTATCGACTGCACCAACATGATAGATGGTTAAAGTAACGGCAGTACCTTTCGGTCCACGAATACGATTCACTGCCTGATCAAGCGTTAAGCGACTGGCATCAGTGCCATCAATTTTAACAATAATGTCATTTGGTAAAATTTCAGCAATCGCGGCCGGACTACCAGCCAATGGAGCGATAACCACAATGTTACCATCTTTGACCCCTAGCTCGATACCAACCCCATCAAAATCCCCCGATAAATTATCATTAAACTCTTCGGCTTGATCGGGCGTAAAAAATACCGTGTAGGGATCATCAACCGCATCGGCAATACCAGCAATCGCACCGTAATACAAAGTTTCATCAGACACTGGCTGGTGTACATAGGAAGTTTTGACTGCTTCCCATACTTGCCAAAATAGTTTGAAATCTACAGTGCTGCTGGTAGCGTTACTACTAGAGGTTGGTACTGTAGCAGTAGCTCGCTGATCAGCTACGCCATAACCAACACCAAAGCCAAGTAAGGCGATGGCTCCTACCCCCAGCCACACTGTTAAACGAGACCAACGTTGTGCCTGATACATACTCTGCAGAGTGTATCAAACCGACTAGGCTGGGTCAATTACTCACTCGGCGAATATGAACGCCAATCGAACGCAGCCGCCGATCAATCGCCTCGTAGCCACGGTCAATTTGATACACATTGCCAATTTCGCTTTTACCTTGAGCAATACAAGCCGCAATGACCATAGCAATACCTGCCCGTAAATCAGGGCTTTCCACCTGCTTACCGCGTAAGGCAGTACCGCCATGAATAATGACATGTTGCGGTGTATGCATCACGATATGAGCACCCATTCGATTCAACATATCTGTATAAAATAAACGGTCGCCATAAATAGTTTCCACGACTTCATTACTGCCAGGAATTTGAGTTAATAACACCGTCAAAGGAGATTGACCATCGGTTGGAAATCCAGGATATTCTTCAGTAGCCACGACCATAGGTTTTAACTTTTTCCAGGGATGAACCGTAAGACTATTTTTATGGACCGTAAATTTTGCACCGCTAGCGCGTAATAACTGCAATGGCACTTCAATCGTAGTGGGATCACAGTCAATAATAGTTAGCCGGCTATTTGATGCTAACGCCAGCACAATAAATGATACTGTTTCTATCCGATCAGGCATAATTGTGCACTGACCAGCTCGTAGGGCTGCTACACCCGTAATCGTTAATTCACTAGTACCGGCTCCATGAATTTGGGCTCCCTGACTGTTTAAATAATTGGCTAGGACTAAAATTTCTGGTTCGCGCGCCACATTGACTAATTCGGTAGTACCATCGGCTAACACCGCAGCCTGCATTAATGTTTCGGTAGCGGTGACGCTCACTTTGGGAAATACAAAACGACCGCCATGTAAGCCATGGGGAGCTTGAAAACGATATACTCCATTCCGTTCTTGGAAGCGTGCTCCCATGGTTTTGAAACCAGCGATAAAAATATCAATCGGGCGACGACCAATAGCGCAACCACCCGGATGAGGAAACACTACTGAATGAAACCGGGCTAGCAACGGACCAGTTAATACAATAGCGGCTCGTAAGCGGGGTACTAAATTTTTTGGTAAATGAGTAGTATGAATACCAGCAGTGCTGATAGTGTAGTGGCCATGACGCGGATGCCGAATAGTAGCGCCAATATCGGTAAGAATTTCAGCTAAGCGAAAAATATCTTCAATTTCAGGTACATTATCGACTGTCATTGGTTGATCTGTCAGCACGCTAGCCGCAAATACCTTCAGGGCATGATTTTTAGCCCCGCGTACAGCGATATTACCATGCAGACGATAACCACCTTGTATAATAAATTTGTCCATGTAGAATGGTATTCTAAGATGACCAAACGCAGCCGTCAACTCTATTTTAGCTTGGTGGTATTGGCTTCAGCCATTATCCTACCAGGACTATTGCTGTATAGTTCTGGTTATCGCGTTGATTGGCGATCCTGGACGATTGAACGAACTGGGTCGTTACGCCTGACTACAGTGCCATCGGCCGCTACTGTGAGCGTGCTTGAATTGAATATATCGGCCCAGACACCGGTGTTAATGAACCAACTGTTTCCCGGAACGTATACCGTGCAAGTAACTAAACCAGGCTATATGACCTGGTTAAATAAAGTCACTATCACAGCTCAACAAACAGTCCAATTTGATCCGTTGCTTCTATTTAGTACCGATGCCAATACTATTAAACTAACAGACTATCCTAATACTCTGCGCTCATCAGCTGATGACCTGCTGGTGCAACAATTATCGCCCAATGTGCAATATGCGCTATCACAGTTGCCGCTGGCAAAAAATTATCAACTGACCCAGTTAGCCGATGAACTCTATGCCGTTTGGAATAAGCCAGCCGATCAATTACTCCTGGTGCAGGCTGTTGATACGACGGCCGAACTTACTACACTGCATCAACACGCCATTAGTGTTGATTGGAATGATGCGACTAACCAACTACTCTATGCCACTGAACATGAATTATATGTGTATGATGTGCCAACGCAACGCAGTCGATTAGTAACCCGTTTAAGTAGTACGATACGTGAAGCGCACTGGCACCCACTAGGTTGGTATGCTGTATTAGTCAGTCAAGACAAAATTCAAATATTTGATACCCGCGTACTAGCCGCCGCCTATAGCTTAACCGTCTACCAAGGTACGGCTCCACAAGCTTTAGGCTTTGATCGACGGGGCACCACTGTATACTTTAGCGATAACGGTAGTATTCAAGCCTTACGATTGCAGTAAGTAGTCTGCCAACGCATCAGCCCATGGCCGAGCTGGGGGTAGTTTGGTATTGAGCAAAATTGAATAGTGTGGCCGAGTAGCTGGCCGTGGAAATTCGGCTGACGTGCATGGTTGCACTGTTACTGAAGTATTGGTTAATTTAAAAATAGTGGTGGCGAATTCATACCAGGTACAACTACCGGCGTTGGTGACATGGTACACCCCAGCAGGCAGGTTGTGTTCAATGAGATAACGAGTGGCCTTGGCTAAATCTTTGGTATAGGTAGGGCTGCCATGTTGATCGTTAACCACGGTCAGGGTTGGATGTGTTTTGGCCAAGGCGAGCATTGTATCAACAAAATTCTTACCTCCTGGACCGTACAACCAAGCTGTTCGAATAATATAATATTTCTTCCAACGATCATCTCCTAACTGTTGAATGGCAACTTCGCCAGCGGCCTTTGATTGGCCATAGGCATTAACTGGTTGAATGGTTGGATAATCTTCTGAATAACCAGTCGATTGATCACCAGCAAAAACGTAATCGGTGCTGTAGTGTATCAACCAGGCATCTAACTCTTTAGCCACTTGAGCTAAATAGCTTGGACCAGTGCCATTAACGGCCATAGCTAAATCGAACTTGGTTTCACAATCATCTACTGCCGTGAAGGCGGCGGCATTAATAATGATATCAGGCTGATACGAACTTAACACCCGGCGCACAGTATCGAGTTGAGTGATATCAATATCAGCGTGAGTTAAGCCAACAACAGTATAACCGACTAAACATTGCTGCAGCATACTACCAAGCATGCCCGTAGCGCCCACTATAACTATGGTTTTATTGTGTTCCATGAGTTTTTTGTACACAGTGATCAAGCCATTGGCGATGCTGTTGAAACCATTGAACGGTTTGCGCTAGGCCATTGGTTACTGTTACGCGCGGAGTCCACCCTAATTGGCGTTGAATTTTAGAATAATCCATAGCATACCGTTCATCATGGCCTGGCCGATCAGCCACAAACGTAATCAACGATTCATCTTTATGCAATAAATGTATCAATTCACGGGCCACTGTCACATTCGACCATTGTTCTCCTCCACCGATGCAATAGGTTTCACCACTGTGGCCAGCTTGAATAATAGCATCAAGGGCTCGGCAATGATCCTCGACATATAACCAATCGCGCACATGGCGACCATCGCCATATATTGGAATGGGTTGATCATTGAGCAGTTGAGTAATGGCTAGTGGGATCATTTTTTCTGGGAAATGCCATGGTCCATAATTATTCGAACAGTTACTGATGGTAACCGGTAAACCATACGTATGCCAGTACGCTCGAACAATATGATCAGCCCCGGCTTTAGAGGCTGAATACGGACTGCGCGGTTGATACGGAGTAGTTTCGTTAAACGTAGCTTGGCCAGTTAACGGTAACGAACCAAATACCTCATCGGTAGAAACATGATGAAAGCGAGTTTCAAACTCAAGAGCAGCTTGCAGTAGCACTTGTGTACCCAGCACATTGGTACGAATAAATGGACTAGGTTCTGCAATTGATCGATCAACATGACTTTCGGCGGCAAAATGGACAATCTGATCAACTTCATGAACCAGTGGGTTCACTACAGTAGCATCGCAAATATCACCTTGAACAAATCGATAATTAGGATGATTTTCAACTGCCTGAAGATTTTCTAAATTACCAGCATAGGTTAATTTATCAAAATTAATAATACTATCATTGGGATACTGTTGTAACCAGTAGTGAATAAAGTTGGAACCGATAAATCCAGCTCCACCGGTGACTAATAATTTCATAGCGTGTGAATTAACTGCCAGGCGGCTAATGTCATGCCGTCGGTAATTTTACCACTAGTGATTAATTGAATAAAAGCTGCAATAGTAGTGATTTGTACCTCAATTTGTTCAGTCGGTTCTGGTTGACGCTGGGTGGGTTGTAAATGATCAGCTCGAAATACCCAACAGTGTTCATCCGATAAACCATTACACGGTACAAACCAACCAACCGGGGTTACGGTAGCCGTATAGCCGGCTTCTTCCGCTAATTCACGAGTAGCTGCTTGTAATGGCGTTTCATTAGCATCAATCCGACCAGCTGGAAATTCTATACTGTTACTTTGCAACAAATAGCGATACTGTTGCAGAGTGATGATCTCCCGGTCAGATAAAAATGGTACAATCAATACAGATTGTAATCCACGCAAACCATAGTATTCACCAGTAGTACCATTTGGTAAACGATACTGTTCATGCGATACTTGATAATAGGGGTTGCGATGAACAATCTTGGCAGTAAGCTGTTGAAATGTCATCGCTCTATTAGCCACGAGTTAATTCCCATACCGAAGTACCAAACTGATCCCACGGTAACCGATGTTCATCGGTGACATCAGGCTGGGGAGTAAATTGATTATTCACAAAATAGATAATAGCCGCTGGCTGTTTCCATAGATTAGCCGCCCCATGCGCCACACCCCGAGGAATATAAATTAACTTGGCTTTACCCGCTCCAGCGACTAGCCGTAGTAATTGGCCAGCCGTCGGTGATTGTGTTCGACAATCGCGTAAGCACACTAACAGTTTATCGCTGGGCGGCACAAACCAGATATCTTCTTGCTGGTAATGTAGATGCCAAGCTTTAATTACACCGGGATCCATTTCGGAATAATTCATCTGCTGCAAACTGAACTCTGGAAAATCAGTCATGGCTTGCTTGGTCCAGCGCTGTAGTTCAAGAAAATATCCACCATCATCAATCAAAGTTTTTAACTCAACAATCTTCACGCCGGCAATCATTGTTGTACCAGTATAATCCTGCACCGTGACGGCTGATTGTAAATCGGTAATTAAATCTTGACTGGTGAGTGGTGATGTCATAATAGTGGGTTATGATTTACGTACCTGCTGGCGACGGAATTGGGCCGCCTTAAATAAACTTTCAAAGGTGCCGGTATCAATCCATTCACCGGTAATCAATTGAGCTGATAATGTACCCTGTGCCAGGTACAGATTATTTAAATCGGTAATTTCAAGTTCATGGCGAGCCGATGGTTGTAAGGCTCGAATTAAATCGAACACCTGCTGATCGTAGATATAGATACCGGTTTGGGCAAGATTACTTTTTGGCTTGGTTGGTTTTTCTTCAATATTGATAACCTGATTATGCTCATTCATCACTACCACGCCAAACCGTTCTGGATCGGATACGGGTTTTACAAAAATTTTAGCACCGGCAGAAAATTGCTGAACATCTTTGGTAAAATTATATTCAAAAATATTATCTCCCAGTATCATTGTGCAACTATCATCACCAACAAATGTTTCAGCAATCGATAACCCTTGAGCTAACCCCATGGGTTTATCTTGAATTTCGTAAGTAAATTTAGCCTTAAAATCTCGGCCGGATCCTAAAAAATTTAAAAAATCACCGGCGTGATCCGGCGCAGTAATAATCAAAATTTCTGTAATACCCGCTTGCAGTAAGGTATGCAAGGGATAATAAATCATCGGTTGATCATAAATTGGCAACAGTTGCTTACTGGTTACCCGAGTAAGTGGTGATAACCGCGTACCATTACCACCGGCCAAAATAATACCTTTCATGACGCCTACACTATCAGGTTTAGGCCCGTTTGTCTAGCGTAACGTAAACACTATACACTACTACATTGACTAGACCGATCCAACCAAACAGCTCGAGCGGAAAAATGATACCAACAAAATTTTGCCACCAAACATTTAACATCAACAGCCCACCATAGAGTAGCAACCAAAAAATTGTCAGGTCTCGCCAAAATTGTTTAAATAATTTTACCATAGTTTTGCAGTGAATCGTTCCCAAGCATTATGCCACGTAATCGGTTCTTTATGGGCTACCACTGTAATCGAGCGCACCTTGATACCTTCAGGCATGGTATCTAACCCTGGGGCAGAGATAATAAAATCAAGTGTCGTAGCATCAGCCCGGTGGGCTTGAGTTACATCAAACGAAGCAGTGGCGGTAGTCCAACTGCGAATTCGTTCGGGTTGGGCATAGCGAGCGGTAATAATGTAATTTAATTGCTCCAAACGAGTATATTGGTTTAATGGCTGAAAACCAAATTGCGGATCAAACCAGGTATCTTTACTAAAACTAAAAAAACTATCGTTGGTTAATTCCATATCATTGTGCGGCACAGCGACGGTAGTTTCGAAACCGGCAATTGGATTACGCCATAGGTACAGGCTGTTAGCCTTAGCCACCACCAGCGGGCCATCATAAAATTGTACTTCGCCCAAACCGCCAGGGTGTTTAGCATTCATGGTGACATAATTGCTGCGTGTATACACCGTGGCCGGAGTGGTGACGATATCGGGCAAAACCGTTGTATACTCGGCAGCGCCGGCTAAATGCAATTTATTTTTGAACACCACCCGATGCTGACTGGTAACAATTTCCGTAAAAAAGATATCATCACTGCCACTAAAACTAACTTCATACACGCCCTCTGGCAAATCAGTCAAGGTGAGTTCGTCGCTACGTACTGGGCTGGCGGTACCAGTGATACCTTCATCACCATCTTCTTGGTAAGTATTTAACCAAATATCTTCACCCAAATGTCGCACGGCTACGGTTAATGGATCTGGACCAGCGGCAAAATTAATATCACGATAAGTCCAGCCTACCTGCAACGGCTCATCCTGCACATACACCATCATGGTATGAGCCCCGCGTAATGGCTGATCAATCACCGTGCTGCCGGGTTGAGCGTGATAATCAAGATCAACGAACGGAAATTCAATCGTGGTAAGAAAAGTGCCAACACCGGCATTAACTGGCGGGTGAGTTAAAAAATCGGTCACACTAGTGTAAGTGGGCGTGCGTTGCAATACAATATACTGATCATCTTCTAATCGTTCCCAGGTAGAATTATCAATAAATTTATTTTCCAGTGGTTTAAAATCAAAAGCCCACACCGTATCGTCGTCGCTTAAACGTAAACCCAACTGCACTACTGGTTGATGTGGATTTTGATATTCCAAAGTGACATCGGCCTGCGGGTAGGCACTCGGCAAATTAATACTAAAATATACCGGCTCCCCAATTAAGCGCTGATAGTACTCTCCGTTTTCGGCGTTTTGTTCGCGATCTAACGCTCGACCGCGTGGAGTGAATTGAGAAATAACATTAGCCGTGGTATCAAAATAATACGCGGCTCGAAATTCACCATTCATGCCATAATACCGCCAACCAATGTAAGCGATTACTAATAAGCCACTGGCGGCTAGCGCTAATCTCCACCACTGTTGCATGGTCATAGGCTGCAGTATACCCAATCTGGCACTGGGTTGCAATTTTGAATAAAACATGGTATAGTTGCCGCCGTGTATAGCGTAGTTGTGCCAATCTATAATGAAGCGGCTACCTTGGAAGAATTACACCGCCGTTTAGTAACAGTAATGGAACAACTCCAACAACCGTTTGAGCTTATTTTTGTTAATGACGGCAGTACTGATACTACGCATCGGGTGCTAGAACAATTATCGCCTATTACGGTAGTAACCTTACGTCATAATTTTGGACAAACCGCTGCTTTAGCGGCCGGCATTAAACAAGCCAAGGGTGATAGTATTATTACCCTTGATGCCGACTTACAAAATCCGCCTGAAGAAATTCCTAAGCTGTTGCGGGTACTGCGTGATCAATCACTCGATGTGGTATCTGGCTGGCGCCGCCAGCGGCACGATAGCTTAAGCAAACACCTGTTATCACGTGGCGCCAACGTATTGCGGCGCTTGATTATTCATGACGGTATTCATGATTCTGGCTGCACCTTAAAAGCTTATCGCCGCATTTGTTTTGAGCAACTTGATTTGCTGGGAGAAATTCATCGCTTTATTCCCGGTATGTTGCGCTGGCAAGGTTTTACCGTTGGTGAAGTGGAAGTACGCCATGAACAGCGTCGATTCGGTAACACTAAATACAATACTTGGCGGATTGTGAAAGGATTAATCGATATGATTGGAGTATGGTTTTGGCGTAAATATTCTTCGCGACCGTTACACTTATTTGGCGGCAGTGGCATACTACTCACCATCATTGGTTTAGTTGGATTTGTTAGCCTGGGTATTGCTCGGATATTTTTTTCCTACCCATTATCGCAAAGTATTTGGCCATTACTGGCTAGCTTAGCGATGGTATCGGGCATTCAGTTATTTGTGTCGGGCTTGCTAGCTGAAATATTGATTAAACAGTACTATCACAGCAATCGCACTGCCTACAGTATAAAAAGTGTTGAACAACACTAAACTTATGCGAGTATTGATGATTGCTCCCACCCCGTATTTCTCGGATCGCGGCTGTCACATTCGCATTTACAATGAAATTGAAGCCTTACAGACGACTGGCCATAGCGTGGTGTTGTACACCTATCACTTAGGTCGCCAAGTTGGTTCTGCTACCATCCAACGCTCGGTAGCAATACCATGGTATAACAAAACCACTGCCGGACCATCGTGGCATAAACTGTACCTCGATGTGTTACTGTGGTGGAAAATCATCACCACCGTGCGGCGCGAACACGTGCAGCTGATTCATGCTCACTTGCATGAGGGGGCTTGGATTGGTTGGTGGGTAAAATTATTCACTGGCTTGCCACTGATTTTGGATGCCCAAGGCAGTTTAGTAGCCGAGTTAGATTCGTACGGCTGGTTACAGGCTGGTTGGCGACGGCGCTGGTTTGTGATGATTGAACGCTGGATTGTACATCACGTTGATTATATTTTTGTCAGTTCAACGACACTACTGCAACAGTATAGCGAACGCTGGCCAAAACTTACCGAAAAAATGACTGTGCTAGCCGATGGTATTCTGCCAAGGCAGCCTATCAGCCAGATTGCTAATTCAGCTTTAGCACGCACTGTTATTTACACTGGTGGATTAACAGCCAGTAAGGGAATCAACGATCTGCTTCGAGCGATTCCTTTAGTTGTAGAAAAAATTCCAGCAGTGCGGTTTGTCATCATCGGCTATCCTGTACCGCAGCCATTACCAACTAATCTACCAATTGATTGGGTTGGACAAGTAGATTATTTCACCTTGAGTCGTTACCTGGCTAACGCTCAAATAGCTGTAGAGCCAAAACCGATGAACAGTACAGAAAGTAGCGGTAAATTACTGCAATACATGGCACATGGTTTAGCAGTGGTGGCATTTTCATCGAGCCATAATGCCGCTACTTTGGGTCAGGCTGGCCTACTGGCTACCACCCAATCAGCCGAGGCGTTAGCTGAACGGATCATTTGGTTGTTACAGCATCCTGAACAGACAACCGCTTTAGGCCAAGCCGCCCAACGCCGGGCGCAAAATTTTAGCTGGCTGAAAATAATTGTTCAAGCAACCACAGTGTATGAACAAATGGTCTAGTATTTGGCTAGTAAGCGGTGAATTGATTAGTCGAGCCTTGGCCTTTATTGTAGTAGTGCGAGTCGCTAATTATCTTGGTGCTACCGCCTATGGTGAATTGAGTTATGTATTAGCGATGGCTAGTGTATTAGTTATCATCGCTGATTTTGGTTTAAGTACTTTTGTGGTTACGCACGTATCACGCCATGATGATGATCGCAGTATCTGGTTGAGTCAAGTATTCATCATAAAAGGTTTGCTCGGTATCGGCATGGTACTGTTAGCAGTAGTGGTTGGCCTAGTTTTGCCCAATGTATCGTTGCTGTTGATGGTGTTGGCGGCTGGTGCCATTTGGCTCAACAACTCGCGGATGTTTATTGAAGCCTGTTTCCGAGCTTATCAACGTATGCCATTGGAAACATTCACAAAAATACTGGCCGCTGTTATCAGTCTGATCATTATTTCTCTTGGCGTATATTGGCAGACGAATGTACTAGGTTTAATTATCACCTACGTCATCGCCGCGGTATTGGGTACCACTGCTGCCGGATTGGTGTTAGTATTGAAAGTCACTCGCCTACAGTTCGTGTGGTCAAAAAAAAGCTTTCAGCAAATTATTATGGCCAGTTGGCCATTTGCCATCAGTATCGCTTGCAATTTTTTATTTAATTACGAAGACGCTGCTTTACTTGGTATATTTAAACACACAACGGCCTTAGGCTGGTATACCGCAGCCTATAAACCTATTTTTGTCATCACAGCCTTGGCTGGTATGATTATTAATGCTTTTTTACCAACCATTGTCACTGCCTATCAACAAAACAACACTACTTGGCGAACCACCATTCAACAATTGTTCGCTACCAATATCGCTTTAGCCCTGCCACTAGCTGCTGGCGGTACTATCATTGCTCAACCGTTGATTGGACTACTGTTTAAAGCAGATTTTGCCCCAGCCGCTTTGGCTTTTCAGATATTAATTTGGGGTACTGCTACAATTTATCTATGGGCCGTGTTTGGCAATAGCTTACAAGCCATTGGTCAAGAATTAATCTACACCCGTGCCTTTGGTTGGGGGGTATTATTAAATACCGGGCTTAATCTGGTGCTGATTCCCACCTGGAGTTTGTATGGCGCAGCCCTGGCCACAGTAATAACCCAATTATTTTTACTAGGTTATTTGTATTATTTTTTCCGCAAACATATCAAAGTACCGGTGTGGTTATATAGTTGGCGGCCACTGATAGCCACTGCAGTAATGGTAGTGGTGCTGCAATTAGTACCGGCTGATTTGTGGTGGCAAATTGGATTAGGTGTGATAACGTACGTTGTGGTACTGTACTGTGTAGGTGGTTTAACTCCAATGCTATGGCCAAAGTCGCCGTCTTAATTTTAAACTGGAATGGTTGGCAGTGGACCGAACAAGCGATTCGGTCCGTTCAGGCAAGCCGTGATGCAACACTTGATATTGTAGTGCTCGATAATGGCTCTATCACCAATGAAGCTGTTGTATTAAAAAAAATCTTTCCGGCCATTACTATTGAGCGCTCCGAAACCAATTTAGGCTTTGCTGGTGGCAATAATTATCTGTTTAAAAAACTACTGCCAGATAATCACTACGATTTCTTTCTACTACTCAATCAAGATGCTACGGTTGATCCAGCCTGTATTGCCAGGCTGGTAGCCTATAGTCAAAACCAACCCCGAGTAGCGGTAGTTGGGCCAACCGTATACCAATCGAATAGTCGTGTTATTCAATCCGTTGGTGCTGACATTAATTTTTTTACCGGTAAAGTGATCAGTCGCTACCGTGGTGATACTACTCCCCCAGCCCAGCCAGCCGTGGTGGCTAGCGTGATTGGTAATTGTTGGTTGGTGCGTACAGCCGCTTTGCAAGCCTTAGGGTATTTTGACGATCGCTATTTTGCCTACTACGAAGAAGTAGCCTGGTGTGTGCGAGCTAACCGAGCCGGTTGGCAGTGTGTGGCGATACCTGCAGCCAGCGCCTATCATGCTAAAGCTGGTGGTTTTCGGACCTATTGGAATGTGCGTAATATGATTTGGTTTGAACGCCAGTATGCCAGTGGCTGGCAACGGTTTTATTTTAGAATCTATTTTTGGGTAAAGTTTTTTCCTGAACGCCTGGTAAAAGGTTCGCCCTGGAAAGAATTATGGCGAGCCAGCCGCGATGGTTGGCTAACAACTTTATCGTAAAAGTATGATTTCAATTATTATACCAGTATATAACGACCGCCGCATTAGCCAATGTATTGCTGCGTTAGAACGGCTGCATTGGCCAAAAACCGATTATGAAATTATTGTGGTTGATAATGCCTCGGAACCATGGCTAAAACCCTTAGTCACTGCTACCAGTGCTCGTTATAGTACAGAGCCACAACCAGGATCATATCGCGCTCGTAACACTGGCATGCGGCAGGCGCGTGGTGAGGTGTTGGCTTTTCTCGATGCCGATTGTGTGGCTGCACCAAATTGGTTACAAACTATTACTACAGCCTTACAACAGTACGATGCGGTGTTAGGGTTAGCCAGTGGGGCGAATCAACAAAAACTGGCCATCGTAGAACAACGGCTGTATGAACAGATTGTGGCGGCGTTCACTGCCCACTTACCGCTACGGCGAATCGATACGCGTAATTTTGCTATGCGCCGCACTGCCTACGAAAAAATTGGCGGCTTTAATGAAACGCTATTGTATGGCGGTGATATGGAATATGGCGCGCGTTTGCATCAAGCCGGTGTGCCCATTGGGTACAGTGCCGCCATGATAGTACAGCATGATCATCCAACTGATTTGCCTAGTTTGCTTAAAAAACGCGTTCGCCAAAATTATGGCAATATGCGAATTCTAGAAATCCATCATCAACCATTTATTCAACAGTATTTCCCACAATTACTACGGTATCACCGCAGTTGGTTTAATACTATACTCTGGTATAGCCTGCGTAGCTATGCTGCCTGCACTTTTCCGATAGCACAAGTCATCATCACCCTGTTGCCATTATCACTGGCTTTTTATTTTTATAAAATCCAAACTGCCGTAGCGGTGCGCCTTGGCCAACTACACTATGTCTACACCACGTCTTAGTATTTTAATTTTATCGTGGAATGCCCCGCGGCATATTACCGCCTGCTTAGATAGTTTGATGGCGGCCACTGCCACTGGCGACGTTGAAATTATTGTGATCGATAACGCCTCAAGTAATCAGCTGGCTCATACACTGCGGCAGCGTTATCCAGCGATCCGCCTAGTGTGTAATCAAACGAATGTTGGCTACGCCTTGGGTAATAATCAAGCTTACCAATTAGCTCGCGGCCACTATAGTATGTTACTCAATCAAGATACGGTGGTAACGCCAGCAACGGTGCAGCAACTGATCAGCTTTTTAGATAGTCATCCTGGCTATGCTGCTGTCACACCAGTACTGCGTAATCCTGATGGCAGCCTGCAGTACTACATGCATCGCCGTTGGCCTACAGTTACTGGCCTACTATTGGCGTTGCTGCATAAACGCTGGCCTCGCTTTCAACCCAAATTGGTGCAACGCTATCTGTATTTAGATCAAACTTGGCAGCAAGATTTTGATATCGAACAAGCGGCCGGTGCCTGCCTAATGCTGCGACGTTCGGCCATTGTAGAACTAGGTGATTTGTTCGATGTCCGCCATTTTCCACTGTACTATAATGATGTTGATTTATGTTATCGCTTAGCCCAACATCATCAAACTATCCGCTGCTTAACCACGGCCTCAATTGTACATGATAAAGGCACTAGTGTGCGCACCCTACCAGGAACCTTCAATGCGTTAGAATACGCCTACGCCTCGCTGTGGTTTTTTAAAAAGCATGGCCAGTGGTTTGATTTTTGGCTGTTACGTTTAGCCTATATTACCCTATTTACTATCCTAGTGTTGTTTCGACCAGCGTATTATAAAGCCTGGCTGACAGCCGTTACCCTGAAGTATTACGGAATATTTCCGGTAAAATGATATACCACCACCAAAGCATCATTAAACTCGGGATGCTTGTGAAAATATTTTTTGGCATATAGTTTAATATCTTCGCGTATATGACGCTGATTGGGTTTGTTATAAATCAGCCACCCCCCGTGCTGACCAGACCGAGCTAAATCTTTAAAATCCTGTAACGATAAACTCTTATACCCACCTAATTTATACAGCGGCACAGATCGATTGGGCCAATAATAAAACCGGGGACCTTGAATTAACACAATCTCACCGGGTTGAATTTTTTCAGCCACGGCTTGGTAAACGCTACGCATATCAGGGTAGCCTAATTGGCTAGCCGATTGATCAGCTAACGCCTGACCAAATACCCCTGGTAAGGTGAGAACGGGACCAGTAATAATAAAGGTAGCCGCTACTACTACAGTTGCTAGCCAGCGCCAGCGCCGTAACTGTCGCCACACCAGTTGCAGTACCCAATACCAGCCGGTAGCGACCACTACATACACCAACGGCACAATAAAGCCAATGTACCGTTGCGCTTCCCAGCGATGACTGAAAAATACAAAGTATGTCAGCACGACAATTACAATCATTGCGGCCATACCAGTAAAACTACGCCCAGTACGACTGATCACACACCCCAATACAAACCAACCAGCTGCTAACCACGGCAGTAGCCAACTCGAAAATAACTGGGTAGCATACGTCCAGTGCGGTTGTTCACGTATAATGACTGCATCCAGCGGCAAAAATCTCCACCATAGTTGATCAAGTGTGATGAGGCTAGCCACCAGCAGCAGCCCCAACCCAGTGGCCCAAGCCCAGGCAATATCTTGAACGTGTCGCTGCCCTAAAAACAGTATGCCCCGACACAGTACATATACTCCGATGCCAGCTAGTAAGGCGAGCGTTAATTCTTTGAACACTAACCAATGCACTATGGTACTTACTATAAATCCACCCAGGTATATATAGCGCTGCCGACGCTGTGACCAGGCTGACAAAAATTGATACAAGCAATACACCATCAAAGTACTGAACACAATCACCATGGTATACATTCGCACATAGCGTGATAACCCAATCATCAAAGCATCAAAAGTGACTAACCAACTAGTCAATAGCGCAATCCACGGATTACCAGTCACTTGGCGCACTATAAAAAAAAGTACTGGTACTAAGGCTACGCCCCACAGCAAGGCTGGTAAGCGAGCGGCGGCTTCATTGATACCAAACGCTTGCATACTAACAACCACCTGCCAAATAAATACAGCTGCCCGAGTATAGGGCTTAGCCACAGTAGCATGGTAAAAATCATAGCGGGCGTACTGGCCAGTGGTGATCAATCCGACGGCTGTTTCGAATTGTAAATACTCATCATGATAAAAATTAACCGCTCCTAAATTGACGGCTCGTAACCATAATGCCAAGCTGGTAATAAAGATAATGGCCAATGTTTGCCCAGATAGACTTTTCATGACTTTTCAAGTATAATCGACAAGGTTATTTTACTCAAGCTATGGCAAATAAAGCAGTCATTATTGGATTAGATGGTGCTACCTGGCAATTGTTCGATACTCTGCTGGCCGCTGGCATCATGCCTAATCTACAACGCATCATTCGCGGCGGTACGCGGGCGGTGTTACGTTCCACCATGCCGCCGTACACTGCGCCAGCCTGGACCACCTTTGCTACCGGTGTCAACCCAGGCAAGCATGGCTGTTACGATTTTTTATTACCAACCGACAATTTGGAAAATTTTGATTTATGTAACAGTAACCATATTCGTACTGCTACCATCTATGAATTACTGCATCAGGCTGGCAAACGATCAATCTTAATTAATTTACCAAATAGTTATCCGCCCAAGCTATCTAGTCCAACCATTACTGATATGCTGACCGTGGGAGATAATTGCGTTTTTCCGGAAACTTTAAAAGCTCGCTATCCTGAATTACGGCGTTATCGGCTAGCACCCGATGAATCACTACAGGTCAAAGGTAAGCTCACCGAATATATTGATGATATTATTGCGGTAGAGCGCGATCATATGGCTGTTGTCAAAACGTTGTGGCAGCATGAACCCTGGGATATGTTTTTTTATCTGTTTTCATCAACTGATTGGATTTCACATGCCATGTTTAATCAGTTGTTGGAATTGCATCCTAAGGCTATGGAATTGTTCAAATTTATTGATGACCAGTTGGGTTGGTTTTGTGATCAGTTGCCGCCTGATGCCAATTTATACATTTTGTCCGATCATGGTTTTAAAGTGTACCACCATACTTTTTACTTTAATAAATGGCTTGAACAACAAGGCTACCTGGTTACTCGCCCGGCGGCGGCTGATAGTTTTCACCAAAATATTAGCAAACAAGATGATCAACGCAGCAGTTTACAACAGCATAAGCGCTGGCATATTGGTATTAATCAAACTACCTTGCACTGGCTAAGCCAGGTAAAACCAATTGAACGAGCGGCTCGCTGGCTATACCATCATGTTGCCAAACCGTTTTTACCAATCCGGTTTAGTTTGGATGTGACGATTGATTTCAGTAAAACCAAAGTCTGTTTTCCCAAAGGTCGTACCATGACCGCCATTTACATTAATGATGGTCGTAAATATCGTCACGGACAACCCTTCACTGAAGCTGATTACTTGCAGTTGCGCGCGGCTGTGGCTAAAAAATTAGCCGCTGTCAAAGGGCCAGATGGCCAACCAGTTACTCCGCGAGTGTATACCAAAGAAGAAATTTATGGCACAACAGTACCAGAGCGTTGCCCCGATTTATTTTATGAATTTGGTGACTATTGGTTTGTCGGTCAATTTCATTCTAGTGAATTATTTGTTAAGGAATTATCCAATAAACATGACCCGTTCGGTATGTTTGTAGCCTATGGGCCCACCATTAAAGCTGGCGCTCAATTACCCGAGCAACCGATCGCTGCGGTCACAGCGACAGTACTGCATGATTTGCAACAACCACTCCCACAGTATTTCGATGCCAAGGTGATGGATATTTTTACCCAACCACAGCCAGTGCGTTACAGTAATCGAGCATTGGTGAATGAACATCAGGCTGTAACTGAACTAATCAATGAATTAGTCGTATGACCAAAGCTGTTATTATTGGTTTAGATGGTGCTACTTGGCGCTTACTTGATCCCCTGCTGCAGCAAGGTCGTTTACCAAATTTGCAGTATCTGATTGAGCATGGTGTTCGTCGCACGCTAATTTCAACCCGCCCCCCAGTAACGGTACCGGCTTGGACCACTTTTGCCACTGGAGTGCACCCTGGTAAACATGGCTGTTACGATTTTTTTCTACCGGGAAAAAGTATCCGCGACTTTCGACCAGCCACTAGCCAAGAAATTAAAGTACCAACGTTATACGAATTACTGCACGATCAAGGCAAAAAAGTAATTTTAATGAACCTGCCCAATTCGTATCCACCGCGCGTACCAGCGATGACTATGGTATCCGATTTCATGACCATTGGCGATCAAGCCGTTTTTCCCGCCAGCCTGTTAGAAAAATATCCGGTGCTTAAACGTTATCGCTTATCGCCCGATGAGCGCCTAAAATTAACGACCGATAACGATGCATATATTCAACACATTATTGATTTAGAAAAAGATCGTTTAGCTGGCATGAAGGAATTATTTATTCATGAACCTTGGGATATATTCTTCTTTTTGTTTTCCTCAACTGATTGGGTATCGCATTTAGTATTTTACGATATGCTGACACAGCATCATCCAACCGCCTTGCAAGTGTTTGATGTGGTAGATGAATTTTTTGGTTGGCTGCGACAACAATTACCAGCCGAAGCTAATTTATATATTATGTCCGATCACGGTTTTACCTATTATACTGAACTGTTTTATATTAATCGCTGGCTGGAACAACAAGGCTACTTGGTGACTCGATCTGGTGCCGGACAATTAGAACAAGATGCTACCGCTCGGCGGCGCAATTTGGCAGCGGCGCGAAGCCAGCGCAGGCGTTGGCGAATTTCAAAACGATGGCTGAATATATTATTTTTTCATCCAGTGATTGAACGAACCATGAAGTGGTGTTACCATCATATTGTGAAACCATTTTTTCCGGTGCATATCACTGTTGATGTGGGCATTGATTTAGATAAAACCAAAGTGTGTTTTCCGCGCGGTAGTATGTTACAAACCTTGTACCTCAACTATCAAGGTAATTTTAAAGAGGGCCTCATTACCGATCGGACAGAATACGATCGTGTACGGCAAGAGGTGAAAGAAAAATTAGAAGCTCTGTACACACCGTCTGGTAAGCGCGTCACCGAGCATGTCTATACCAAAGAAGAATTGTACGGTAACCAGCCACCAACGCCATCGCCGGATTTACATTGTGTCACCAAAGATGTTTGGATTGTTGGCCATTTACATTCAAAAGCTATTTTTGAACAGGCAATATCGAATAAACACGACGAATTTGGAATTTTTATCGCCTATGGGCCGGATATCGTGGCTGGTGAACAACTGGCCGAAGCCAATATTGCTGATATCGCGCCTACCATTTTGCATCAATTCAACAGTTTGATTCCAAGCTATACCGATGGTCGGGTGCTGTTGGATATTTTTCAAAACCAGGCTGAACCAGCCCAGCGACCAGTGCGTTTGAGTCAAATTGAACGGTCTGAAAAAACTCAACTCAATGAATTAGTCGACAATTTGGTAATTTAATTATGGCCCAACCAAAAGTAATCGTGATTGGTTTAGATGGTTCCAGTTGGGAACTCGTCAACCAATTGCGCGCTGAACAACAACTGCCTGCCCTGGAAAAAATGATCAATCAGGGTATGAGCAGTACGATGTACTCGACTCATCCAGCTCATAGCGCTCCGGCCTGGACCAGTTTTGTCACCGGCGTACCACCCACCGAGCATGGTTGTTTAGATTTCTTGGTGGTACATAATGATATTACCGATTTAGACATTATTGATAGCACCAAAATCAAACAGGAAACTATCTATGAAGCCATGGTACGACATGGTCGCCGGCCAATTTTAATCAATTTACCGAATACCTTTCCGCCAAAATTAAAAGATGCCATTACCATTACCAGTTTAATGACACGCGGTGAAAAATTTATTTTTCCGGCCAGCTTGAAACAGCGCTATCCCGAATTGCAGCACTATCGCCTATCACCTAATGCCAAGTTACGCTCAAAAGATCAGTTCGATGCCTACGTTCAAGATCTCTGTCAGCTAGAACGCGATCGCATCGCCGCAGCTAAACAATTACTGCTGCACGAACCTTGGGATTTTTTCTTTTATCTTTGCTCTGGCACCGATTGGGTATCGCACGTGGTGTATGATCAAGCGGTGCAACACCACTATCAACCGGCTTTAGAGATGTGGCGCCTGATGGATGAATTTATTGGTTGGGTGATGCAACAGCTGGACGATGACACTATTATATACGTCATATCGGATCATGGTTTTAAAGTGTACGATTCTATTTTTTATGTTAACCGCTGGCTGGAAGAACACGGCTATCTAGCCACCACCGCCGGTACCAGTTCGTTTCAACAAACCCATACCAAACTGTCACGTGAAGTAGCCAAAGTACAACAACGACAGTTCCAGTTCAATGTTGGTAAACGACTGCGTAATGTACTGCGTCATTCGCCACGGTTAGAACAAGGTGCTAAATGGTCGTATCATCATATTATTAAACGGTTTGTACCGGTGAATGTGAAGATTAATTTACAACTTGATCTCACCAAAACCCAAGTGGGCTTTCCACGCGGCTCGATGGCCAGTTTGTTGTATGTCAACGATCAAGTTCGGTTTCGTCATGGCATTGTGCCAGCCAACCAACGGGCCAGCCTAACCCAGCAACTCCAGCAACAATTGCAAGCCATTACTGATCCTGGTGGTCAACCAGCCATTGCCCAGGTATACACCACTGAACAACTGTATGGTAACCGCGCTATGGCCATTGCCCCTGATTTATTTTTACAGCCAAACCAGCATTATTTATCAGGCTCATTACATTCGGCAGCTTTGTTTGAAAACACTTCCAAAAATTATCATGATGATCAAGGGATGTTTTTAGCCTATGGCAAAGCCATTGCTCATCAACCGATGTCAGATAGTTCTATTATGCAAATGGCCCCAACCATTATGCATAGTTTGGGCTTACCGCTATTGCCACAATTCAGCGCTACCGTGATGGACATTTTTGCTTCTACCAGTTCGCTACATCAACCAGCCCAGTACGAAGGCTCATCTGAACAAGCTGACCTACGTACTATCATTAACACTATCGAGTTGTAATTATATGTCGCAGGCTCGCCAATTGTTACAGGTGATTGCCCGTTTAGTGACATCGCGTTTACTCTATCGCATTCTGGTAGCACTATCAATTATCATCGCTTCTAATTATCTCATTACCATTCCCGAACTGTCGGATATTTTTGATGTGGCCAGTGCGGCGGTCAGTATTATTATGATCGGCAGCGAAGTGGGCATGAGTATGGTGTTGATGCGGCATGGCGCCGAACAAAATCGTGAAAAATTACGGCCGTACTATGGCACCGCTTTAGTAATTGAATCACTGGCTTGGCTGGGTTTGTTTGCCAGTATTATTGGTGGTTACGCCGTGTTCAATGGTTTCACAACCATGTTTTGGTTGCTGGCAATTTTGGGTGTCAACCAAGCGATCATTCAGTATCGAGTGGTCATTCGATCAATCTATCGTAGTTTACGTGATAATGAAACCATTACCTATATTGAAATAATTGATGGGGCCTGCAAATTGCTGGGTGTTTGGCTGATTACGCATTGGATCAGCAATCCAATCACTGGGGCTTACTGGATTGCCTTGCTCTATACCATCACCACCATCATATTTATTGGGCTGTACGGTTGGCATTCATTTAGTTTGGTGAAACCGCTGATCCAGTGGTCATTACGTAGCGGTATGATTAAAGAAGGGGTGTGGTATAGCTTGCAAGGCTTGATTATGACCGTGTATTTTGAAATTGATAAATTAATCATGCGCTTGTTTCAAAGCACCGGCTGGGCGGATATCGCGGCTGGTGATATTGCTCGTTATGGTGCGGCCGCTCGCTTGATTGTGTTTTTTTTAGTATTTCATCGCATTGGTTTACAAGTAATCACACCTGATTTATATGCTTCGTTTGCTACGAATAAAGATCGTTACCGGCGGATTGTTCAATGTTCTACGCGCTACATGGGAGCCTTTGGCATAGCTCTAGGCACTGGCTTGATTGTGCTAGCCGATGATATTATGCACCTGTTGTATCGAGCTGAATTTTGGAGCGCCATTCCAGCCTTGCAACTATTTGGCGCTTTTTTAATTATTCGATTTATTGGCATTACCTCCAGTCAAGTGTTGGCTACTACCGGTAATCAACCCTTACGCACTCGCCAAGAAGGCTATGCCGTGGTGGTAAATATTGTGCTCGATATTATTCTTATTCCCCGTTACGGCTTTATGGGTGGAGCCATGGCTACCTTAGCCACTGAATTACTATTTCAAAGTATCTTTTTTGTGATGACCCGCCGGTTAATTCAGGATTCCATCAGTCGCAGTCTGTGGCAAATTGTGCCGGCTCTGGCTGCCGGGTTGGTGATGGGTATGGTGATATGGTTTTTAAAACCGCTGGTGCTACTTTGGCTACTGCCGTTGATTGGCGCGGCCGTATTTGTACTGTTATTATGGTTGTTTCGTTTTTTCAATGAAGCAGATTTCAAGTTACTCAAAAAAACTCCGACTGTCATTTGACGTAAATATTAGTTTTGTCTATACTTAAAATGTTCACATACATAAGCATATATTTTAAGTATGATTAAAACCTATATTCGGCGCCCTGTCTATTGGCAAAAAATTGCTCCCTTTGTTGGTAAAGATATCATTAAGGTAATTGTTGGCCAACGACGGGTAGGTAAAAGTTATTTTTTATTTCAGATCATGGACGAAATAAAAAAAACTAACCCCAAAGTTAATTTTATTTATCTTAACAAAGAATCAGAGGAATTTTCTGCTATCAAAACAGGTAAGGATTTGTTGGTTTTTGTCGCTAAAAAAGTTTCCCGTCGCCATAAAAATTGTATCTTTATTGATGAAATTCAAGAAATAGACGGTTTTGAAAAAGCGTTACGTCATTTGTCCGCTCAAGGTGGCTATGATATTTATTGTACTGGTTCTAATGCGCATATGTTATCTTCGGAAATTGCCACTGGTTTATCGGGACGTTATGTGGCAGTGACCATGCATAGTCTATCGTTCCCTGAATTCCTAATTTTTCACCAATTAAAAAAAGGTGAGGATACTTTATTTAAATATATTCGTTATGGCGGGCTGCCATATATCATTAATCTAGAATTAACCGATGAGGTTGTGTATGATTATTTAAAAAATATTTATAACACCATTTTGCTTAAGGATGTAGTAGCTCGGTTCGGAGTGCGTAATATCAATTTTTTGGAACGATTGGTAGTGTATCTGGCTGATAATATCGGTAGTTTTGTGTCAGCTAAAAAAATTAGCGATTTTTTAAAATCCCAAAATATACGAATATCGCCTAATATCGTTCTCAATTATTTATCCTATTTAGTGGCTGCGTATTTTATCAGCCCAGTGAAAAGATCAGATATAAATGGTAAAAGAATTTTTGAAATCAATGAAAAATATTATTTTGCAGATCTAGGATTGCGCCAGGCGTTGATCGGTTATCGTCAGGTGGATATAGGAAAAATTTTAGAAAATCTAGTATATAATCACTTACAATTTTTAGAATATACTATTACCGTGGGGAAAAGTGGTGCCAAAGAAATTGATTTTATCTGTGAAAAAGCTGGAGAAAAACTATATATCCAAGTGGCTTATTTGCTTCCGGATGAAAAAGTCAAAGCCAGAGAATTTGGCAATCTGTTGCAGATAGCCAACAATTATCCTAAACTGGTAGTTTCTCTAGATGTCATGGCTGGCGGTAATTATCAGGGAATACACCATCTTCATCTGTTAGATTTTTTAACGAATAACCACTACCCCCTATAAAGCCGTAGTTGAGCTGCGGTTTGGTTTGTTCGATTGTCGGTACGTACTGATCAATTGTTTTAATAATAAAACTGGGATGGGTAATGTTACCAGCCACAATACATAGTATTCCAGTTGCAATAGTACTCCCCACGATAATAAAAATGTAATCACATCAACCGTGCCAATGTGTAAGCCCGATTTTAACACAATCTCGGGTTTGCGCTCTTGTAAAAAAATACTTTTTTTGGCTTCCCGTAAATACCCAACTAATAAATTACCCAACATGGCGGCAAAGGCCAGATACACTATCCATACACTATGCCCCACGTAGCCAAACGCCAGGTCGGTAAATTCCATCGGTACCGGGGCCAGTGGTGCAAACCAATATAATTGCCAAGCCATTGCGCCAAACCATATAATTTCTTTCACCCGATCAGAAATACTATCAAACCAAATGCCAAACTTGCTGCCCCGCCCTAACATGCGCGCCACTTCACCATCAGAACAATCAAAAGCAAACGACAATTGAATACACGTAAATGCCAGCACTCTACCCCACCAAGTGGGATACAATAACCCGACCGCTCCAATACCACCAACCACAAAAGAAATAATCGTTACATCCGGCGCGGTAATTCTAGGAAATAATTTTAATGAATAATACGTGAGGTACTTCGAAATCCGCCGGTAAATTAAACGACTAAATATACTGTCGTGCGGCTGTTGATATTGAATAATATCGTGTGGTGAAGTTGGTAATGGCACAAAATAGTAGTTAGTATGTATAGTATTTAGTATAAAATTATACGTGGCCACTGGTTCGAGTTGCGCTATATTCAATAACCGTTGTTCATCGGCATTAGCGCTGCCATCATACCACAGATATAACTGATAGTCTGTAGTGAGCTCTCTCAAAAAACTATACACCTGATTCACCGGCGGTTTTTCTTTTGGCTTACGCGGAAATCGAATCACCCGAGCCGCACTATGGGTCATGATGGTTTCTGAAATACCGGCTTGCCAATCTCCTACCATCAGCAGCAAAGCATTGTTTGGTAACTGTTCGGCCATAGCTTTTAATTGATGTAAATCATCTCGGGTAATAGCTTTATATACCGGATCAGCCTCACGATTATGTCGCTGTCGTTCGGCGATTGAAGGTTGTAACGACACAAAAAATGATCCGATGAACACCATTACTAACGCAGTCCAACTCCAGCGTTGCAATTGCAGTTTTTGTTGCAACCATAGTACACCAGTAACACTGCCATAGGCCGCCAGTAAGGTAATTACCGGTACGGCTGGAATTAAATAGCGTGGATATGGATTGATCCAAGCACTAAACAACAAAAATAACGGCCCAAACCAAACTAGTAACATCACAGCGGTAGATTTTTGTGCGCGCCATAATAGTATCAAACCAACTGCTGCTGCCAGTAAAAATAAGGGCCAAGTACTCACTGCAGTCAACACCTCCCAGTACTGTTTTAACCCACCCACCCCGGGACGAAATTTTCCTTGATTGTTATATAAATTCTGTAGCTGTAACGACCGTACATGATCAAAATTCGAGGTAATGGCAATGCGACTAATATCTTTGTCGCGAAATTTTTCTTTATGCAGAGTAATATTCACTGAATTCCATAATGATAGCGATCCAACGCACACTGCCCCAATCAAAAATACGCCCACTACTTGATAGCGCTGGGCTGTGTTCCACTGCCGCCACCATTGCCAGCCAAGCACAATGAATACCCCCAATAAAATGCCACTGGTTTCTCGAATATTAACGCTCATGCCATAGCTGGCTCCGGCGCCCAGCCATAACCCAAGCTGGCACCACCATCGTTTGGTTACGGGCAATAGTAATATCAGCCACAGCGCCAGCATGAAAAAAAATAATGCTGGTATTTCACGCATTGGTTGGGCTACGGCATAATTGGCATACAAACTAGCTAAGCCTAAACTTAAAGCGGCCATTACAGCGCTGGCGCGTTGCAAGGCGGGTGGCAACTGAAATAACCGGAGCGCTAACAGATAAGTGAGCAGCACCACTCCCACCGCTAACCCTGGTTCCACATCATACCAGGCTTCATCGCTGCCTGATATTTTTGCAACGCTATACAGCAACCAACCTAAACCAATCGGATAGCGCGAAGCAATCCAGCCAGTTGAAGAGATAATTTCATGATGCGTCGGCGCCACAAATCGAGCAAATTTTTCATCGCCAAAATAGGTTAAGGCGCGTTGTACCAGGCTATCCTGGCTCACTAATGGTTCATCAGCCCACCACTGCCCGGCCGTATATAAGTAGCCAGGGGCATCATCCCCCCACGATCCCCAGGCATGACTGGTGATATAAAAAAAACCAAAAATCAACGTCAGTAGCGCTAGTATAATGCCATCGATTATCCACCACCATTTAGGCGAAGTAGCTGTGTTCATGCAGCCCGCAGTACGCCACGCTGTTGCAATTGGTGTACCAATTCAGCTAGGGCTGGCTCGACCGTTTGGCGTTCGGTGTTAATTGTAATGTCAGGTGCAATGGGTGCTTCATAGGGCGCCGAAATGCCGGTAAATTCTGGAATAGTGCCAGCGCGAGCTTTGGCGTACAACCCTTTGGTATCACGCTGTTCACAAGTTGCCAACGAACACTCCACATACACTTCAATAAATTCGCCTGGCTCGACCATGGCTCGCACCAAATCGCGGTCGGCCTGGTAAGGAGAAATAAAAGCGGTCATAGCAATAGTGCCACTATCAACCAATAATTTAGCCACCTCGCCAATTCGACGAATATTTTCGGTACGATCAGCCGCCGAAAAACCTAAATCACTATTTAACCCATGCCGAATATTATCTCCATCTAGGCGATACACCCGATAATTACGCTCAAACAAATATTGTTCTAAGGCAACCGATAAGGTTGATTTCCCCGAGCCTGATAAACCAGTAAACCATACAATACAACTAGTATGCTTGGCCTGATCACGACGTTGTTGTTTTGATACAGCACTATCATGCCACACAATATTGGTTGCTGCTATCATACTTGAATACTGGCTACCTTGGCTTGTAATTTTGGAAATATCTCATTCAATTGCTCACGGGGAATAATAATACCGACCACTTCTTCTTTGCCGCCAGCATTTAAACCAAGGTCGCGAGCAAATTGAATCAGTTGACGCATATCGTACTGCAATTGGCGGCGCCGAATATAACACGTATACTGATCAGCTTTTAATTGGCGGGTAAAAATAATTTTATCTGGGTACTGGCGAGAGATATTACGCGTCACGTGCGATAAAATATTCAGCGACGTATGCAAATCTAAAAACAACACTTGATTACTCAAGGCTTGTGGAGCTTGTTCCAATAAACGATCAATTTCTCCCCCAATCTGCTGCAGATTATTTTCTAGTTTTACATCGGTCAATAACGCTAGTGGATCGTGGCGTAATAATTGAATGGTATCATGCATGCCACTATAATCATCAACCATATAGTTCGAATCAATCAACCGGCGCAAGGTGAGTAATTGAGCAAAGCTAATATTATACTGTTGCATCATTTCTGCTACCCAGGGATAGTACTGTGTATCTTGTTGAATTGATTCTTCTCGATCCCCCACCATGGCAATGGCCGCCAACAAATTATTGGCTAAGCCCAGGGTGGCGGTGATAAATGAGGCGCAAGCTGGATGAGGTTGATTAAAATAATGAACCTGGCGATACGGCGTTTGGTGATGGTGATCAAAAATGTAGGTTTGATCAGGCCAAACTCGCGCCAAGCCATTAACCGTTTGTTCAGGAAAATTAATATCACAGGTAATAGCAAATTGATACTGGGCGTCACTAAGCTGTTGCAACTGCTGGGCCGTTAAATAGTAATTGGTAATCGTTGGAACAAAGGTAGTCAGTTTTTTTTCTGGAAACCGTTCAGCGAGATAATTGAATAGCACGGCGGCGGAACATAGCCCATCAGTATCCCAATGATGGATAATAACACCATGGCGTTGACTAGTAGTGAGGGTTTGAAAAGGATCCATAAAATTCAGTCAACAAAAATTTGAGCTTGTTGAATTAACAGTTCAGAAATTTCCGGTCGCATAATTTCGGTGGGAACTACTTCACCAGCCTGCAGCAATTTTCGAATCACCGTACCGGATGGACCAGTACGATCAGCTTCGCTATGGCCACAGGTTTTACTAGTAGCGATAGTTTCACACCGTTTGCAGTGGAAGCTATTTTCTAATTTCAAAATAGTAATGCCAATATCTTCAAGGCTGTTAAAAATTTCTTGGCCAGCATAGGTGCCGTAGTAATTACCCACTCCAGCATGATCACGCCCAACAATAAAATGACTACAGCCGAAATTTTTACGAATAATGGCATGTAAAATAGCTTCGCGTGGCCCGGCATAGCGCATTTGTAAAGGAAGAATAGATAATACTACACGCTGGCGAGGATACACCTGTTTAGCCATGTAATCGTAGGCGGCTAAAATAGCTTGATCGGTAAAATCACCGGTTTTCTTTTTACCGATGACTGGATTAATAAATAAACCATCAGTTAATTCTAGACCAATGCGCTGTAAATACTCATGAGCACGGTGCGGAGCGTTGCGCGTTTGAAAACCAGTCACCGTGGTCCAGCCTTTTTCCTGAAACAGTAAGCGAGTTTCCAAAGGGTCTAAATTATATTGATTAAAAGGTTCTTTAGAGTTATCAATTAATTCAATATCGCCACCCAGCAACACCGGTTGCCACTGCTGTACCATGGCTACGCCAGGATGCTCATTATCACTAGTACCAAATACCTGTTCAGCCACTACCTTGGCATCGCAACTATATTTATCTTGCACCATCATCACGGCTACGGCTTGATCAACCTCATCAACCAGCAACACTTGTTCGCCAATGGTGATATCATCACCAACCGTTTGTGTTACATCTAATACAAACGGAATGGGCCACACCGTGCCGTTGGCTAATTTCAAATGATGCACCACGCTTTCAAAATCAGTTTTGCCCATAAAACCGGTCAGCGGACTGTACACCCCCCGAGCAATATTCTTAACATCTTTGACTAACTCTTCGTGTAAACGAATATGGCGTAAATGGCCAGACCGTTCTTGCAAGCGTTGAGCATCCTCATTGCGCAATACTCGATTGATCAATAAATTGCCGTGCGGTTCAATCATGCCTTAATCAAGGTAGCCTAAATTCTTCAAGCGTTCACGAATTTTATCTTCGTCGGCTTGAGAATAGGTATGATCTTGTTTCGTTTGAGCAGAACTGGTCTGCTGTTTTTTTTCAACGACTTGTTGCAAAATATAACTAACGTAGCTGGCCACATCGGAAAATTCTTTGCTCTGCTGCACAATTTTTTCTAACTGCGCATATACTTCATCGGGGAGTTGCACTTGAGCCATATACTATTCAAATTAATTCATTAAACATTACCGCGCGATACTGCTTAATCACTGTTGGCCAACTATAGTGTTGCTGCACTGTTTTTCGAATCATGGCTGGCTGCAGCGGTTGAACAAAATTGCGCTCAATCGCAGCAATCCAGGCAGCTGCGTTACCAGATTCTAGCAAAAATCCAGTTTGTCCGTCAATCACGGCTGCCGCTAAACCTTCCAAATTCGCCGCCAATACTGGCAAGCCGCAGGCACTGGCTTCTAAGGCCACCAAACCGAAACCTTCGATATCTCCGGCTAAAAAAAGATTTGGCATAATTAAAGCCTGGGCCGCAGTATAATGCTGACGTAACGTCTGATTATTCACCTGGCCATGAAAACGAACCCGTTCGGTGAGGTGTAGCGCCTGCACCAATTGCCGACAATGGGCTAATTCAGGGCCAGACCCAACAACATGTAAGTGCACATCGGCTAACTGCGGCAAAACTTTGGCAATAAACCAAGCGCAGCCTTTGCGCTCAATTAACCGACCAACAAATAATAAACAGCGATTGTTACCGACCGCCTGATTCAATGGCCAATCATCAATGCGAATACCATGACCAATCACCTGAACTGGCTTGGTGGGCAAGTGCTGTTGCACAATTGCGGCTGTAGCTGGACTAACGCACACTAGGCCACGTAATTTGTATAAGGCTGGCCAAATCATACGCTGATAACCATACCTATGATAGGTTACGTCTAAGCCATGCAACGTTACTGTCACCGGTTTATGTGTCAACCACTGTAGCACTACGCCTAACCACGCTAACGCACCATCACCAAGATGAATCACATCAACTGATCGCCCTAACCACCAACCACGCACACAGGCATACGGCCACCACCACAGTAAATGCAGTTGCGAGCGTTGTCGTAAGGCCACTACACTACCAGCAGGGCCTAGGGCGCGCGCAAATTCAGCGCTGAATGTTTCCATACCGCCAATACTGGGTGGAAACTTCCGCGTAATGAAAAGAATTTTCATTACAAACTACTGCTTACTTTCTAACTCCAGCCGCTTTAACCGATACAAAATTTCTTCACTCACTTTACGATGCCAACCAATCGATGAACCAAGCAATCCTAATACCACGTTAATATAGCCCAATAAAATAAGCATGGTGCCAATAATAATGGATTGCACATGCCCACCGCCTTGTCCGATAGCCAAAAAATACAAAAACCGTATCAACGGCGCAATACCAAGACCGGTTAACAAAATGCCAATTGAACCAAAAAACCGCAATGGTCGAAAAATAACAATATTACGCACTATGTTCCAGCCGGCTTTCCAAATATGGGAGCGAACATTTTTAATTAAACGTGATGGTCGTTGCACCGGTCGATCAGCCATTGGTACTTCCACCGTCACTAAACCTAAATCCTGGGCTGATAACAAGGTAGTGTGCACGTAAGTATGGGTTGAGTACACGCCCAAGCGTAAGGCGGCTTCCTGACTATAGGCCCGAAAACCAGTCGAAACATCATAGCGCGGCAAGCCAGCCCACTTGGTCATGATAAAACTACCCAGTTTATTTAAGAAACGATTTTTAGTGTGTAAATTCTTTCTTGATCCAATTACAATATCGGCTTGTCCGGCTACAATCGGCTGCACCAGTTCACCAATACGGCTTTGGTCATAATGATTATCACCATCAGTATTCACAATGGTATCGGCTCCATGCTGCAACGCTTCCCATAAGGCATGCTGAAAAGTTCTGGCCAAGCCTAGATTACCTTTATGTGATATCACGTAATCTGCTCCAGCCTGCTGGGCAATGGCCACGGTATCATCCGTTGAACCATCATTCAATACTAATACGGCCACCTGATCGTAACCGGCCACTTGGCGTGGAATTTCTCGGATCACCTGCTCAAGCGTAGCTGCCTCGTTAAAGCACGGAATAGTAACGATCAATTTCATACCGCTAGCGACCAATGGAATAGTAACTATAGCCAAGTTCCCGCATCGTGGCGGGTTTCAGCAAGTTACGACCATCAAATACCACTGGTTGACGCAGCAGCGATTTCAATTTTATCCAATCCAGTTCTTTGAATTCTTTCCATTCAGTTAATACCAACAAGGCATCAGCTTGACGAGCAGTTTCGTAGGGATCAGCCGGGTACAGCACGCTAGTTGGTAAAGCCGCTCGGGCATTATCGGTCGCCTTATAATCAAAGGCTTTCACGGTGGCTCCAGCCGCTATTAATTGCTCAATAATATCAATAGCAGCTGATTCTCGAATATCATCGGTGTTATTTTTGAAGGCCAAACCAAAGGCGGCTAAAGTTTTACCAGCCAGAGTGCCGCCTAATTGATCGCTAATCCGCTTAATAAAATGTCCGCGTTGATTACTATTCACTTCCACCACCGCTTTTAATAAACGAAAATCATAGCCGCCATCACCAGCCATTTGATCCAGGGCGATCACATCTTTGGGAAAACACGATCCGCCCCAGCCAATGCCAGCCTTTAAAAATTTGGGACCAATTCGATTATCTAATCCGATGCCATAGGCTACCTCTTCAATGTCGGCACCGCTCCGTTCACAAATTTGGGCAATCTCGTTAATGAACGAAATTTTAGTGGCTAAAAAAGCATTCGAAGCATACTTAATTAATTCAGCCGATTCTATGGTGGTGAGTACTTTTTGTCCTTTGATGGTTTTGAATACATCCAGCAAAATATCGCCGGCTTTATCATTACGCACCCCTAACACAATCCGATCAGGCGCAAAAAAATCATCCACCGCGCTGCCTTCACGCAAAAATTCAGGACACGATGCTACATCAAAATCGCCCTGGTAATGCCGCTGAATACGTTCAGTCACCTGTTTGGCCGTGCCCACTGGTACGGTTGATTTATCGACTACTACTATATAATGATCTAAATGTTTACCGATATCATCGGCTACCGTAAACACATAGCGTAAATCGGCTCGGCCATCAGCCGCCGACGGTGTACCAACGGCAATAAATAATACCTCGGTGGCCGGCAAGGCTTCGGCTAAACTGGTAGTAAATTTTAAGCGACCAGCCGCCACATTATGCTTGACCAATTGTTCCAAGCCCGGTTCATAAATAGGAATATCTCCTTTATTCAAACGACTGATTTTTTCTTGATCGATATCAATACAAGTAACGCTATGTCCGGCATCGGCTAAACAGGTACCGGTCACTAATCCAACATAGCCGGTGCCTACTACGGTCAGGTGCATTTGTTTATAAATACCGGGCGCTTGATCCATAATATTGTTCAAACCATCGATAAGTTATTTGTAAACCGGCAGATAACGTGGTGCTTGATTGCCAAGCTAGCCGTCGCCGAGCAGTGGCAGCCTGCAGGGCGCTGACTGCTAAATCACCTGGTACAGCCGCTGCCAAACGTGGTGAGCGTGGTTTTGGCACCAAGACATTCAACTGTTGATACAATTGCCGGACGCTGGTTTGTTTTCCAGTGCCGATATTGTAAATACCGCGGGCAGGCTTGTCAATTGCTTGGCTCAAGGCTGTCACCACATCAGCCACAAACACATAATCGCGAGTTTGCTTACCACTACCGTAAATGGCTGGAATTTTGCCGGTCAATAACTGGCTCAAAAAAATCGCCACCACGCCAGCTTCACCAGCTGGATCTTGACGCGGACCATACACATTGCTTAAACGTAAAGCAATGGTTGATAATCCATATACCGTTTGATAAAATTCGAGATACTGCTCAACCGTACGCTTAGCAATAGCATACGGCACCTGTGGTTGAGCTGGGCTGGTTTCAGGAGTTGGTACCTGCTTGGCCCGGCCATACATTATTCCACCAGTGGAAGCAAACACAAAGCGCTTAACGTGCTGTTGCCGAGCGGCTTCTAACAGTGTCAGTGACCCGATGATATTTTGATCGGCATCAAACAGTGGTTGTTCAACTGAATAGCGAGCATTCTTTTGAGCAGCCAAATGCACGATGGTACCAATGTGATAGCGCTGCAGGGTTTTGCTAACCAACTGGCTGGATGTAATTGAACCACGCACCAAACTAGCCCGTGGATGGACAAACTGTTTACGACCAGTACTAAAATTATCCAGCACTACTACCCGCCGGCGTTGTTGCACCAGATGATCAACCAAATGCGAACCAATAAACCCAGCTCCGCCAGTTACCAATATGTTCATACACTCACATACGTTAGCACCCGGCTGCCTAACATATCGGCCACGGTTTGGCGTAAGCCATCATCCAAGGCCACTACCGGAAACCAACCTAATCGTTCTTTAGCCTTATGAATATCGGCTACCCCTGGTTTCATTAAAAAAGGCAAAGCATGATCGAATTTAATAGTTGATTTGGATTCGGTAAATTGAATAATTTTTTGAGCCACACTCATCATTGGATAGCGTTCGGGGCTGCCTAAATTGACCGGGCCGGTTACCGAGTAGTTCATCAACCGTAATAAACCGTCCACCACATCTCTAACATAACAATAAGTATCGGTTTCGGTACCATCGCCGTAAATAATCAATTCTCTACCTTCAGCCGCGGCCGCCACAAAATCCGGTATCATCCGTCCGCTATTCAAGGCCATGCGTGGGCCATAGGTATTAAAAATTCGAGCAATGCGTACATTGACATTAAATTGCTGACCAAATCCCATCACAAAACTTTCGGCAAAGCGTTTACCCTCGTTATAACAACTGCGCGGTCCAATTGGATCAACGTACCCCCAGTACTGCTCTACTAGAGTATCTTGGCCAGGTAATGGATCACCGTAAACCGCTGAAGATGACGCCAATAAATATTTGGCTTGATACACTCGGGCGATTTCTAATGAATTACGCACGGCTAAAGAATTAGCCAGTAAAGTTTGATAAACGTGCTGCTCAAATTCGTGACGATTGGTGGGCGTGGCTAAATTATATACTTCTTGCACTCCTTGAAACTGCACTTGAAATTTTTCCAGTTCGGGAAATTGATTCAAATCGAACGGCGTGCTGACATCGTGTTTCAAAAAAATAAAATTCGGATTACCCAACAGATGTTCAATGTTGCTCACCTGGCTGGTAATAAAATTATCAATACAAATCACTTTGTTATGCTTGATCAGTTCGTCGCATACATGTGATCCAATGAAGCCGGCTCCACCGATGACTAAAATATTCTTTTGATCAAAAATAGTTTGGCGGGGCATGTTATGTATGAATACGAAATAAACTAAAATACATCCGGATACCTTTACGTAATAATTGAATAGGTGAATTGAACATAGCTGAACTGGTTTTATCTACCCAAATAGTTGGCACCTCAATAATACCATATCCACGCTGTAATGCACGATACAGCAGTTCTACATCAAACGTCATATTTGTAATCTGAAGCTGCGGAACAATGGCTTGTACCAATTCGCTGGTAAACACTTTAGCGCCACATTGCGTATCGTAAAATGGCATATGAAAACGGTGGTGGACAATAAATACAAACAGTTTACTAGCCAGTTTGCGCCATAACGAATCACGATTACGAATAATCGCTCCTTTAATCCAGCGCGAGGCAATGACGGCATCGGTACCTTCTTCACGCAACCGATCGACTAATTTTTGAAATTCTGGTGGGGTGGTAGATTCATCAGCATCCACAAAACCACGATAGTTACCCACGGCGGCTAATAAGCCAGCTTGCACAGCGCCCCCTTTACCAGCCGCCTGTTCTAAATTGATCCAACGGAGTTGCTGTGGAAAACGTTCAGCAAATGATTTTACAATCGCTAATGTACCATCGCTACAACCATTCAATACCACAATAATTTCACTATTCGTTGCGCGGTAGTATTCCAAATAATCATGCAACGTGGGAGTAATGCGATGGGCTTCGTTATAGGCCGGAATCACAATCGATAACTCAATCATCCGCTGTAGTATACACCCACAATTTGGTCAAGACAAAATTCCATACCAATACTAAACCAATTAATAATACCTTAACCAATAAATCGTACCACCCTAGCCCAGTGAGCCAAGCAAACAGAGCGGTGTACAGTACAAAACTACTGCCGTTAGCGATAAAAAATTTTACAAATAGCACATGGTGATTGGTGCCGGGATGGTTAAATGTCCAACGCTTATTCCAAATATAACTATTCACCGTGGCAATAAAAAACGATACGGTATTGGCTGCAATTGGATGTTGGCCCCACCAATCAAATCCGCGAGTTAAGGTAATGTACACAATAAAATCAATCACCGTGTTGCTGGCGCCCACTACAGAAAACTTAATGAATTGCTCCGATACCCGATGCATCGGAGCAATCATATCATAGTTAGCGCTGTAGTTGTACTAATCGCGGTAGTACGGCTGGTTCAGTCGCCCCTAACTGCTGATACAGCTGGTTGGTTCGTACCGCAATGTCATCCCATAAATAATGCTTCAACACATGGCTACGAGCCAATTTGCCAGTGCGTTGCACAATGTCGGGCTCGTGTAATACTACCATGAGTTGCTTGACTAAATCCGGTACCGAGCGGTTGCGAAACATTAAACCGCAGTGTTGAACAATTTCTACATTAGCGGGAATATCCGAAGCTAACACCGTTAAACCATAGGCGGCTGCCTCTAGCACGACAATTGGCAAACCTTCAGATTCGGATGGTAACACAAAGGCATAGGCATTGGAGAATAACTCTTCCAGCAGGTGGCCGGTTTGTAAACCGGTGAAAATAATATTCGGATTAGTATTGGCCTGGGTGTGAATTTCTTGAATGTAATCATCGGTAAAGGCACCGTCACCCACGATCACTAATTTTTTATCAGTGTGAAGTTGTTGATAAGCGGCAATCAAATGATGAATCCCTTTGTGTCGCACTAACCTAGCTACACAGAGAATGTACGATTGACTGGATAAATCAAATTTACGTTTGATTAATTGAGCTGGCCGTCGATTCACTACGCTAATACCATTAGGAATATAGTGTGTTTGGCGACCATACACTTCGTAACTATAATCTTGTAAGGTTTTAGATACGGTAATTACCTCGTGAGCAAACCGCATGGCCATCACTTCACCCAGCCGCAACATGATTTTGGCAAACCTGCCCCATTTTTGATGCTGCCGATCAATACAGTGAAAGGTGACTACCACTTTGGCGCTAGGGCACAATACTCGAGCCAGTGGAGTAAGTAAGGCTGGCCCAACCGCATGAATATGCACTACCTCTGGTTTTAATCTAAAAGCCGCGTGCACAATAGCTAAAGCGGTATGAGAAATAGCATCAGCATGTTTCGAACGTAAGGATGGCAAACTCACCAAGGCCACTTTACTATAGCGCCGCCGTTGGGCCGGTGTATACCAAGGTCGCGTATACACTGTTACGTTATGCCCTGCTGCAGCCAGGCGTACCGACAATTCCTGAACGTGTTTTTCGACACCTCCAGCCATAGTAGGAATGCCTTTTTGGCCAATCATGGCTATGTTCATAGGCGGCTACGGCTTGGTAGTTAATAAATTAACAGCCAACCTTAACAGATCACAAAAAATATGTCAAGCCAACGTCTTCGACAGTAATTATTGTTACCATAGCCCCATCGGTTAGACAGTAATTGGTGTTACCGTAGTCATCTATGACTATGCACACCAAACATCAAGTACTCAACGCTAATTTAAGGCGATATCTCACAGCCACAAAAGCAC